>NZ_JALQDQ010000025.1:0-539677 GCF_023631105.1 Caballeronia sp. AZ10_KS36 | reverse complement strand
CGAACGCGGCGTGACGCTCTCGCGCGCCGGCCTTTCCGCTTCCGGACAGATGATTCCGCTGCGCGAATTGCGCGCGGAGCAGGCGAATGCGCAGGCGCAAAGCCAGGGCGCGATGGACACCTACTACCGGGCGTGGGCCGCCTGCATGCAGGGGCGCGGTTATTCGATCCAGTAGCGCCGAGACCCTTCGACGCATCCACTCGTGGCCGGGTTGGCGAGCATCGCGCGTCACGGCCCGGCGGCGCGCCCGATTCCCGCCGCGATGTCGCGGCTCACGCTCGCGAGCGCGCGGCTATGCGCGGCGACAAGCGCATCGAAGCCGGTTCCGGTCACCGGTTCGCGCACGACCGAGCGGCCGCTTTGCGCCGTATCGCCGGCAAGGCTGCGCACGGTCCAGTGAGCATCGATCACGACCGTTTCGCCGGGAACGGATTCGAACTGCTGGATATCGACGCGCACGCGCCACGCCTGCGGGTCCGCCACCGCGCGCGACGCCACCGCCACGCGGTCGGAGCCGAGCAACAGCGTGAGATCCCCGGCGATGGCATCGGCGATGCTGCTCTTTAGCGGCGCGCCCCAGCGCGCGTATTCGTTGAGCGTGACCTGATTGGCCGAATCGCGCGTGACGATCTGCGGACGATCGACCAGTTCCGGCACTGTCACAGGACCGACGATCAGCGGCCGGCTCGGTTCGAAACGGGTCGTCGCGGTAAGCGACGGCTCCGCGCTCACCCGATAGAAGCTCGCACGCGGCGACGCGCACCCTGCGCAGATTGCGGCGAAAAATACGACGGACACGAGAGCGGGGCGCATCACTTCTTGTCCTCCGGCTTGCCGCGCAGCAGCGCTTCGGGATGCTCCTGCAGGTAGTCCGCGAGACTGCGGAACGAGGCCGCCGTGCGCGTCAGTTCGCGGACCGCTTCGGCCGTGTCCTGCTGCAAGCCGGAAGCAGGCATGAGCGTGGAATGCGCGGCATCGAGCGCGGCGCGGGCGGCGGCGAGCGTCGTCGCAGCTTGCGGGACGATCTGCGTGTTCAGGTTGCTCATCAGCTGGCTCGTGTTGTCGAGCGTCTGCTTCGCGCTCGCCGTGAGTTCCTCGATCGGCAGCTTGTCGACGCGCGTCATGATCCGGTTGACCGAATCCTGCAACGACGCGAGGCCGCTCGGCGTCGTGGGCATGAGCGGCGGGGTGCGGCTCCAGTCGATGCTCGCCTTCTTCGCAGTCGGGAAGAAGTCGAGCGCCACGTACAGTTGTCCGGTGAGCAGGCTGCCCGTTCGCAACTGTCCGCGCAAGCCGCGAGCGACCAGCAGTTCCGCGAGCGCGCGCGGGTCGCTCACCAGCCGGCCGCCCTTCGCGCCGTTGGCGAAACGCGACGTGAACCGCTCCGGATAGAGCTTCACTTCGACGGGGATGCTGATTCGCCGCGTCGCCGGATCGAAGCTCGTATAGATGGCCGATACCTCGCCGATGGTGATGCCCCGGAAGTCCACGGGCGCGCCGACCGCGAGCCCGCGCACCGAGTCGTGAAAGTCGAACGCGTAGGTCTCGACGATGCGCTCCTGCACGCGCAGCGCGTCGGCGCGCGTCGGAAAGAGGGAGAACGTCGTGTTCGCGGGCGCCTCGGCCCAGGCCAGCGATGCGGCGGGCGTCTCGAACGCGAGGCCGCCGATCACCATCGAAACCAGAGACTGCGTGTTGAGCTTGAGCCCGTCGGTGCCGAGCGTGAGGTCGATGCCGCTTGCCTGCCAGAAGCGCGAATCCGCGTTCACATAGCGGTCGTAGGGCGCGTTCACGAAGACGTGCAGGGTGACGCCGCTGCCGTCCTGATCCAGTTCGAACGATGTCACCTGACCCACTTGCAGGCGACGGAAGTAGATCGGCGCGCCGACATCGATCGAGCCGAGATCGGCCGCTTTCAGGATGAACTGCCGCCCGGGAACGTCGTTCGAGAAGACAGGCGGCGTTTCGAGGCCCACGTAGTCGCGCCGCTCGCGCTTCGTGCGGCCGATGTCCATGCCGATATACGCGCCCGAAAGCAGCGTGCTGATGCCCGAGACCGAGCCGCCCGCCACGCGCGGCCGCACGACCCAGAAGCGCGTGTCGTCGACGAGCATCTTGCTGGCATCGCGGGTCAGCTCCGCCGTGGCGACGACGCGCGAATAGTCGTTCGAGAGCGCCACTGACTTGACGAGCCCGATTTCGACGTCCTTGAACTTGATCTTCGTCTTGCCCGCTTCGAGCCCTTCGCCGGTTCGGAAGCTGATGGTCACGGTCGGCCCTTTTGCGAGCACGGCTTGCGCCGCGAGCCAGATGCCGATTGCCACCGCGATGGCCGGCACGATCCACACCCACGGAATGCGCCAGCGGCGTCTCGGCACCACCTCGGCGTCGGGCGTTTCGTCCGGCGTGCTCATCGTGCCTCCTTGCGCGGCGTCGCGGTGTCCCAGATGAGGCGCGGATCGAACGACATGGCGGCGAGCATGGTCAGCACGACGACCGCGCCGAACGCAATCGACGCGGGCCCGGCCTCGATGGTCGCCACCGCGCTGAACTGCACGAGCGCGACGAGCACCGCGATCACGTAGATATCGAGCATCGACCAGCGGCCCACCAGTTCGACGATCCGGTAGATGCGGGCGCGCTGTTCGCTGCGCTGGGTCATGCGCAGGTTGGCGCTCGCGGCGAGATAGCCGATGGCGAGGATCTTGAGCATGGGCACCGCGATGCTCGCAATGAACACGATGATCGCGAGCGGCCACGATCCCGACTGCCACAGATACGCGACGCCGCTCAGAATCGTGTCCTTCTGCGCGCCGAAGAGCGAGCTCGTGTTCATCACCGGCAGCGTGTTGGCGGGAATGTAGAGGACCGCCGCCGCGCTCAGGTAGGCCCATGTGCGCGACAGGCTGGCGGGCTTGCGCAGATGCACGCGCGCGCCGCAGCGCGGACAGCATAAGTGAGCGTGCCGGCGCGCGCCGCGCGTGCACAGGCCGCAGTCGTGGCAGACGAAGATGCCGTTGGCGGCAGCGGTCGCGCCCCGCAGCGGCGTGTCGGGCGCCATGCCGGGCGGCGCGCCTTCGATGCGGGCCCACATGGCCCGCTCGTCGAATGCCGACGATGCCGCGATGAGCAGCAACATCAACGCCGCGAGCGACCACAGCGCCGGACCCGTCACCACCGACGCGATATGCGCGAGCTTCACGACAGCGACGAGGAGGCCGAGCATCAGCACTTCGGTCATGCCCCATTCGCGCGCCACGCGCAGCAAGCGGAAGACGGCATACGCGCGCCACGGCCTGCGGTTCAGATGCAGCGGCAGCAGCAGCCAGACCATGCCGAGGGCCTGCAAGCCGGGCATGAGAACCGTCGTGAAGAAGACGAGCCCGGCGAGCGGCCACATGCCGTCGCGATACAGCACGCGCGCCGCGCCCATGAGCGTGGTCTGCACGAGCGAGCCGCTCACCGATAGACCCACGATGGGAAACGCGTTCGAGACGATCCACAGCACCGAGGCCGTGAGCGCATAGGCGAGCGCCCGGTCGAAACCCTTTCGGCGGCGCCGGTAGAGCACCGCGCCGCATCGGCAGCAGGTCAGCGCGCCGCCGGGCGGCACCGGGTTCTCCCGCTGGATGAGATCGCATTCGTGACACGCGATCAGCGGACGGGCGCCGCGCGAGGCGGCCGGCGCGGATGGCAGCGTGCTCATTGCAGCGCCTGAGTCGTCCCGGCCGGGGCGTTCGTGCCCGCGCTCGCCTGTCCGGTCATCTTGTCCGCCTCGACGACCCAGCCGCCGCCCATCACCTTGTATAGCGTGACGAAGGACGTGAGCGCGGCCGCCTGCGTCTGCGTCTGCGCGAGTTGCGCGTCGAAGAGACTGCGCTCGGCATCGAGCACTTCGATGTAGCTCGTATAGCCGCCCTCGTAGCGCGCCCGCGCAAGCCGCGCATACGTGGCGAGCGCCGTGACCTGGCGGCCTTGCACTTCGAGCTGCGTGCGCAGCTTCTCGGAGGCGATGAGCGCGTCGTCGACTTCCTGAAAGGCGACCTGAATGGCTTTCTGATACGACAGCAGCGCAGCCCGCTGTTGCGCTTCGGCCGTCTGCACCTGACCGGAGATGTTGCCCGCCGTGAAGATGGGCTGCGTGACCGCGCCCGCGAACGACCACACGCGCGACGGCCCGGTGAAGAGCGACGAGAACTGGCCGCTCGCCGTGCCGAACAAGCCGGTGATCGAGATCTGCGGGAAATACAGCGCCCGCGCCGCGCCGATGAGCGCATTCGCGGCGATCAGGTCCTGCTCGGCCTGCAGCAGGTCGGGGCGGCGTTCGAGCAGATCGGAAGGCAGTCCCGCCGGAATCACGGGGGTGGCGAGCGCGCCGAGTTCGCGGCCGCGCACGATCGGCCGCGGGTTGTCGCCGAGGAGGATGGAAAGCGCGTCTTCCTGCTGCGCGATCTGCGTTTCGAGCTGCGGAATGGTCGCGAGAGAAGCCTCGTACTCCGACTGACTTTGCGCCAGTTCCAGTTGCGAAACTTCGCCGCCTTCGAAGCGCAGCGTGAACACGTGGACCGATTCCGCGCGGCTTTCGGTCGTCGCTTTCGCAATGGCAAGCTGCTGATCGAGGCTGCGCAGATTTAGGTACGACGACGCGACCGACGCCACGAGCGACAGGATCGTCGCGCGGCGGGCTTCCTCGCTCGACAGCAGATTCGCGCGCGCCGCTTCCGTCAGCCTGCGGATGCGGCCGAAGACGTCGATCTCCCACGCCGCCGACACCGAAAGCTCGAAGTCGTTGAAGACCGGTCCGACACCCGGCAGCGTAGGCTGCGGTCCCGCCCTCGAAATACGCTGCCGTGCCGCCGTCGCGCCCGCCGAGACTTGCGGGAAGAGCGCCGAGCGCGTCGTGACGAACTGGCCCATGAACTGTTCGACGCGCGCCGCTGCTATCTTCACATCCTTGTTGTTCGCGAGCGCGGTGGCAATGAGGTCGTCGAGAACGGGGTCTTGGAACTGCTTCCACCATTCGGTGTTCGCAGTGTCGGCGACTTCGGTGGCGGCAAAGCGAAACGTCGCGGGCGTCGGCACGGGCTCGCGCGAATAGTTCGGCCCGAGCAGGCAGCCGTTCAGCGACACGACGCCGACGAGACCCGCAAGCGAAAGGAAGAGCCGGGCGCGCCGCATGTCAGTTCCCCTCGTTGGGAGCGGAAGGCCGCGCGTCGGCGCCGCCGCCCGATGCGCCGTGCGTTGGCGCCGCATCCGAAGCGGGCGGGGCGTGTCCGCTCTTCTTGCTCGAACGCGAGGACATCGTTTCGAGCACGTAGAAGAACATCGGAATGAAGAACACGGCGATGACCGTTGCGCCCAGCATCCCGCCGATCACGCCGGTGCCGATGGAATGCCGGCTGTTCGCCGATGCGCCCGTCGCGATGGCGAGCGGCACGCAGCCGAGAATGAACGCGAGCGATGTCATGACGATCGGCCGCAGACGTTCTTCGGCGGCGGTCATCGTGGCATCGAACACGGATTTGCCGGACTGGCGGTTCATCACGGCGAACTCGAAGATGAGAATCGCGTTCTTGGCGGCCAGCGCGACGAGCATCGTGAGGCCGATCTGGAAATACACGTCGTTGTTGAGCCCGCGCAGCAGAATGGCGAGCAGCGCGCCGAAGATGGCGAACGGCACGGCCATCAGGACACCGAACGGCAGGCTCCACTTTTCGTACTGGGCGGCGAGGATCAGGAACACCATCACGAGCCCGAATATGAAAACGAGTGCCGACGAACTGCCCGACTGCTTCGCTTCGAACGCCTCGCCGCTCCACGCAATGCCGTAGTCGGACGGCAAGCCCGCTGCCACTTCTTCCAGCGCCTGAATGACCTGACCGGACGCATAACCGGGCGCGGCGTTCGCGGTGATCTTGACTGCCGGGAAGTTGTTGAAGCGCGTGATGAGATCGGGCCCCGTGACGTAGCGCGTATTGACCACCGACTTGAGCGGCACCATGCTGCCGCTCTTGCTCTTCACGAAGATCTGCGTGAGATCGTCGGGCCGCAGCCGATACGAGGGCTCGGCCTGCAGGATCACTTGCCAGAGGCGGCTAGAGCGGTTGAATTGCGACACGTAGAGCGAGCCGAACATCGTCTGCATCGCGCTATACACGTCTTCGACGGGCACGCCGAGCGTCTCCGCCTTGTCGCGATCCACGTCGGCGAGCAATTGCTGCGAAGACGCGTTGAAGGTGGACGTCACGCCGGTCAGCTCGGGCCGGCGCTTGGCCTTCGCCACGAAGTCCTCGACGATCGCCGCGAACTGCGCGGTGGGCGCATCGCCCTTGCTCTGAATCCACATCTCGGTGCCGCCCGTGGTGCCGAGGCCCGGTATCGACGGCGGATTGAGCGGCACGACAATGCCTTCCCTGATCTGCGAGAGCGCCTTGTAGGCATTGACCAGCACCGCGCGCGCGTTCTGCGTGCGGATGTTTGCGGACGTGTAGCGCTCGTCGAAGCTCTTGAAGCCCACGAAGAACGTCGACGCGTTGTTCTTGTTTTGGCTGTCGAGAAGACTGAAGCCGTCGACGGTGGCGATGCTGCCGACGGCCGGCTGCTTCAGGAAGTATTCGGTGACGCGGTCCGACACTTGTCCCGTTCGATCGAGCGATGCCGCGTCCGGCATGATGACCGCGCCCAGCAGATAGCCCTGATCCTCGGGCGGCAGGAAGGCCGTGGGGATGTCGCGCATCATGACGACAGCCAGCGCGATCATTCCGGCGAACAGCAGCAACGCGATGACGAAGCGTTTGATCGCGACGCGCACGACCGCCGTGTAGCCCGCCGTCATGCGCGCGAACTGCCGGTCGAACCAGCGGAAGAAGCCCTTCTTCTCGTGATGCCCGGGCTTGAGCAGCAGCGAGGCGAGGGCAGGCGACAAGGTCAGCGCGACGATGCCCGAGATGATGACCGATATCGCGATGGTAATGGCGAACTGCTTGTACATCTGCCCCGTGATGCCGCCGAGAAACGCCACCGGCACGAACACGGCGCACAGCACGAGCACGATGGCGACCACCGGCCCGGCCACTTCGTCCATTGCGAGTTTCGCGGCGGCCTTCGGATCGAGCTTATGCACCGTCATGTTGCGCTCGACGTTTTCGATCACGACGATCGCATCGTCCACGACAATGCCGATAGCCAGCACCATGCCGAAGAGAGTCAGCATGTTGATCGAGAAGCCGAGCGCCGACATGCCCATGAACGTGCCGACGATGGACACCGGCACCGCGAGCACCGGAATCAGCGTGGCGCGCAGGCTTTGCAGAAACACGAACACGACGATCACCACGAGCACGACCGCTTCGAAGAACGTGTGCACGACATCGGAGATGGACGCGCGCGTGAACTCGGTCGTGTCCATCGCGATCTGGTAGTCGATGCCTTCCGGGAACGACTTCTTCATCTCGGCGAGACGCGCGCGCACTTGCTTCGAGACGTCGAGCGCGTTCGCGCCCGGCTGTTGATACACCGCGAGCACGGTCGCGGACTTGCCCTGAAAGCGGCTGCGAATGGAATAGTCTTTCTGGCCAAGCTCCGCGCGGCCCACGTCCTTCAGACGCACGATAGCCGCGCCGCCCGACTCCGCGCGAATGATGATGTTCTCGAATTGCGACGGCTCCGTGAGCCGCCCCGATGTCGTCACCGCGAACGATTGCTCGACGGGCGCGCCTGTCGGCGATTGCCCGAGACGTCCCACGGCGAATTGCTGATTCTGATTGGCGACGGCTGTCTGCACATCGGCGGCCGTGACGCCGAGTTGCGCCATGCGGTCGGGCTTGAGCCAGATGCGCATGGCGTAGTCGGGCGTGCCGAAGATGCTCGCCTGATTCGCGCCGGGAATGCGCTTGAGCGCATCCAGCACGTAGACGTTCGCGTAGTTGGCGATATAGGTTGCGTCATAACGCTCGTCGGGCGAATAGATGGCGATCACCATCATGAACGCCTGCGACTTCTTCTGCACCTGCACGCCTTGCGCCGTGACCGATTGCGGCAGTTGCGGCAGCGCGAGGTTGACGCGGTTCTGCACGTCCACTTGCGCCAGCTCCGGGTTCGTGCCGATCTCGAAGTACGCGTTGATGGTCAGGTTGCCCGTCGACGAACTCGACGAACTCATGTAGATCATCCGGTCGGCGCCATTGACCTGTTGCTCGATCGGCGCGGCCACGTTGTTCGCGACGACATCGGCGCTCGCGCCCGGATACGTCGCGGAGATGGTGATTTGCGGCGGCGTGATGTCGGGATACTGCGCGGTCGGCAGCGCGAGCATCGCGAGCGCGCCGCCCAGCGTGATGACGATGGAAATGACCGAGGCAAAAATCGGGCGGTCAATGCAGAAATGTGAGATGTTCATTGGCCTCTTCCGCGCGACGTGCTTCCGATGCTTTCGATGCTTTCGATAGTCGGCTTTCAGTTCACTTCTCGGTGCCGCCGCTTTCGTTTTTCGTTTGAGTCAGGGACGCCTGCGCGCCGGGAGCGGACGTCGCGGCTGGCGCTGTTGCCGGTGCCTCGCCCGGCGTCGGCGCGCTGACCACGCGCACTTGGGAGTCGGCTGCGACGCGCACGGCGCCGTCTACGATCACGCGCTCGCCCGCCTTCAGGCCGCTCGTCACGAACCAGTCGTCGCCATGCCATTCGCCGACTTCGACCACGCGTTGACGCGGCTTGGATTGATCATCGAGCACCCAGACGAAATGACTTTTCGCGCCCTGCAGAATCGCGCGCTGCGGCACCAGAATCGCGTTGGGGCGCACCGCGCCCGCCACGCGCGCCTTCACGAACTGGCCGGGGCGCAGCGTGCCGCGCGGATTCGCGAACACCGCGCGCACGAGGAACGTGCCCGTCTCCGTGCTGAATGCCGGATTCGTGAAGTCGATGTGGCCGGTTTGCGGGTAGACAGATCCGTCTGCCTGAATGACGGTCACGTCGAACTTGTTTCCGGGCGGGAAGTGCAGTTCGTCTTTGCGAATTTCCTCGCGCCATTTCAACAACTCGTTCTCCGAGATGCTGAAGTTCACCCACATGGGATCGAGTTGATAGATGTAGGTGAGCAGGCCCGATTGCGTCGGCGTGACGTAGCTGCCTTCCTGCACGCGCGCAAAACTCGACAAGCCCTTGAGCGGCGAGCGGATCGTCGTATAGCTCAGGTTGAGTTGCGCGGTCTGCACTTCGCCCTGCGCGGCGATGACGGCGGCCTCGGCCTGCTTTTCATTGCCGGTGGCGTCGTCGAGATCCTTCTTGCTCAACGCGTTCATCGCGGCGAGAGGCACCACGCGCGCGAGATTCTGTTTCGTGACGAAGAGCCGCGCCTGCTGTTGCGCGAGTGCGCCCTTTGCCGTTTGCAACGCGGCCTCGAACGGGCGCTTGTCCATGAGGAACATCACCTGTCCGGCTTCCACCAGTGCGCCTTCGGTGTACATGCGCTTCTCGAGAAAGCCGTCGACGCGCGCGCGTATTTCCACTTCGCGCGAGCTCTGCGTCTGCGCGGTGAACTCGAAATCGACCGGCGTTGACTTCGACGTGACGGTGACGACCGTGACATCGACGGCCGGCCGTGGCGCTTCGGGAGGCGGCTTGTTGCACGCCGCGAGCGAGAGCAGCACGATGGAGGCAGAGCAACGCAAGCGCAGTGCGAGCATCCGGCGCGGCAGTTCGTGGAACCGCTTGCAGTCGAGCATCTGTTTGCACATGAACGCCATGAGCGCCTCCCCCCTGGGATGGCCGATAGTCGGGAGCGAACGCGCTGACGCGTGCTCGCCACGGCATGCTCGCGCGATGCAATTGGCGACTGCGTACTAAACGACGGCGTGCCGTGAAGCCTCGGCTTCCCGAGCGACGTCATCGCATACAACCGAACGGCCAAGCGACGTCAATGAGCGCGAGCCTGATACTTGTGATGTGTTAGCGGACTCCGATCGTAACGGTGCAAAGCGCCCGAAACGTCGGCTCTCAACCGTCAGGCGCGACGTGTCGATGAGTCCAGTAATAAACGAAGACGATCCAAAACGCCATAGAAAATTTGGTGGGGATCAAGGACGAAGGCATAGCTTTACGGCGCTTCTATAAAAAGCCGACGAATCGGCGCGGCGCATGAATGTATGGATTGCTTATTATGTTTCGCCCTGTATGTATCGATTTAAGAAACGATAGTCGTGACTATGCATACACGTGATGTCGTCTCTCCTCGTCTCCGCCGACGTGCGATCTTGCATATCGCAAATTAACGATATATACTTCGCCTCAAGACGATTCGGAACGTGCGTGCTCACCGCCGCATGGGCCGGCCGTCAGGCACACGAGCAACGAAATGGACATCGACGCAATTCACAAGGCCCTTGCCAACCCCCTTCGCCGCGAGATTCTCGAATGGCTGAAGGAGCCGGAGCGACATTTCCCCGATCAGGAACTGCCGCTGTCGCATGGCGTCTGCGCGGGTCAGATCGATGGGCGCTGCGGCATGTCGCAGTCCACCGTTTCCGCGCATCTTGCCACTTTGCATAAAGCGGGGCTCGTCACCACCAAGCGCGTAGGGCAGTGGGTGTTCTTCAAGCGCGACGAAGCGGTCATTCAGGCGTTTCGCGATTCCATCGGGAATCTTTGAGCGTCCGGATGCCCTTCCAGGTGACAGCAACATTTCAATTCAATTAGGATATCTTATCGTTATGCCGACTCTTTTCGATCCGCTTCAGGTAGGCGCAATCACGCTCAAGAACCGCATCGTCATGGCGCCGCTCACGCGCCAGCGCGCAGGCGTCGAACGCGTGCCGAACGCAATGATGGCGCAGTACTACGCCGATCGCGCATCGGCCGGTCTCATTCTCAGCGAAGCGACTTCCGTCACGCCGCAGGGCGTCGGTTATGCGGATACGCCGGGCATCTGGTCGGACGAGCAAGTCGAAGGCTGGAAGCTCGTCACGCGCGCCGTGCACGAAGCGGGCGGTAAGATCTTCCTGCAACTGTGGCACGTGGGCCGCATTTCGGACCCCATCTTCCTGAACGGCGAACTGCCGGTCGCGCCGAGCGCAATCGCAGCACAAGGGCACGTGAGCCTCGTGCGTCCGCAGCGTCCGTACGTCACGCCGCGCGCACTGGAACTCGATGAAATCGCGGGCGTGGTCGCGGCGTATCGCAAGGGCGCTGAGAACGCGAAGCGCGCTGGCTTCGACGGCGTGGAAGTGCACGGCGCGAACGGTTATCTGCTCGACCAGTTCCTGCAGGACAGCACCAACAAGCGCACCGACGAGTACGGCGGCCCGATCGAAAACCGCGCGCGCCTGATGCTCGAAGTGGTCGACGAGTGCATCGCCGTGTGGGGCGCGGATCGCGTGGGCGTGCATCTCGCGCCGCGCGCCGATTCGCACACCATGGGCGACAGCGACCGCGCAGCGACCTTCGGCTACGTGGCGCGTGAACTCGGTAAGCGCAAGATCGCGTTCATCGCGGCGCGCGAGGCGGAAGGCCCGGACAGCCTCGGACCGCAACTGAAGAAGGCATTCGGCGGCGTGTATATCGCCAACGAAGGCTTCACCAAGCAAAGCGCGGAGGCCATCATCGAGCGTGGCGATGCCGACGCGGTGGCGTGGGGCAAGCCGTTCATCGCGAACGCGGACCTCGTGCGCCGCTTCGAAGTCGACGCGCCGCTGAACCAGCCGGATACCACGACGTTCTACGCGCCGGGTCCGAAGGGCTACACCGACTACCCGTTGCTGGAGACGGCGGAGTAAGCAACGCTCGCTTCGAGCATGCGTTGGAAACAGCGGAAACAGCGGCTTCGGCCGCTGTTTTTTTTTGGGGCCCCACGACCGGTCTCATTCGCTGTTATGTAGTGCAACGATCTGATCTTTTAGAGCGCACTGCGAAATTATCGCATTCGCTTACAACCGCACCGCGAAAATAGTGTATTGGTGCGTCTGACCTTCTGCCCGCCGTGCCCTCGAACACGCATACGCGCGCCGGAACGACACCAACAAGATGCATGCCGCGATTCGTTTCATGGACGATTCAAGACGCCGCTCATTCCTTACGTTTCTCCCGTGCCCGTCGGGCACCTGACGGTCGCGGGTTCATCCCGCAAAGGAGCGCATATGTCGTGGCTTACGCAAACGCTGCGCAGTTACCCGGAGATCGCCATCTTTCTTTCGCTCGGCGTCGGGTACTGGGTCGGCGGAAAGTCGTTCAAAGGATTCAGCCTCGGTGCGGTGACCGCGACGCTGCTCGCCGCCATCGCCATCGGACAGCTCGGCATCACCATCTCGTCTAATGTGAAGGCCGTCTTCTTTCTGATGTTCTTGTTCGCGGTCGGCTATGGGGTCGGCCCGCAATTCGTGCGCGGCATCGCGAAAGACGGCTTGCCGCAGGCGCTTTTCTCGGTTATCCAGTGCGTGCTATGTCTGGCCGCGCCCTATGCCGCGGCGAAGATCGCGGGCTATGACGTCGGATCGGCGGCCGGGCTCTTCGCGGGATCGCAGACCATCTCGGCGTCGATGGGCCTCGCCACCGACGCGATCAATCGCCTGGGCTTACCCGCCGCCGAGACCAAAGCCTTGCTCGACGCGATGCCGACCGCATACGCCGTCACCTACATTTACGGCACCATAGGCTCGGCGATCATCCTCGCGATGCTCGGGCCGAAGCTCCTCAACATCGATCTCGTGGCCGCGTGCAAGGACTACGAGCGACAACTCGGCGGAACGGCCGAACTGGGCGGGCCGGGCAGCGGATGGCATCAGTTCGCGTTGCGCGCGTATCGCGTGGCCGACCAGGGCCGCGCAGCCGGCATGAGCGTGAGCCAGCTGGAGGCGCTGAGGCCCGCCGGCGCGCGGCTTTTCATCGAACGCATCCGGCGCGACGGGAAGATTCAGGAAGCGACGCTCGACGATGTGCTTCAGCCGGGCGATGTCGTCGCGATCGTCGGGCGGCGCGAGCATCTTGTCGATTTGCTCGGCGGCACCGCGACCGAAGTGGACGACGCCGAACTGCTCGCAGTGCCGGTCGAAGGCGTCGATGTCTATATCACGAGCAAGCACGTCGAAGGGCGTACGCTCGCTGAACTGGGCCAAACGCCGGGCGCGCGCGGCGTGTTCATACGGCGCATCAAGCGTGGCGCGACGGAGACGCCGATTCCCGTGTTGCCAAGCACCAAGCTGTATCGCGGCGACACCGTGACGCTCGTCGGACGCACGCAGGATACGACCGCGGTGGCGAACGCGGTGGGCGTCATCGACCGCCCGAGCGACATGGCGGACATGGCGTTCGTGGGTCTCGCCATCACGCTCGGCGCGCTCATCGGCGCAATCGTGATTCGCTTCGGCGCGGTCCCGATCACGCTTTCGACGGCAGGCGGCGCGCTGATTGCGGGCATCGTCTTCGGCTGGCTGCGCGCGATACATCCGACGTTCGGCCGCATTCCGTCGCCGACTATCTGGTTCATGAATTCAGTAGGACTGAATGTCTTCATCGCGGTCGTCGGCATATCGGCGGGGCCGGGCTTCGTCGCGGGTCTGCAGAAGCTCGGCGTGAGCCTGTTTTTGTGGGGTATTTTCGCGTCGTCGGTGCCGCTCATCATCAGCATGTATATCGCGAAGTATGTCTTCAAGTTCCATCCCGCGATTCTGCTCGGCATCTGCGCGGGGGCGCGCACGACGACAGCCGCGCTCGGCATGATCTGCGATGCGGCCAAGAGCCAGGTGCCGGGCCTCGGCTACACGGTCACGTATGCGGTCGGCAATACGCTGCTCACCATCTGGGGGATGGTCATGGTGATGCTGATGACGTGAAGGCGGGCACTGCGTGTCTCAACGTTTCTTCCTGTACCTGATTGCTCATTTTCTGGGGGTGTTGGATGTCAAAGTCCTCGAAGTCCGGTTCCGACGATCGTGCAGCGATGGCCTCGCTCAGCCCGTTCGAACTCAAGGACGAACTTATCAAGGCAGCGGGCGGCGGCGTGGTGGAGCGCCCGGCGAACGTCGCGATGCTCAACGCGGGCCGCGGCAATCCGAATTTCCTCGCGACTATTCCGCGTCACGGCTTCTGGCAACTCGGTCTCTTCGCGATGCGCGAATCGGAGCGTTCCTTCGCGTACATGCCCGAAGGCATCGGCGGCTTTCCGAAGCATGAAGGTCTCGAAGAACGCTTCGAAATCTTCGCGCGCGAGAACAAGGGCACGCCGGGCATCGCATTTTTGACGGGCGCGGTGTCGTATGTGCGGGATCAGCTCGGCCTCAACGCAGGCGACTTTCTCTACGAGATGTGCGAAGGCATTCTCGCTTCGAACTATCCGGTGCCGGACCGCATGCTCAAGTTGTCGGAGGTCATCGTCGGGCAATATCTGCGGCGCGAGATGATCGGCAAGCATCCGTTCGTCGGCGAATTCGACATCTTCGCGGTCGAGGGCGGTACCGCCGCGATGACGTACATCTTCAACACGATGCGCGAGAACTTCCTCATCAAGCAAGGGGATACGATTGCGCTCGGCATGCCGATTTTCACGCCGTACATCGAGATTCCGAAGCTCAACGATTACAAGCTCGAAGTCGTGAACCTGAATGCGGACGTCGAGCAAGGCTGGCAGTATTCGAAAGAAGAACTGGACAAGCTGCGCGACCCGAAGATCAAGGCGTTCTTCCTCGTCAATCCGAGCAATCCGCCTTCCGTGAAGATGGACGACGAGAGCCTGCGATATATCGCGGAGATCGTGAAGGAACGGCCCGATCTCATTCTTCTGACCGACGACGTGTACGGCACCTTCGCCGACGACTTCGTATCGCTCTTCGCGCTGTGTCCGAAGAACACGATTCTTGTGTACTCCTATTCGAAATACTTCGGCGCGACGGGCTGGCGGCTCGGGACCATCGCCACGCATCGCGAGAATATCTTCGATGAACAACTCGCCGCGTTGCCGAAAGAACAGAAGGCGATCTTGCACGAGCGTTACGAATCCATCACGACGGAGCCGGACAAGCTCAAGTTCATCGACCGGCTGGTAGCCGATAGCCGCACGGTCGCGCTGAATCACACGGCGGGCCTCTCTACGCCGCAGCAAGTGCAGATGGTGCTGTTCTCGCTCTTCTCGCTGATGGACACGCCCGACGCGTACAAGAACGCGCTCAAGCGGCTCATTCGCAATCGCAAGCAGGCGCTCTATCGCGAGATCGGTATTCCGCTGGAAGACGACGACAAGAATCTCGTCGATTACTACACGATTCTCGATATGGAGTACCTCGGCGAGCGCATGTATGGGCGCGACTATGTCGACTGGGTCATGAAGAACACGAAGCCGACAGAACTGCTCTTCAGGCTCGCGCAGGAAGCGCGCGTCGTGCTGCTGCCGGGGCGTGGCTTCGGCACGCAGCATCCTTCGGGACGCGTGTCGCTCGCCAATCTCAACGAAAGCGACTACAGGCAGATTGGCCGCGCGATTCGCAAGATGCTCGATGAGCACGTCGCGCAATATCAGGCGCAGAACGGCAAGAAGGGCAAGTAAAAGACAATCGGGCCGCGCAAGGCGGCCCGATTGTCCAGTTCATTCAGCGCGACGCTTAGAACTTGTGACGCATGGCGACGCGGAACGCCAGCTGATTGTTCTCACCCGCGCCCGACGTGCCGAAGTAGCTCGACGACGACGAACCGATCGACGCCTGATTCTCCACGCCGTTGTTCGAACCCGACGCCTTCTGATAGATGGCGAGCAGGTACACGTCGGTGCGCTTGCTCAACGCATAGTCGAAGCTCGCGTCGATCTGGTGCCAGTGGCCCTTCAGGTTGTCGTACAGGTCCATGTAGGTGTAGCCGAGACCCGCCGTCATCGCGGGCGTGATGGCGTACTTGCCGCCGATATCGAACGCATTGATGCGCGAGCTCGAACCGACGATCGGCTCGAAGCGCGTGTTCGTCCACAGGCCGAAGACCGTCGCCGCGCCGAACGCGTAAGTCGCGCCGACGCCGAACGAGCGGAGGTCCTTCGCGTTGTTGGTGGTGCCGGTCGTGTTGATGTTGGCGACCGTCGAGCTGAATGCCGGCGTCGCAGCCGTCGGATAGTGAATGTCCGTGTACGCCGCGCCGATACCGAGCGGGCCGGCCTTGTAGTTCAGGCCGAAGCTGTAGGCGCGCGACGAGCCCTGAGTGGTCGTGGCGCCGGCCGTCGTGTTGGGCGTGCCCGCGAATGCGCCCGCCGTGTTCGAGAAGCCGTACAACGCGCCGAACGTGAAGCCGTAGAAGTTCGCGCTCGAGAACTTGACCGCGTTGTTGATGCGGCTCGACGTCAACTGGTCGAAGTCGTTCATGTGGTACGCGTAGTTGCCGGCGACGGTCTGTCCGCCGATGGAATACGCGGAGCCGAGATAGTCGGTGCTGAAGCTGTATTGACGACCGAAGGTCAGCGAGCCGACGTCGTTCTTCGAGATACCCACATAGGCCTGACGGCCGAATTCCGCGCCGCCCTGACCGAGCGTGCCCGTGCCGCTATTGAAGCCGTTCTCCAACGTGAAGATGGCCTTGAGACCGCCGCCCAGGTCTTCGGCGCCACGCATGCCCCATCGGCTGGCTTGAGCCACGCCGTCGTCGTATTTCACGAGCGACTTGCCGGCGCGCGTGGTGCTGGTCGAGCTGTTGTTCACATAGCTGATGCCGGCGTCGATGATGCCGTACAGCGTCACGCTGCTCTGCGCATGAGCGGACGTGGCCATCGTGGCGAAAGCGGCGAGGGCGGCAGTAGCCAAAAGATTCTTCTTCAAAACGTGCTCCGTCAGTGAGTTCGCGGTGTGGTGCGCTGCGAGGGCAGCGCTGTCTGCGGCGCGTCGCGCTCTGTCTGGCGCTTGGCGGCGACGGCGCAAATGTAGCGACGACTGAAGAAAGAAATGTGACAGGGTTTACCTCGACTTCGCGTGTCTCGCCGGTGCAACGGGGCTGGCGCAACGCGCTCGGGTGTGCCAACGCGCGTACGCGTGGCCGCGCTATGCTGGCGGTTCTTCACCGCGAGCAAATGGACATCGGGACATGGACGAACAGGGAATCCGCGAACTGGAGGAACGGCTGAGACAGGCGATGATCGCCTCAGACGTGAAAGCGCTCGATGCGCTTCTCGCCGACGATCTGAGCTTCGTCGACGCAACGGGCAAGGTCTGGACGAAGGCCGACGACCTCAACGGGCATCGCTATGGCATGCAGCGCATCGATGCGCTGACTATCGAAGAGCAGAGCATTCGCGCGTACGGCGCGTTCGCCATCACGGTGACGCGCGTGGCGATATCCGGCACGTTCGGCGGCGCGCCGTTTGCGGGCAGCCTGCGCTATACGCGCACGTGGGGCGAGACCGCAGGCGCCTGGCGCGTGGTCGCGGCGCAGTGCGGTCTCATGGCTTTCTAGAGACGTAGAACGTTCAGGCCGACAGCAGCGAGCCCGTGCGATACGCCTTCGCGCCCGCGATGCGCGCGACTTCGAGACCGGCCGTCGCGAAACGCGTGATATGCCGCGCGTACATGACGCCCGACGTGCTGCACTTCACCGTGGTCACCGTGTCGGTCAGCGGATCGACGATATCGGCGATCGCTTCGCCCGCGTCGATGAACGCGCCAACTTGCGCGCGAAACACGAGCACGCCCGACACGGGCGCGACGATCGGCTCCGCGCCCGCGAGCGGCGTCGCGGGGAACGCGAGCGCGGGCAGCGGCGCTTGCGGCGCATCGATCACGCCGCGGTGAATCAGGTAATTGACGATAGCCTGCGCGTCCTTGTCCGCGAGTTCGTGCGACACGTCGTGCTGGCTGCGCAACTCCACCGTCACCGAAATGCCGCCGTTCGGAATCGGGAAACGATCGCCGTAACGCGCGCGCAGATCCGACCAGCAGAAGCTGTGAATCTCGTCGAACGGATTGCCGACCGAATTCAGCGCGAGCAGCGATGCCTTCGAGTCCAGATAACGCGCGAGCGGTTCCACTTCTTCCCAGATGTCCGGGTTCGTGTACAGATGCAGCGCGGCGTCGAGATCGCAGTGCAGGTCGAGCACCACGTCCGCGTCGTAAGAGAGCTTTTGCAGCGCGAGGCGTTGCGATTCGAGCTCGGTGCGCGGCGTCTGTTCGTCGAGCGCCTCTTTCATCGCGGCGCGCACGGCGAGGCGGTTGGCATTGGCGTCGTTCGTCAGGCGCGCTTCGATGCGCGGCGCGACCAGCGCGGCCAGATCGTGAAAATTGCGGTTGAAGTTGTGGCCGCTGTTGGTATCGAAACGGCCGAGCAGATTGCCGTGCAGGAACTGATTGAGGCCGATGGGATTCGGCACCGGCACGATCACCACTTCGCCGCGCAGCTTGCCGGCGGCTTCGAAAGCGGCGAGCTGGCGGCGCAGCTTCCACGCCACCAGCATGCCCGGCAGTTCGTCCGCGTGCAGCGACGACTGAATGTAGATCTTCTGTCCGTCACCCGGACCGTAATGGAAACTGGCGATGCTGCGTGAGGTGCCGAGCGTCGGCGAGATGAGCTGGTGAGTTCTGGTCTGCATAGTGGTCGCGCGCACGCGAGTGCGCGAGGTCTTGCCTCGATGGTTGCTGGACGGGCTGAGGCGCTCCGATGCGGGGCGAGTGGGGCGCCGCGGTGTCTCCGTCCGCCGGCGCCGCCTCAGACGTTCGATCTTAGCCGAAATCGGCGCGGCGGGCGGGCGGATGGCCGGCGCCGGCTGGACGGCGCGCAATGAAAAACGGGCTCCGCGGAGCCCGTTCGTTCATTGGCTGCTTCCGAAGAATTAGCCGCCGTACACGTCGAAGTCGAAGTACTTCTTCTCGAGCTTCTTGTACGTGCCGTCCTTGATGATGTCGGCGATCGCCTTGTCGATCTTCGCCTTCAGGTCGGTGTCTTCCTTGCGCAGGCCGATACCGGCGCCATTGCCGAGAATCTTTTCGTCGACGATATCCTTGCCCGCGAAATCGTAGCCCGCGCCGCGCGGCGTCTTCAGAAAGCCGATGTCGGCCTGCACCGCGTCTTGCAGCGCGGCGTCCAAACGGCCCGAGGTCAGGTCGGCGTAGACCTGGTCCTGGTTCTGGTACGGCGTAACGGTCACGCCCTTCGGCGCCCAGTACGTCTTGGCGTAGGTTTCCTGAATCGTGCCCTGCTCGACGCCCACGTTCTTGCCCTTCAGGCTCTCAGCCGTCGGCAGAATGCCGCTGCCTTTCTTCGCGACGAGGCGCGTCGGCGTATTGAAGAGCTTGCTGGAGAAGGCGATCTGCTCGGCGCGTTGCGGCGTCATGGACATCGACGAGAGCACGCCGTCGAACTTCTTCGCCTTCAGCGCGGGGATCATGCCGTCGAAATCGTTCTCCACCCACACGCACTTGGCCTTCAGGCGCGCGCAGATTTCGTTGCCGAGATCGATGTCGAAACCGACCAGCTTGCCATCCGAACCCTTCGATTCGAACGGGGGATAGCTTGCGTCGACGCCGAAGCGGATCGTCGAATAGTCCTTGGCATGGGCCGTGACGGCGGTGAACGACGTGACGGCGAGAAGGGACATCGACAAGGCGGCAAGCAGTTTCTTCACTGTTTTAACTCCAGAAGGTGGTCAGTTCGGCCCGGAAGGTCTCGTTCCGGTGCCGTCCGGCGAGGCGGGCGGTCGCCTGAAACAGGCCGGAAGGCGCGCATTCCGCGGATCGTGTCCGTGCAGAATCGGCAGAAGGTTACCAAGCCAAAATAGTTCGGAACCTAGTGAAACCCCGGATAGCGGTGGATTAGACCACGTCCTCCTTACGGCATGTTTGCAAAAGCCGCGTTAAGGGCACGATGACCGGCGCGCCGCAGGAATGATCCATCCGGTTAAGATGCGGCCTTCGCTTTGCGGACCTCATAGCGCCGAGGTCCGCATCGCCAGATATAAGCCCGACATGGATCAGGAGACGACACCGATGCCCACCTCACCCGCGGCGACTTCCAGCCGCGCATCCGCCGATGCCGCGCCGCCCGCGCTGTCCGCCGGCATGATTTCCGCGCGCCTCGACCGGCTGCCCGCCACGCGCACGGTCTGGACGCTCATCGTGCTGCTGAGTCTCGGGTTCTTCTTCGAGCTCTACGATTTGCTGTACTCGGGCTATGTCGCGCCGGGCCTCGTGCGAAGCGGCATTCTGACGCCTACCACGAACGGCTTCTTCGGCATGACGGGCGTGGCGAGCTTCATCGCGTCGCTGTTCGCGGGGCTTTTCATCGGCACGGTCGCGTGCGGCTGGCTCGCCGACCGCTTCGGGCGTCGCGCGGTGTTCACGTATTCGCTGCTGTGGTACACGGCCGCCAACGTCGTGATGGCGTTTCAGGAGACGGCGACGGGTCTCAACTTCTGGCGCTTCATGGCGGGCGTGGGCATCGGCGTGGAACTGGTGACCATCGGCACGTATATCTCCGAACTCGCGCCGAAGCACATTCGCGGCCGCGCGTTCGCGTGCGAGCAGGCGGTGGGCTTCATGGCGGTGCCGGTGGTCGCGTTTCTCGCGTATCTGCTCGTGCCGCACGCGCCGTTTGGCATCGACGGCTGGCGCTGGGTCGTCGTGATCGGCGCGCACGGTGCGCTTTTCGTCTGGTGGATTCGCCGCCGCTTGCCCGAAAGCCCGCGCTGGCTCGCGCAAAAGGGGCGGCTGGACGAAGCGGACCGCGTGATGTCCGCGCTCGAAGCGCAGGTGCAACGCGAATACGGCAAGCCGCTGCCGCCGCCCGCCGAGCCCGAGCCGGTTCTGGACGCCGAGCGCGCGAAAGGCGGCTCGTTTGCCCGCATGTGGCGCCCGCCGTACGGCAAGCGCGCGACGATGATGATCATCTTCAACGTGTTCCAGACCGTCGGCTTCTACGGCTTCGCGAACTGGGTGCCGACGCTGCTGATCAAGCAGGGCATCACGGTGACGTCGAGCCTGATGTATTCGAGCATCATCGCGATCGCCGCGCCGATCGGCCCGATGATCGGCCTCGCCATTGCCGACAAGATCGAACGAAAGACGGCCATCGTCGCGATGGCGGCGGCCAATATCGTGTGCGGGCTGCTGTTCAGTCAGTCGTCGGATGCCGCGTTTCTGATTGCGATGGGCGTCGGGCTCACGCTGTCGTCGAACATCATGTCGTACAGCTTCCACGCCTATCAGGCCGAGCTTTTTCCGACGAGCATCCGGGCGCGCGCGGTCGGCTTCGTTTATTCGTGGAGCCGGTTTTCCGCGATCTTCACGTCGTTCATCATCGCGGGCGTGCTGAAGGGTTTCGGCACGACGGGCGTGTTCGTGTTCATCGCGGGCGCCATGTTGATCGTGATGGCGGCAATCGGGCTCATGGGCCCGAGAACGCGCGACATGGCGCTCGAGAAGATCTCGCATTGAGAGGCATTAAGAGGCAACGGCGTGCCGATTGCTGCGTGTGGGCGTTCTGTATGCCAGAATCCGCAGAACGTTCCTTGTAGACGCCTACTATTCGAATATGTCCGACACGCTCACCCCAGTCGAAGCAGATCATGCGATGCGCAACTGGATCTATCGATCCGAAGGCCGGATCAGGATCGGTTCGGAGATGCACAAGCGCATGTTCTGCGAGATGCTGCTGACGACGCACAACCCTTATAAGCCCGCCGTCATCGAGTGGCCGAAGCTGGACCCGGCGGCGCTCAGGCGCGTCACGTCGCTGCCCATCTGGGATATCGCGGTGCAGACCGAAGGCCGGGCGTCTATTCGCGTGGCGACGTATGCGGCGAGCGTGTCCGACCCGCTGCTCAACGAAGCGCTGCGCATGAACGGCGGCGAGGAAGCGCGGCACAAGCTCGTGTTGTCGAAGCTCGTCGAGGCGTATGGCATCGAACTCGCGCCCGAGCCGCCGTATCCCGCCCCCGACGACGCCCTGCGCGCGTGGATGCTCACGGGCTACAGCGAGTGCATCGACAGTTTCTTCGCGTTCGGTCTTTTCGAGGCGGCGCGACAGTCCGGCTATTTTCCGGAAGCGCTCGTCGAGACGTTCGAGCCGGTCATTCAGGAAGAGGCGCGGCACATTCTGTTCTTTGCGAACTGGGTGGCGTGGTATCGGCGCAGCTTGCCGTGGTATCGCAAACCCGGCTTTCTGCTGAAGACCGCGGGCGTGTGGCTTACGCTGATCCGCGATCGCATTTCGCTCGCGCGCGGCTTCGACAAGAGCGGCGCGGCGCAGGACGCGAATTTTCCGGCAAATGTCGGGGATTCGGTGGCGGGCAACGTGTCGGTGGGCGCGTTGATCGATCTGTGTCTCGTCGAGAACGAGCGCCGCATGGCGGGCTACGACGCGCGGTTGCTGCGGCCGACCACCGTGCCGAGGCTCGCGCGGCTGGCGCGGCGGTTTGTCAAGTAGCCGAGCTTGCCCCGGGTCCTTTCGCCCGCTCCTCATACCGCCGCGACGCATCCTCCACGTCCTGCCTGAAGCGTGCCAGCGCCGCGAGCTGCGCATCCGGCGGCTGCAGCGCGGCCCACAACACGTCCACCAGTTCATCGGCCGTCGTCTCGATCTGAGCCTGACTCAGGCGGCGCTTCGCCAACGTCGCGTCCCACAGCACATGCTCCATCGGCCCGAAAACGAGCGAGCGCAACAGGCGCAGCGACACGTCCGCGCGTATGTGCCCGAGCGCCTGGCCGCGCGCGAGCACGTCCATCAGCGGCGCGGTGTAGCGGCGCTGCAATTCGGTCAGCGTATCCGACAGATCGTGCTGTTTCGTGCGGCCTTCCGACAGCACGAGCGAACATAAGCCGGTGCCGTTCACGAGCATCAGCCGCAAATGCGTCCGCACGATGAATGCGAACTGTTGCCTGATGGAGCCTTCGCGCGGCAGCCCGCTCTCGAACGCGTCGATGATCTCGTCGTACCAGTCCGCGATCACGCGCGCGCACAGCGCCCGCTTGCCGCTGAAGTAGCTGAAGACGGTCGCCTCCGAAATGCCCGCGCGCTGCGCGATTTCCGCCGTGGTCGCCGCGTCGTAGCCTTTTTCGGCGAAGACGTCGCGGCCTGCTTGCAGAATGTCGCGCACGCGTTGCTGCGATTTGACGCCGGTAGGCGTGCGGCGGCCGGTGGCGGTGGATTGCGTGGACATGGTCGTGCCGAAGATTGTCGGGAACAAATGTGAGCGTAGCTCAAAACCCTATTGACGGCTACCCGATTTGAGCGTGAAATAAGCGACCATTCGGTTAGATGCCCGTTGTGAGCCAGGCTCAAATCCGGGTACGCCAACCCCACTGCATATCGAGGAGACACCCATGAGCACCGTGCCGGGCCTGAACTTCGCGCTGGGCGAAGATATCGACATGTTGCGCGATACCCTCGCCAACTTCGCAGCGAAGGAGATTGCGCCGCGCGCCGCGGAGATCGACCGTACCGATCAATTCCCGATGGACCTGTGGAAGAAGTTCGGAGATCTCGGCGTGCTCGGCATGACGGTCTCGGAAGAATACGGCGGCGCGAACATGGGCTACACGGCGCACATGGTCGCGATGGAGGAGATTTCGCGCGCGTCGGCGTCGGTCGGGCTGTCGTACGGCGCGCATTCGAATCTGTGCGTGAACCAGATTCATCGCAACGGCACGGAAGCGCAGAAGCGCAAATATCTGCCGAAGCTCGTATCCGGCGAGCATGTGGGCGCGCTGGCGATGAGCGAGCCGAACGCCGGGTCGGATGTGGTCAGCATGAAGCTGCGCGCCGACGAGAAGGGCGATCACTACGTGCTCAACGGCACGAAGATGTGGATCACCAACGGCCCGGACTGCGACACGCTCGTCGTCTATGCAAAGACGGACATCGAAGCGGGCGCGAAGGGCATTACGGCGTTCATCGTCGAGAAGGGCATGAAGGGCTTTTCCGTCGCGCAGAAGCTGGACAAGCTCGGCATGCGCGGCTCGCATACGGGCGAGCTCGTGTTCGAGAACGTCGAAGTGCCCAAGGAAAACATTCTGGGCGCGTTGAACGGCGGCGTGAAGGTGCTGATGAGCGGCCTCGACTATGAACGCGCCGTGCTCGCGGGCGGTCCGACCGGCATCATGCTCGCGTGCATGGATGCGGTCGTGCCGTATATCCACGATCGCAAGCAGTTCGGACAGGCCATCGGCGAATTCCAGCTGATTCAGGGCAAGGTCGCGGATCTTTATACGACGCTGCAAGCGTGCCGCGCATATCTGTATGCCGTGGGCCGTCAGTTGGATACGCTCGGCTCCGGCCACGTGCGCGACGTGCGCAAGGACTGCGCAGGCGTCATTCTCTATACCGCCGAAAAAGCGACGTGGATGGCCGGCGAAGCAATCCAGATTCTCGGCGGCAACGGCTATATCAACGAATATCCGGTCGGCCGTCTCTGGCGCGATGCCAAGCTCTATGAAATCGGCGCGGGCACGAGCGAGATCCGCCGCATGCTGATCGGGCGCGAACTGTTCGCAGAGACCGCATAAGGGCGCGCGTCATGACCATCATCGAATCGAAGCTGAATCCGCGCAGCGAGGAGTTCCGCGCCAACGCGGCCGCGCTCGAAGCACTCGTCGCGGACCTGAAAGAGAAGGTCGCAAAGATTGCGGAAGGCGGCGGGCAGGCGGCGCGCGACCGTCATCTGTCGCGCAATAAGCTGCTGCCGCGCGATCGCATCGCGCAGTTGCTGGATCCCGGCACGCCGTTTCTCGAACTCTCGCCGCTCGCGGCCTACGGCATGTACAACGACGAAGCGCCGGGCGCGGGCATCATCACCGGCATCGGGCGCATCGCGGGTCAGGAGTGCGTGATCGTCTGCAACGATGCGACCGTTAAAGGCGGCACGTACTATCCGGTGACGGTAAAGAAGCATCTGCGCGCGCAGGAGATTGCTGAGCAGAATCGCTTGCCGTGCGTCTATCTCGTCGATTCGGGCGGCGCGAACCTGCCGAATCAGGACGACGTGTTCCCCGACCGCGATCACTTCGGCCGCATCTTCTATAACCAGGCGAACATGTCGGCGCAAGGCATCGCGCAGATCGCCGTTGTGATGGGATCGTGCACGGCAGGAGGCGCGTACGTGCCCGCGATGAGCGATGAATCGATCATCGTGAAAGATCAGGGCACGATCTTCCTGGGCGGTCCGCCGCTTGTGAAAGCAGCCACGGGCGAAGAAGTCAGCGCGGAAGACCTGGGCGGCGGCGATGTTCACACGCGGCTTTCCGGCGTCGTCGATCATCTCGCGCAAAACGACGCGCACGCGCTCGGCATTGCGCGCAGCATCGTCGGCAATCTGAATCGCGTGAAAGCGCCGACGCTCGCGCTCAAGGAACCGCTGCCGCCGCGTTATGAGCCGGAGAGCGTCTATGGCGTGATTCCGGTCGATACGCGTAAGCCCTTCGATGTGCGCGAAGTGATCGCGCGTATCGTCGACGATTCCGCGTTCGACGAATTCAAGGCGCGTTACGGCACCACGCTCGTTTGCGGCTTCGCGCATATCTGGGGGCATCCGGTCGGTATCGTCGCGAACAACGGCATTCTGTTCTCCGAGTCAGCGTTGAAGGGCGCGCATTTCATCGAACTGTGCTGCCAGCGCAAGATTCCGCTGGTGTTCTTGCAGAACATCACGGGCTTCATGGTTGGCCGCAAGTACGAGAACGAGGGCATCGCGCGTAACGGCGCGAAGATGGTCACGGCGGTGGCAACGGCCAAAGTGCCGAAGTTCACGGTCATCATCGGCGGCTCGTTCGGCGCGGGCAATTACGGCATGTGCGGCCGCGCGTATTCGCCGCGCTTCCTGTGGATGTGGCCGAACGCGCGCATTTCGGTGATGGGCGGCGAGCAGGCCGCGTCCGTTCTCGCGACCGTGCGGCGCGACGGCATCGAGAAGAAAGGCGGCACGTGGTCGAAGGAAGACGAGGAAGCGTTCAAGGCGCCGATACGCGAGCAATACGAAGTGCAAGGCCATCCGTACTATGCGAGCGCGCGCCTGTGGGACGACGGTGTGATCGATCCGGCGCAAACCCGCGACGTGCTCGGCCTCGGACTTGCCGCGACGATGAACGCGCCTATCGAAGACACGCGCTTCGGCGTGTTCCGCATGTAACCGGATGTGATGCTCATGTTCAACAAGATACTGATTGCGAACCGTGGCGAGATTGCATGCCGTGTGGCGGCGACGGCCAGGCGCCTGAACGTGGCGAGCGTTGCCGTCTATTCGGATGCGGATGCGAAAGCCAAGCACGTCGATGTCTGCGATGAAGCGGTGCACGTCGGCGGATCGGCTGCGTCCGAGAGCTATCTGCGCATCGAGCGCATTGTCGAAGCGGCGAAAGCAACCGGCGCGCAGGCCGTTCATCCGGGCTACGGATTTCTTTCGGAGAACGAAGAATTCGCCAACGCCTGCGAACAGGCGGGCATCGTGTTCATCGGACCGCCGGTGGAAGCCATTCGCGCGATGGGTTCGAAAGCCGCGGCCAAGGCGCTGATGCAGTCCGCATCCGTGCCGCTCGTGCCCGGCTATCACGGCGACGATCAGGACGCGGCGCTGCTGCAACGCGAGGCGGACCGCATCGGTTATCCGGTGCTGCTGAAGGCGAGCGCGGGCGGCGGCGGCAAGGGCATGCGCGTGGTCGAGCGCAGCGAAGACTTCATGCAGGCGCTCGCGTCGTGCAAGCGCGAGGCGGCGTCGAGCTTTGGCAATGACCGCGTGTTGATCGAAAAGTATCTGCTGCGTCCGCGACACGTCGAAGTGCAGGTCTTCGCGGACACGCACGGCAACGCCGTGTATCTGTTCGATCGCGATTGTTCCGTGCAGCGGCGTCATCAAAAGGTGCTGGAAGAAGCGCCCGCGCCCGGCCTCTCCGATGAAACGCGCCGCGCGATGGGCGAAGCCGCCGTTGCCGCGGCGCGCGCCGTGAACTACGTCGGCGCGGGCACGGTCGAGTTCATCATGACGCAGGACGGCCAGTTCTACTTCATGGAGATGAACACGCGGCTGCAAGTCGAGCATCCGGTGACGGAGATGGTGACAGGGCTCGATCTCGTCGAATGGCAATTGCGCGTGGCGGCGGGCGAGCCGCTGCCGCTGAAGCAGGACGAGCTGCGCGTGAACGGCCATGCGATCGAAGCGCGCATCTATGCCGAGAATCCGTCGCGCGGCTTCTTGCCGTCGACGGGCACGCTCAAGCATCTGGCGCTGCCGGAAGCGGTCGAATTCACGCTCGATGGCAACGTGCGCATCGACAGCGGCGTGCGCGAAGGCGACGCCATCACGCCGTTCTACGATCCGATGATCGCGAAGCTGATCGTGCATGGCCGCGACCGCCGCGATGCGCTCGCTCGCATGGCGCGCGCGCTCGCGCAGTGCGAGATCGTCGGCTTGCAGACGAACGTCGAGTTCCTGCAACGCATCGTGAAAAGCGAGCCGTTCTCGCAAGGCGAACTGGACACGGGCCTCATCGAGCGTCATCGCGATGCGCTGTTCGCGCCGTCGCCGGTATCGCGCGGCAAGGCGCTCGCGCTTGCGTGCGCCGCGCTGCTCACGCGCGAGGGCGGCGAAGCGCACGGCCAATCGCCGTGGGACGCGCTTTCGCACTGGCGCATGGCGGGCGGCTACCGCCAGGACCTGAACTGGCGCGCGGTCGACACGGACCAGGCGCTGAAGGTCGTCTTCACGAAAGATCGTGAGAAGCGCCTGCAATGGGAGGAGCGAACCGCGCGCTTCGACTGGTCGCATCGCGGAGAAACGTCGTTCACGGTCCAGCTCGACGATGCGCTCATTAAAGGCCACGTCTTCACGGACGGCGACACGTTCCACGTCTTCTACGAAGGCGCGGCGTTCGCTTTCGAATGGCAGAACCTGATGGCGCACGCAGGGGACGCCGAGCACGAAGGGCGGCTGACCGCGCCGATGCCGGGCAAGGTGATCGCCGTGTTGGTGGAAGCGGGCGCGTCGGTCGAGAAGGGCGCGCCGCTGATCGTCATGGAAGCGATGAAGATGGAGCACACGATTGTCGCGCCGACGGCGGGCAGAATCGGCGAGATTCTCTTCGATGTCGGCGATCAGGTCGCCGACGGCTCGCAACTGCTCGTGCTGGAAGCGCAGCCGGCCTAGCGTTTCTTTTTCGGCGGGCGGCCGAGCAGCGTATCTTCGCTCTCCGCCCGCACGAGTATCTCGACGCGGCGGTTCATCGCGCGGCCTTGCGGCGTGTCGTTGCTGGCGATGGGCCGCAGATACGCCATGCCCTTGGTCGTGAGGCGCTCGGCCGGCACGCCCCGCGCAATCAGCGCGCGCGCGACCGCTTCGGCGCGCGCCTGTGAAAGCGTCTTGTTATAGGCGAGCGTGCCGTCGTTATCGGTGTGGCCTTCGATCAGCACGGGCCGCATGCTGCGCTTGAGCACCGTGGCCGCGCGGTCCAGCGCGGGCAGACTGCCGCGGCGAATTTCCGCTTCGTCGGTATCGAAAAGCGCGACTTCGGGAAGCCGCATCTCCACGCCGCCGTTCACCTGCTGCATCGAGATGCCGTACTGCGCATTCAGACGCTCTTCCGTCGAGCGGTCCAGCTTGGTTCCGCAGCCCGTCAACAGCGCGAGCGACGCACATGCTGCAACCGCCAGTAAGCCTTTGCCGACCATTCCGAGTTTCCTGCGTTAATGCCCGAGCCGCGATTATAGGGACGACTGAGCACAGTTTTGTAAAGAACGTTGCATCAATCGTTGGCGCGAAGTGGAACGAATCGTGCGATTACAATGCACCCGGCTCTATCGCTTTCGCTTGCTGTCGATTCCCTCAGAGGCTCCCTTTCATGGCGATTTCTTCGCGCACCGAGACCACGCCCAACGCGGCTGAAGCGGCCGATCGCACGCGCAGGATGCAGCGCGCGGCGTCGGCGGTGCTCTATACCGTTCTCGTGCTGGTCGCGGCTTATACCGCGCGCACCTTCATTCCCGCGGTCGTCTGGGCGGTCGTCATCGCCATTGCGCTGTGGCCGGCGTTCGGCTGGCTCGAGCGGCGTCCGATTTTCCGGCAGCGTCAAACACTGCTCGCGGTGCTGCTGACGCTCGCGGTCGGCTTGCTCTTCGTGGTGCCGTTTGCCGTCGTCGCGGCGCAGACCGCGGACGAAGCGCACGACATGATGCAATGGCTCCATGATGTCTTGCGCACCGGCATTCCGATGCCCGCGTTCATAGAGCGGCTGCCGACCGGCGGGCAGCAGATCGCGCACTGGTGGCAGGCCAATCTCGCGACGCCGCTCGAATCGTCGCCGGCAGTCAAGAACCTGCATAGCGCGACGTTCGTGGCGATGACGCGCCATTTCGGCAGCCGCGTCGTGCATGGCCTCGTGATCTTCGGCTTCATGCTGATGACGCTCTTCTTCATCTTTCAGGCGGGCGCGAAGCTCGGCCGGCAACTGATCGCGGGCTCGCGGCGCGCGCTGGGCGCGGACGGCGCGGCGCTGTTGCAGCGCATGGCCGATTCGGTGCGCAGCACGGTCGTCGGCCTGGTCGTCGTGGGATTGGGCGAGGGCGCCTTGCTCGGCATTGCCTACGCCGTGACGGGCGTGCCGCACGCGACGCTGCTCGGCATGCTGACTGCGGTTGCCGCGATGCTGCCGTTCTGCGCGCCGATCGTCTTTCTCGGCTCGGCGTTGTGGCTGCTGGCGCAAGGCTCGATGATCGCGGCGGCGGGCGTGGCGATCTTCGGGCTCGTCGTGGTGTTCGTCTCGGAGCACTTCGTGAGGCCGGTGCTGATCGGCGGGTCGACGCGGCTGCCGTTTCTGCTCGTGCTGTTCGGCATTCTGGGCGGCGCGGAGACGTTCGGGCTGCTCGGGCTTTTCATCGGCCCGGCGCTAATGACGATTCTCGTCGTGCTGTGGACCGACTGGGTTCGCGCCTGATTCGTGAGTTCGGTCAGTCGCCGCGTTCCTGCACGCACACCCACGGCGACACGACCACGGCCCACAACTCGGGATCGCGCGCGGCGAGATCGGCGGCTGTTTCGGACTGCACGCGCTCGACGAGCCCCGCCGACAGCCATTGCGTGACCTGCTGCGTGTCGTCGCTGGCGACGGCTTCGGCCACGCTCACGAGATCGAGATCGCGCTTCACCCAGATCAGCACGCCCTTCGCGAAGAAGCGTTCGAGTTCCGACCAGCCGATCTGCGCGGTTTCGGCGAGGAGCTTCACATAGAGCGGGCTGGGAGTGGCGGCGTCGGTCATGGCGGGAATGCGATAAAAACGAAAGGCGTCCGACACTATAGCGCAGTGCCGGACGCCTTCTTTGCAGCTTACAGCGATTACAGGTCGAAGAACACCGTCTCGTTCGGTCCGCGCAGATGAATGTCGAAGCGGTAAATGGTCGAGGAGGTGCCCGGCTCGCGCTTCGCGATCAGCGTGTGTCGGCGCTCGGCCGGCACGCTTTGCAGCACGGTGTCCTTGGCGTTCGCCTCGGTTTCGTCGTTGAAGTAGATGCGCGTGTACGAATGCAGCAGCATGCCGCGCATCAGCAGGATCACGTCGAGGTGCGGCGCGGAATCGTCGTCGGTCGCGCCGGGCTTCACCGTATCGACGATAAAGCGCAGCTTCGGGTCCGTGCCCGTGCCGACGCGCGCAAAGCCGCGAAAGCCCGACTCGCGCGCTTCTTCCACGCTCTGCACGTAGCGGCCGTTCGCGTCGGCCTGCGCGACTTCGATCAGCGCATCGCCGATCGGCTTGCCTTCCGCGTCGAACACGTTGCCGACCACGGCGATGTGCTCGCCCGGCACTTCACGGTCTGCCGCCGATGCCGTGAACAGGCTCTTCAGGTCGAAGTTGTACTGCTCCGGCACGAGGCCGTACGCGAAATACGGTCCGACGGTCTGCGAGGGCGTTTGCTTGAGAGTCGTCATGGTCACTCCGTCGGGGTCTCGTCCGGGCCGCGCAGCACGATATCGAATTCGTAGCCGAGCGCGTAGTTTTCCTGCGTCGTGTCGATGGAGAAGCGCGAAACCAGGCGATGCCGCGCATGCTCAGGAATGCCCTGGAAGATCGGATCGAGTTCGAGCAGCGGGTCGCCGGGGAAGTACATCTGCGTGACGAGGCGCGAGCCGAAGTATTCGCCGAAGAGCGAGAAGTGAATGTGGTTCGGCCGCCATGCGTTCGGATGGTTGCCCCACGGATACGCGCCCGGCTTGACCGTCATGAAGCGGTAGCGGCCCTGATCATCGGTCAGGCAGCGCCCTGCGCCGAGAAAGTTCGGGTCGAGCGGGGCGTCGTGCTGGTCTGCCTTGTGCACGTAACGCCCGGCGGCGTTCGCCTGCCACACTTCGACGAGCGTGTTGCGCACGGGGCGACCGCCTTCGTCCAGCACGCGGCCCGTCACGATAATGCGCTCGCCGAGCGGCGCGCCGTTCTTTGCGGCATTGCGCGTGAGGTCGTTGTCGTACATGCCGAGGTCGTCCGCGCCGTAGACGGGCACGCGGCGGTTGCGCAGGTTTTCCTTGAGCGGAATGAGCGGCAGCGAAGGACTGCGCGACACCGACGACCGGTAACCCGGCGACAGATACGGCGGATGCGATTCCCAGTCGCGCGGCGTGAGAATGGGGGACGTCATGTCACTGTCTCCTGATGATGTGACGTAAATGGGATATTTCTGGCGACTACTTTATCGAACGCGCCGAGTTATGGAAAATGACGTTTTATGCGGCGAACCATAACGGCTCTTCATGGATACGGACTTCACCAACACGCGCGTCAAGTTCCGCCATTTGCAGTGCTTCCTGGCCGTGACGCAACTCGGCAGCGTTCAGCGCGCAGCCGATAGCCTGTCGATCACGCAGCCGGCTGTGTCGAAAACCATCGGCGAACTCGAATCCATTCTAGGCGTGCGGCTCTTCGAGCGCGGTCGGCGCGGCGCGGTGCCCACGCGCGAGGGGCGGCTTTTCGCGCCGCACGCGAGCGCGTGCGTGGCCTCGCTGCGCGAGGGCGTCGACATGCTGCTGCGGGAGCGCGGGGACGTGCCGGGCGCGGTGTCGATCGGCGTGCTGCCGACGGTCGCCAACGCGTTGCTGCCGCCCGCGTTCGCCGCCTTCCGGCAGCAATGGCCGGCGGTCTCGCTGAGCGTGCAGACGGATTCCAACGCGCCGCTGCTCGACCGTCTGAAGGCCGGCGAAGTCGATCTGGTGGTCGGGCGGCTGTCAGAACCGGAGGCCATGCACGGACTGTCGTTCGAGCAGATTTATCGCGAGCCGCTCGCGGTGGCGGTGCGGCGCGATCATCCGCTCATGTTCGAAACGCCGCTCACGCCGGCGCTGCTGACGCGCTTTCCCATCGTCGTGCCGCCGTTCGGCACGCTCATCCGGCAGTCCGCCGAGAGCATGTTGACCGCCTTCGGCGCTCATGCGCTCACCGCGCTCGTCGAAACGCTGTCGGTTTCGCTCGGACGCTCACTCGCGCTTCATAACGACGCCGTCTGGTTCGTGCCTGCCGGCGCGGTCGAACACGACATCGCGCTCGGGCTGCTGGTCGCGCTGCCCATGCCGTTCGCCGGCACCGACGAGCCCATCGGTCTCATCCGCCGCAACGACGCGGCCCGCACGGCGGTGGAGGAATCGCTCGTGGATGCGATCCGCGAGGCGGGACGCTCGCGCGCGGCGAGCAAATGACCGACGCCTGCGCGCGGCCCGCTGCTTGCTCAGGCAGCATTTACCGCGCAAATTTCGCGGGAACAAAATACTATGACGAAAGGGCGGAGATGGGGTGCTCGCGGCATCGAAAGCAAACGTTCACGGTCAACCACTCGCCGCCGCCCGGCCCTCGTTCCCGCATTCAACCCGTGCCCGCACCGTTCGCACCATGAAGACCGTACTTCTCGTCGACGACGACCCCAGCACCATCGAAGCCTGGACTCTTTGCATGAAGGGCGAGGATTGCACCGTCCTCAGCGCGCTCGACGGCAACCGGGCGTTATCGATCCTCGGTGAGCAGACGGTGGACATCGTCGTGTCCGACTGGATGATGCCGGGCCTGGGCGGCGCGCTGCTCTGCCAGACGATGAAGAACGACGCGTCGCTTTCGCACATTCCGTTTCTGATGATTTCGGGGCATCCGAACCCGCCGGCGTTCGTCAGCTACGACGGCTATCTGCGTAAGCCCGTGGACATGGAAACGCTGCTCTCGGCCGTGAACCGGCTGTGCGCCGCGAAGAAACGCCCGCTCTATTAACGAAGTTCGGCGAGCGCCTCGTCCATCTGATGCTGCGCGAGCCGGTTCAACTCCTGCGGAATCTCGCAATTTAGCGGCAGCGGCGGCGTGACGATCACGCGAATGTGCCCGCCGCGGTCCGGCCAGCCTTTCGCGGGCCATACCTTCCCGGCGTCGTGCACGACCGGCACCACCGGCACTTTGGTCGCGCAGGCGAGCCGCACGCCGCCCGAGGCGAGCTTGAGCGGCGCATCGTGGGCAACGCGCGTGCCTTCCGGAAAAATCACGACGGCATCACCCTTTTTGAGCCGCGCCGCGCATTCCCGCGTGACCGCCTGATGCGCCTGGCGGATCGAGCCGCGATCGAGGCTCACCATGTCGAGTCCGCGCAGAACCCAGCCGAAAAACGGAATCTTCATCAGTTCGCGCTTGAAGACGAAGCTGATGCGGCGCGGGAAGAGCGCCATGAACGCGAGCGTCTCCCACGTCGATTCGTGCCGGCTCAGGATGATGAACGGTCCTTGCGGCAGATGCTCCAGCCCTTCGACCGAACACGTGACGCCGGCGATGACGCGCATCATCGCGACCACCGCGCGGCACCAGAGCTTCGCGAGCCAGTAGCGCCCGTTTCGGCCGACGAACGGGAAGAGCGGCAGGATCAGGATGGACCAGAGCGTGCCGCTGCCGAGCAGATAGGTAGCGAATAGCCACTTGACGAGAGTGCGGCGCATCGGGCGTGGGAGCGATCGGATTGAAGGAAGCGATAAGGGCAGAAGCATAGCGTATCGCTCTTTCAGGAGCTTTCATGCGCGCTCTCGCGTCCGAATGCAACAATGATCGCGGTTCAACACTTACGGGAAAGACGCAATGGATGCAGTGCCGGTGAATTTCGACGAGGGCATGCTCGACGTCGGCGATGGACATTCGATCTACTGGCGCGCGCAGGGCCCGCGCGACGCGCCCGCGCTTGTCGTCGTGCACGGCGGCCCCGGCGGCGCGATGAACGTGAAGTGGGCGGAGGTGCTCGGCGCGGACGCGTGGCGCGTCGTGTTCTTCGACCAGCGCGGCTGCGGCAAGTCGACGCCGTTCGGCAAGCTCGAACACAACGGCCTCGACGCGCTCGTCGGCGACATGGAGAAACTGCGCGTCGCGCTCGGCATCGAGCGATGGGCGATTTTCGGCGGTTCGTGGGGCACGACGCTCGGACTCGCGTACGGCGTCGCGCATCCGGAACGTTGCACGGGCTTCCTGCTGCGCGGCGTGTTCCTCGCGCGCCAGGAGGATATCGACTGGTTCCTGTGGGACGTGCGTCGCGTATTTCCGGACGCGCACCGCGCGTTTCTCGACGCGATCGAAGCCGCCTGCGGCCAGCGCCCGGCGAACGCGCAGGAGATTCTGACGCTGACCGAGGCGCCGCTCGCGCGCTTCGACGAGGCGGGCGCCCGGCTCGCGCGAGCGTGGACGCTGTATGAGACGACGCTATCGGTCGTCAACAAGCCGGCCACGGAACCCGCCGACGAGGACAAGCGGCCGAGCGCCGAAGCCAACGCCGCCGCGGTGTCCATGGCGCTGCTCGAGCGTCACTACATGGCGGAGGAACTGCCGCCGACGCCGCTGTTGCCGCGCGTCGCGCGCATTGCGCATCTGCCGTGCCGAATCGTCCACGGGCGCTTCGACATGGTGTGTCCGGCGGATCAGGCGGTGGCGCTCGCGGCGCAGTGGCCCGGCGCGGAACTGGCCGTCGTGAGCGGCGCGGGGCACTGGACGTTCGAGCCGGGCAACGTGGCGGCGCTGCGGGCGGGCGCGGCGGCGCTTGCGGAGGCGGTTCGCGGTGTGTGAGTTGAAGTCGACGCTAGTCGATGGTTTCGTCTGCGACGGTGGGGTACGCGGCCCGCCACCTGCCTGCTAGCCTGCGCAGACGAGCCATCAAGGCAACGGCGTGCGCGCCGCTTCCGCGAGCCGTCGCCAGTCGAGATCCACGCCCGCGACGATGGTCCGCTCGCCGCGCCGCGTGGCAATGGCGAGCGTCACGCACAGCGACGTGCCTGTGACGGACAGATACGGCGCCGACGTGATCACCTGCTGCGGCTGCGCGCAGGCATCGACGAAATAGGAGCGATTGTCCCAGCGCCCGGTCGACGGGTCCGCAATCGGCGCGAAACGCTCGCTGCGCCGCTTCGCGCAGACGCCGGGCAGGGCGGGCATGAACTCGCGGCCGGCTTCGTCCAGAAAGAAACAGCTCACGGTGTTCGGCAGCGCCAGAATCTCGGCGCACGCGGACTCGCCGCTCGCGCCTCCCGCGAGGCGTCGCGCCGCCTGCGCGAGCCCGGCGCGATACGGCATCAGCAAGAGGTCGCGCGTCAGGCGCTCGGTGCGGCGGGCCTGCGCAAGCGTGTCGAACGCCTCTTCGATCAACGCGGTGGCCGCGCCGCCCGGCGCCAGCCCATCGCACGGCTTGCCGAGAAGGTAGCCCTGCACGAAATCGACGTTGGCACGCGCGGCGAGCAGCAAATCCTCGCGCGTCTCGATGCCCTCCGCCACCACGAACATGCCCGACTGATGCAGCAGATCGACGAGCTTCGGCAGCACCCAGTCGCTGAAATGTGGACGCTTTTGCCCGCTCTGCACGCGGATGAGACTGCGATCGAGCTTGACGATGTCCGGGCGCATCGTGAGCAGCCGGTCGACGTTGGAGTGCCCCGCGCCGAAGTCATCGACCGCGACGAGAAAGCCTTCCGCGCGAAACGCCCGCGTCGCGCCGGCAATGCGTTCGACGTCGGTGCCGCCCGACTCCAGCACTTCGATCACGAGCTGCTCGGGCGCGAGGCCGGCATCGCGTGTACGCTGCGCGAATTCGCGCGCATAGCCTGCGTCGGTGAAGGTCGCCGGGTTCATGTTGACGAAGAGCCATTGCGCGGTCGGCAGGAAGCCAGCGGCGCTGCGCAGATGCGTGAGATGGCTCAGGCGGTCCAGCTCGACGACCGTGCCCGCCACGATCGCGCGGCCGAAGAGATCGAACGGACCGAGCAGCGGTTCGTCATCGCTCGCCTGCTTCTTGCCGCGCAGCAGCGCCTCATAGCCGATTTCCCGTTGATGCGAAAGGCTGAAGATGGGCTGGACGTGCGTCGAAAGCGTGATGCCGTCGACGACTTCGGCGCGCCGCATCAGTCTTCCGCCCGCTCGCGCGGCGCGCGGCAGGCGCGCGCTCGCCAGCGGTCGTCAAGAGCAGACAAGGACACGCACGGGTCGGCACACGGATCGGAGAACGGCAGCACGGCGGCGATGCAAGACTTGAAATGAGATGCTCTCGTTATCGGCGTGGCCGACACGAACTTGAGCGCGCGCCGGGTTTGCCGGTCCACGTCCCGCGACCTATCTTTGAGGTTGCGGTGATACGATCGCGCTGCAACTACCTGGCGCGCGGCTCGTCGAACGCTGCATTCGAACTTCAAGAGAGACATCGATGGCGCAACAGAAAACCAATCCCAAACTCGAGCAGGCGCTGACGCGCGGCGATCTGGCAATCCGTCAGGCCAACTCGGGCCGCGCCACCGCGGTGCTGCGCGCGCTCGGCAAGATGATCGTCGAGGCATCGGCGACCATCGGCGTCGAGGCGCACGTCGTCATCCACGATGGCGACAAGATCTACGATCCCGCCGATGGCGTCTGGCCGCAGCAATTGCTCGTCTCGCTCGACGGCCCGGTCGAAGAGAACGATCCCGACGAGATCCGCACGGTCACGCTGCTCGCCGATACCCCCGGCACGGTGTTCCGGTGCGAATGGCAGCGGGCAGACGGCAACCTCGGGCGGCAGGAGGGCCGGCCGCTCGCGATGGTCGCCTTCATTACAGACGTCGATATTCCCTGGCTCGACGAGGAAGACTGATCGCGCTGACCGCGCTGTTTGCGCGAAGAACGCGGATTGCGGCTACGGCTGCAATCCGCGTTTTCTTTTTGGCGGCGCCTGTCAGCGGCAAATACGACACGCAAACGTTTCCGGCGGTGGTTTTCTATTTCGCAACCGCTTAAGAGTCATGTCTTATTTCGTCGTAGACAGCTATTCTTCGAATTGCCTCTCGCGCGGGGTTTTGCTTTGGCTTGCCCTCGTTTCGGTTCACCAATTTCGTGCACGATTATTCCCGTACGGCAGATGTTTATTCGAAACCCGATGCCTACCGGTGGATAATTCGTTTTAGAAGATTTCCTCCACCGACATTGCCCGAAAGTTGCTCTTGAACAGCGGCAAGCGCGCACCCCGTTATTTGACTTCGTGAGAGGCTCGACACGCCGCCATGAGGGTCCTACCTACCATCTGCCCTCATCACGCGGCACATCCTAATCGCCGAGAAAAAATGGGGTTTAACAAATGGAACGTCTGGATCTTGCCAATCAGGCCGCCGTCCACCAAGCAAATCAATTCGACAGCGCGCTTCGCCCGACGCTTACGGTCGTGCCTTCGCTTCAGAAAACCGAGCGCATGCCGTTTACTATTCGTATCGTCCGCGACGACGATGCACTGCAGAAAGCCGTAAGCATCCGACGTTCTGCTTATGGGCGGCATTTGCCCGAGTTTGCCGAGAAAATGTCAATCGAGCATTCCGATCGCGATCCCGGCACCGCCGTGCTGCTCGCGGAGTCGAAACTCGACGGCGCGCCGCTCGGCACCATGCGCATTCAGACCAATGCGTATGGGCCGCTCGCAGTCGAGCAGTCGATCACGTTGCCGGATCACCTTGCGACGAGCCGCCTTGCAGAAGCCACGCGGCTGGGAGTCGCGGGCGGCATGGTCGGCCGTGTCGTGAAGGTGGCGCTGTGCAAGGCGTTGTGGATGTTCTGCGAATTGCACGACATCGACTGGATGGTGATTACCGCGCGCGCGCCGCTCGACCGTGAATACGAGGCCATGCTGTTCAAGGATGTTTTTGGTGCGAATGAATATCTGCCGATGTCGCATGTCGGTGGGTTACCGCACCGAGTATTGGCGAAAGAAGTGGCTGTCGCGCGGCAGCGTTGGGAAGAAGCGCGTCATCCATTGTTCAACTATATGGTGAACACGCATCATCCGGACATCGATCTGCAATCTGTCGATTTATCTTTTGATTGGGAAACGGTAGGATGCCCGGAGGCGCCGTTGATGGCTTATGGCCGTTAATGGCACCGCCGTTTTCAGGAATGCACCAACGAAGGTAAAAAGCAATTAACCGGACCCCGGCGCGGTCCGGTTGGCCAAAAGGCAGCGGTGACGGCGTGCCGTCCCGCTGTTCGCCAATGTCGGCGCGACGGGGCGCTGGCGGCGTGAACGGGGGTTGTCCAGGTATGGCGTCGGTTATTCCAGCTTCCTTATCGAGATTCAAACGAAGCGGCTCGTGGATCGACGACGCGCTGTACGCGGTCGCCGTCTACGCGGTGCCGCTTCTCATCGCGATCGGCACCATCGCCACGCTTTATTTCCTGCCGCGCCAGTACGAATCGCGCGGGGCCATTGCGCTGCCGCTGCGCGTCGTGGCGGACGAAGGCGAGCAGTTGCGACCCGCCGAGGCGCTCGCTGCGCTGAGCGGCGCGGCGCCTGTTCAGCGTTACAGCACCCATCTTTCCGAGAAGCCCGTCTGGTTCACGTTCACTGCGCCCCCGATGGGCGGCGAGTTGTCGACCACGGTGGAATTGCCTTCGCGTCATGCGCAAACGCTTGCCTGCTGGGACGCAGCGACGTTGCTTCCGCTCGGCCGCGCGGACCGCGATTCGGCGAGCGGGGCGATGCATCCGGTGAAGGCCGGCTTCTTCATTCAGGCGGGGCGCCTCACGCAACCCGAGACGATCCTTTGCCGCGGCACCTATTCCGGTCCGGCGCAGGTCACCGCGCTCGCATGGAAATGGCAGGGCCTGCGCAGTTCCGCGCTGGACTTTCAGGAAAGCTCCGGTCTGATCGCAGGCGGCCTCTTGACGCTCGCCGTGTTCGTGTTCGTCACGGCTCTCATCAACCGCGAGTGGACGTACGTCATCTTCGCGGTATGGCTCGTCGGCAATCTCCGGCTGTGCGCGAACGCCATGGGCTGGGACATGCAGTGGCTCGGCCGCGTGCTGCCGTCGGAATTCATGATGCCGCTGCGGCAGATTACGTTCGCCGCCTACTATCTGCTGACCGCCGCGCTCTTTGCGCAGCTGTTCCGTCGCGAGCTTCGCGTGGTCGGTTATCGGTGGCTGCTGCGGGTCATTCAGTACGTGGGCATCGTGCTGCTCGCCGCGGCGCTTGCGCTGCCTTATTCGCTCTTCATCCCGACGCTGTGGGTCATCGCGGGATTCGGCATCTGCGTGCTGGTGTTCTTCCTCGTGCGCCTCGTGTGGATGGCGCGTTCGCGGACCGTGCTGTGGTATGTCGCGTCGCTTGCCATTGTGCTCTTCGCCACCTTCTCCGAGGTGCTCGGCGCCGCGTTCGGCGTGAAGCTGCTCCTGAGCGGGGTCAACACGGTCATGGCCGCGCTGTCGTCGAGCATGATGGCCGCGTTCGCCATCGCCGAACAAATGCGTGCGGAGCGCGACATCCGCCGGCAGGCGCAGATGGAATTGCGCAATACCTATGAGGTGACGCCCATCGGGCTTTTCACGCTCGACGAGAAGGGTCACTTCGTCCGCACGAATCCCGCGTTGCGCGCCATGCTGGATTTGCAAAAAGGCGAGTACAAGCTGCGTCACTGGCACGACTACTTCGAACCCGGCGCGTGGGGCGCGTTGCAGGCGCTTGCATCGAAGGGCAGCGACGGCGAACTCGAAATGAGCGGTTCGGTGGAGCGCGGCACCGGCGAGCGCCGCTACTTGCTGAAGGCCATACGCTCGAACGGCTGGATAGAAGGTTCACTGCAGGACACGACCGAACGTTCGAAAGCGGTCGAGCGCCTGCGCTTTCTCGCCGAGCATGACCCGCTCACCGGCTCGCTGAACCGCCGCGGCGTCGAGAAAGCCATCGCTGCGCAGAACGAGGAATCGCTGCCGTGGGCGCTCGCGTATGTGGATCTCGACCGCTTCAAGCTCGTCAACGACCTCTTCGGACACCGAAGCGGCGACGAAGTCTTGCGGCAAGTCGCCGCGCGCACGCGGGCGCATTTTGCGCGCAGCTATCCGGTCGGCCGCATCGGCGGCGACGAGTTCGTATGCGTGATGAACGACACGTCGATCGAAGACGCCATCGCGCAATGCCGCGAACTCATCTCCATTCTGAGCGACGCGCCGTATCAGGTCGGCAATCGCGCGTTTCAGGTGAAGGCGTCGATCGGGCTCGTGGAATGTTCGCAGGGCGTGCGCGTGCAGGACGCGCTCTCCCACGCCGACCGCGCGTGCCGCGAAGCCAAGAAGGTCGCGCACACGCATCTGGTTACGTATCGCAAGGGCGCGGCGGCGTTCGAGGAACGCGCGGAGGAGTTGAAGCTCGTCGAAACGCTCGGCCGCAATCGCCTGCCGCCCGGCCTCTTTCTCGTGATGCAGCCGATCATGTCGCTGCGCGCGCCGAACGAGTCGCTGAACTTCGAAGTGCTGCTGCGCATGCGCGCGCCCGACGGGACAACGCTGCCGGCGGGCAAGGTCATTGTGGCGGCGGAGGAATCGGGCAATATCGCGGCGATCGACCGCTGGGTGATTTCGACGCTGCTCGAATGGATCGAGACCCACCGCCACGAACTAAAGAACACGCAGTTTATCTGCGTGAACCTGTCCGGCGGCTCGCTCAACGACGAGCAGTTCATGGAGGACATCTTCGCGCTCTTTGCGCGGCACCCGTCGGTTGTCCAGTATCTGTGCCTCGAGATTACCGAGAGCGTCGCGCTGCACGACCTCGAAAACACGCAGCGTTTCATTGCGCGGGTTCACGAAATGGGCGGCAAGATCGCGCTCGACGATTTCGGCGCGGGTTATACGTCGTTCAAATACCTGAAGTCGCTTTCGGCGGATGCGCTCAAGATCGACGGCGAATTCGTGCGCTCGATGTGCGAGCATCCGGCGGATATCGCAATCGTCGAGGCGATCGTCGCGCTGGCGCGCAATCTCGGCATGCGAAGCGTGGCGGAGTGGGTCGAAGACATCGATACGCTGCGCGCATTGCAGGAAATCGGCGTCGATTACGTGCAGGGCTTTCTGGTCGCGCGGCCGCAGGACAGTTCGGCCATTCTCGCGGCACGCTCGGCGGCGAGTTTCGTCAAGGACCCGGAGGTCGTCAGCTTCGTGCAGTGTCTGTCGGAGCCGGCGCAGGCCATTGCCATCGACTCCGAGCGGCGCACGCGCGCCGCGAGCACGCACTGATAATCGGCGCGTTTTCGGCGGCCGGCTCAGGCCGCTTTCATCTCACTCAGAATCTTTTCCGCCGCAATGGGAATGCGCGTGTCGTTCCATTGCGCCAGCCATTGCAGTTCCTTTCGCGTGAAATAGCCGGCGTGATTTCGGAGCGCATATTGGAGCGCATCGACGACGTGATCGCGGATGATTTGCGGCGCATTATCGTCCGTGACGATTGCGTGAAAAGCTTCGAGTGTGCTCATGTCGTTTGTCTCGATCGAGGCATTTGAGGAAGGCGTTCAACATAACCGGCCAAAAAACGCGGACGAAATAGCCGGCGCGTCAGTTAGCGCTTCCTGTCTATACAAGAAAGGCAAGAAATACTGCGGTCTGATCCGGGAATTCCCTAATACAACGCAAGTTGTATATACAAGAACATGCGGTGAACCACTCAATGCCCATGCGCAGGAGCCACCGTGACGTCTTCCTCCCGTTTCCGCGATACCGAGATCCGCGCGCCGCGCGGTAGCCAACTCAACGCCAAAAGCTGGCTGACCGAAGCGCCGCTGCGCATGCTGATGAACAATCTGGACCCGGACGTCGCCGAGAATCCGAACGAACTCGTGGTCTATGGCGGCATCGGGCGGGCGGCGCGCGACTGGGCCTGCTACGACAAGATCGTCGAGACGCTCAAGCGCCTGGAATCCGATGAAACGCTGCTGATCCAGTCGGGCAAGCCGGTCGGCGTCTTCCGCACGCACGCAAACGCGCCGCGCGTGCTCATCGCCAATTCGAATCTCGTGCCGCACTGGGCGAACTGGGAGCACTTCAACGCGCTCGACGCGAAAGGTCTCGCCATGTACGGCCAGATGACGGCGGGAAGCTGGATCTATATCGGCAGCCAGGGCATCGTGCAGGGCACGTACGAGACGTTCGTCGAAGCGGGACGGCAACATTACGGCGGCAACCTCAAAGGTCGCTGGGTGCTCACGGCGGGCTTGGGCGGCATGGGCGGCGCGCAGCCGCTCGCCGCGACGCTTGCGGGCGCGTGCTCGCTGAATATCGAATGCCAGCAGAGCCGCATCGACTTCCGTCTGAAGACGCGCTACGTCGATGAGCAAGCCAGCGATCTCGACGATGCCCTCGCGCGCATCGGCCGCTACACGTCGGAGGGCCGCGCGGTGTCGGTCGCATTGTGCGCGAATGCCGCCGACGTGCTGCCGGAGCTCGTGCGGCGCGGCGTGCGACCGGACCTCGTCACGGATCAGACGAGCGCGCACGATCCGCTGAACGGCTATCTGCCGCGAGGCTGGACGTGGACGCAATACCGCGACCGTGCGCAGAGCGATCCGGCGGCGACCGTGAAGGCCGCGAAGCAGTCGATGGCCGAGCACGTGCGCGCGATGCTCGCGTTCCGTGAACAGGGCGTGCCGACGTTCGACTACGGCAACAACATCCGCCAGATGGCGAAGGAAGAAGGTGTCGAGAACGCGTTCGACTTTCCCGGCTTCGTGCCCGCGTATATCCGGCCGCTTTTCTGCCGCGGCGTCGGGCCGTTCCGCTGGGCCGCGCTCTCGGGCGATCCCGAGGACATCTACAAGACGGACGCCAAGGTCAAGGAACTGATCGCCGACGACGCGCATCTGCATCGCTGGCTCGACATGGCGCGCGAGCGCATCCGCTTTCAGGGCTTGCCGGCGCGCATTTGCTGGGTCGGGCTCGGCCAGCGCGCGAAGCTCGGCCTCGCGTTCAACGAAATGGTGCGTAACGGCGAGTTGTCGGCGCCGGTTGTGATCGGGCGAGATCATCTGGATTCGGGATCGGTCGCGAGTCCCAATCGCGAAACGGAAGCGATGAAGGACGGCTCCGACGCCGTCTCCGACTGGCCGCTGCTCAATGCGCTGCTGAACACGGCAAGCGGCGCGACGTGGGTGTCGATTCACCACGGCGGCGGCGTCGGCATGGGCTTCTCGCAGCACGCAGGCGTCGTGATCGTGTGCGACGGCAGCCGCGAAGCCGACGAGCGTATCGCGCGGGTGCTGCACAACGATCCGGCGACCGGCGTCATGCGCCACGCGGACGCGGGCTACGACATCGCCATCGAATGCGCGCGCGAGAAGAATCTCGATCTGCCGATGATTGCGCGATGAGCACGCTCTGGCATCACTGTCACGCGGCAACGATGACGGGCGGCAAGTATTCGACCATCGAGGACGCCGCGATTTTGACGGACGGCGGGCGCATCGAGTGGATCGGGCCGCTTGCCGATGCGCCGCGCGGTACCGGCTGCGAGCGGGTGGACCTCGGCGGCGCGTGGGTGACGCCCGGGCTGATCGATTGCCATACGCACCTCGTCTTCGGCGGTGACCGGAGCGGCGAATTCGAGGCGCGTCTCGAAGGCGCGACGTACGCGGAAATCGCGGCGCGCGGCGGCGGCATCGCGAGCACCGTGCGCGCGACGCGCGAAGCCAGCGAAGACGCGCTGTTCGACGCGGCCCGCTCTCGCGCGCTGGCCCTGATGCGCGACGGCGTGACGACCATCGAAGTGAAATCCGGCTATGGCCTCGACCTGGCGAACGAACGCAAGATGCTGCGCGTCGCGCGGCGTCTCGCCGGCGCGTTGCCGCTCACGGTGCGCGCGACGTGCCTCGCGGCGCATGCGTTGCCGCCCGAATACGCGGGCCGCGCGGACGACTACATCGGCTACGTCTGCGAAACCATGCTGCCGGCGCTCGTCGACGAAGATCTCGTCGATGCCGTCGATGCTTTTTGCGAGCATCTCGCCTTTTCGCCGCAGCAAGTGGAGCGCGTATTCCGCACGGCGCGCGGCCTCGGCGTGCCGGTCAAGCTGCACGCGGAGCAGTTGTCGTCGCTGCGCGGCGCGACGCTGGCGGCGCGCTACGAGGCGTTATCGGCGGACCATCTCGAATACATGACGGAGGACGACGCTATCGCGATGGCGCACGCCGGAACCGTTGCCGTGCTGCTGCCCGGCGCGTTTTACATGCTGCGCGAAACACAAGTCCCGCCCGTCGACGCGCTGCGGCGGCACGGCGTGCCAATCGCGCTGGCGAGTGATTTGAATCCGGGCACGTCGCCGGCGCTGTCGCTGCGCATGATGTTGAACATGGGTTGCACGCTATTCCGTCTGACGCCGGAAGAAGCGCTCGCGGGTGTCACGATCCACGCTGCGCAGGCACTCGGCTTGAAGGAAACGCATGGCTCGCTGGAGGCGGGAAAGGCGGCCGATTTCGTGGCTTGGCGCATCGACCGGCCTGCGGAACTCGCGTACTGGCTGGGCGGCGCGCTGCCGAATCGGGTGGTGCGCAACGGCGAGGAAATCGCCTTCGATACACGCGCCGGATAAGACGACGCCCCGACGATTCCGACGGGGCGTGGTCTTGCGTGCAGGTTGGCTAGGCGCGGCGTCCGCGCACCATCCCGTAGATGACAAGCAGAATAATCGCGCCGATGACCGAGGCGATCCACCCGGCAGGCTGTCCCGGCTGATACCAGCCGAGCGCCCGGCCCACATAGCCCGCGATCAGCGATCCGGCAATGCCGAGCACGATGGTCATGATCCAGCCCATGCTGTCGTTGCCCGGCTTGATGGCGCGGGCGATCAGACCGACGACCAGTCCAACGATCAAGGTACCGATGAATGCAAGCATGCGGTTGCTCCTTCACGTGATTGCTGCGTGTTAGCAGATAGGGTCCGGGCGTCGCCCGGTCCTTCAACGTAGCACGACCGGTCGCGTTTGAGTATGGCCGCGCCGGCCGTGGACGGCATAGGCCGTTCGGCTAATGCGGGTAGCACACGGGATGCCACGCAGTACAGCAGGTAGAATTCGTTGCATTGCTTCACGCACAGACACTGCACTGCACGATGGCCGACTCCGCACTCCATTCCACCGACGAGCCGCTTCACGAAGACCGCCTTTGGCGCGACGACGGCTGGACCGCCCGCGTGATCAAGAACGAAGACGACGACGGCTGGGCCGTCGAGATGATTCAGGCGGGCGAGGCGGAACCGGCGCTCGTCGGTCCGTGGACGATGGGCCGCGACAAGAAGAACCCCAAGCCGCTGGATGCCGCCGCGTTTCGCACGCTCGTGAAGACGGCTTCAGAGGTGCTGCGCCGCCATGAGCAACAGCGTCACGCCATGCTGCACAAGAACGTCACCCTCGACGTGCGCGGCGAGGAAATCACGGTCACGCTCGATATCGTTCCCGATGACGACGACCCGTACGCCGACTTGAAGGCCATCGATGCGTTCGGCGCGCAACTGGCGCACGTACGCGTCTCGCCGGCGTTCAAGCTGAACAAGGCGAGCGCGGAGCGGTGGGCCGAGAACGACTTCGCGAAACCGAATTGAGCGGCTCGCGCGCTGGCTGCGAAAAACAAAATGCCGTCACGCGAACGTGACGGCATTCTTCTGTGCTGCAGGGCAGGCAACGCTTACTTGACGACGAACTCGATTCGGCGGTTCGCGAATCGTCCGCTGGCGGTCGCGTTGTCGGCAACGGGATTCGCGTCGCCGTAGCCCGTCGCGGTGAGCGACTGCGGCGGCACGCCGTTCTTCACGAGAAACGCGCGGACAGCCTGCGCACGTTCTTTCGACATTTCCAGCTTCGCGGGCGGCGCGCCTACGCCGTCCGAATAGCCCGCGATTTCGAGGTTCACCATCGAACCCTTCGCCGCGCAATTCTTGAGCAGTTGCGCCGTTTCGCCGAGCGTCGCGGCCGCGCCTTCCGGCACCGTCGCGCTCGAACGGCCGAAGTTGACCACCTGCAGGTCGAGCACCGCCGTGAGTTTCGGTCCGGAGCAGGCCTCGTCAGTGGCCAGCAGGGTCTTCATCGCGCTGCGGAACGATTGCGTGGCGTGCGCCACCGCGCTGTCCACGTCGAACGAGCTGACCTGGAACATGCCGCCGAGCGAGTTCTTCAGGCGTTCGGTCCAGCCGAGCTTGGCGTCCGCCGCGGCGCCGCTCAACTCGACCTTGGAACCGACGACCTTCGCCTCCGCGCCCGGCACCGCCATTAACGGCGTCAATTCCTTGAGCCGGCCGAGCCACGGGGCCGGAGGCGTACCCGGCGCCACCGTCACTTCGGCGCTGTAGCCTTGTCCGAAGCGATGCTCCAGCGCCGCAATCAGTTGCTGCTTTTCAGCGTCCGAGCCGACCGTCGCCTGAACGGAAGGGACGCCCGCTTCGCTGACGGAAAACACCATCTGCGCGTCCTTCGCTGCCGCGACCGGCGTGCTGGCTGCTGCGTCGCTCGCCGCGCCGGAACTGGCGGCGGATTCGGAAGCGGAAGCGGCGTTGGCGGTCGACGCCGCGTCCACCGGAGCGGTGGCCTGCGAAGCGGGCTGCGCGACCGTCGCAACGGGCGTCGTTGCCGCGTTCGAACTCAGATCGACGTTCGGGTTGTGAGTGAAACCGCGGTAATACACGAGCGCGAGAATCGCGGCGAGCACCGCGAAAAGCAGCCATACCGCCTTATTGGAGCGCTTCGGCGCCGGCTTGCGCACCGGCGCGCGCAGCGGCGCGGACATCGTCGGCGGCGGCGCCACGGGCGGCGCGGGCGGAGCGGGCGGCGCCACCACAGGCGGCGTGTTCCGCGCCGGCGCGGGCGAAGCGTAGCTCGCGGAGCCGGCTGTGGGCACGGGAGGCTCATCGGCGATATCCAGCGTCGATCCGACCGCGTCGAGCCGCGCACCGATGCTGCTCACGAAGCCATCCACGTTGCCCACGCCGATTGCGCTCGCCGCGTTATGCGTGAGCGATGCGCGCATCTCGCCGATCTGGTCGCGCAGCAAGCCCGGCAACTGCGACAGGTTCGCCTGCGAGAGCAGGAAGTGATGCTTGAGAATGCCGAACATGATGGCCGACAACATGCCCGCGAGCGCGGAGGTGGCCTGCACGGGTACGCCGGTCTCGGCCGACACTGCGTCGGTCAGCGCGTCGATGCGCTGGCCCGTGGCGCGCGAAGCGAGCAGATGGCCCGACGCCTCCAGATGCTTCAGGCCGGCGGTCGTCGTGATGACGTTTCGCAACTGCTCGGCCACGAAGGCGTTCGCTTCGGGCGACATGATGACGGAATACACGGCACGCGCGCCATCGGCGAGCGCCGACCGGTCCATCACCGAGGCCACGAGCCCCGGCGCGGTACGCGCGGCCAGTTGCTGCACGATCTGCGCAGGAATGCCGAACTTCTGCGATAACTGTTCCGCAATCTCGCTGGAGATCGCGGTGTTGACCGCCTGAACCAGATTGATACTCATCGACTGCCTATCCTTTTACTATGACGCCGAGCGCGGGCGCAATGACGTGCGCATTCTATATGTGCAGGTATCCTGAAAAGACGGCGGGATATTTCTTTACATATGTGCCGCACGCACGCCACTCCATTAAAGAAGGCGATTGCAGCGCTTGACAGTTCGTTTTCAGCGAGAACGCGCGGACGAATCCGAAAAGATGCGTGCAAGGCGCGCCTTCACGACTCCGAACCATGACGGCTTCGCGGCGGGCGTTTCAAGATTGCGCGCAGCGACGGCGAGCAGCGACAAGACGGATTGAGCGTGGATCAATCTGCGATACGATGCGTCGAGCGGCGAGGTCCACGCGCAAGAGCGGCAATCGTGCTTCGCGCAGGTGTTGCAGGGAGGTTGATCGCGATACATGGGAGGGTCCTGATTCGAGTACCCGCGCATCATGTGCCATCTTGTAACGATTGACGATCAGACGGTTCTGATTGAGTCTTAAAATTGCCCGCAAACGGGGCAGAAAAGCATCGGATAGCCGTTCGGGCTATGACACGACTTCGAGAAAGGAGACATGCTTATGCACTATCTGCTGATTTATCACCTGTGCGCGGACTATCTGGACCGCCGCGCGCAGTTTCGGGATGCGCATCTGAAGCTGGCGTGGGAAGCGGTCGAACGCGGGGAGATCGTGCTGGCGGGCGCGCTGGACGCGCCGGCGGATCGGGCGATGCTGCTGTTTCAGGGTGACTCGCCCGCCGCCGCCGAAGCGTTCGCGCGCAACGATCCGTATGTGACGAACAAACTGGTCGAACGCTGGGAAGTGCGCAAATGGAACACAGTGGTGGGCGAGGACGCGGCCACGCCCGTTCGCTAGACCGAAGGCGGCGGGCTCAGGCGTCCGCCGTTTCCTCCGGCCGACGCCGTGCCGCGCGATACAGGCTCGTGAGCGTGTCGTCCATCTGTTGCGAGCGCTCGAACAATTCCGCGAGCCAGTCGACGAAAACGGAAACGCGCGGCGTCGCCTGCCTGCTTTTCAGGAACGCGACCGACACCTTGAGCGGCGGCGATTTCCATTGCGGCAACACTTCCCGCAGTTGGCCGGAGCGCAGATACGGCTGCGCCGCGATGGAAAGCGGCTGAATCAGGCCGAGCCCTTCGAGCCCGCACGCGAGGTACGCGTGCTCGTCGGCGACCTGCACGAAGCCGCGCATGCTCACGGTGAACGGCTTGCCGTCCACGTCGAATTCGAAGTCCGCCGGGCGGCCGCTTTTCTCGGGGACACAGTTCACCGCGACGTGCTGCGCGAGTTCGTCGAGGGTCGCGGGCGTGCCGTGCTTCTCCAGATAGGCGGGGCTCGCGCAGGTCACCTGTTCGAGCATGCCGAGCCGCCGCGCGATCAAGCCCGAATCGGGCAATTCGCCCAGCTGAATGCTGCAATCGACGCCTTCGCCGACGAGATCCACGTTGCGAATGCCGATGCCGATCGACAGTTCGATTTGCGGATAACGTGCATGAAACTCCGGCAGCGCGGGGACGACGATGGAGGTTGCGACCGTATCCGGCATCTCGACGCGCAGCCGTCCGCGCAGCCGTTCTTCGCCCGCGCCGAAGCCGGATTCGAGTTCGTCGATGTCGGCGAGAATCTGCGCGCACCGTTCGTAGTAGGCGGCGCCGTCGACGGTCAGGTTCAGGCGCCGCGTCGTGCGTGCAAGCAGTTGCACGCCGACGAGCGCTTCGAGTTGTTGCACGGTCGTCGAGACGCTTGCACGCGGCATGCCGAGCGATTCGGCGGCGCGCGTGAAGCTGTTCGTATCGACGACACGCGTAAAGACACGCATGGCATGGACGCGATCGATCACGGTGAGTTTTCCTTGTTCGCGATGGATGGCGATGCGCGGGCGGCAATCCGGACGGCGCATCGGCGAATGGTCACATCGTAAGGACCGGCGCGCGATGCGTGAATACACAAAACTGGACGATTCTTGCCTGATTCTTCCGGCAGAAAACTCGGAGGCTCAGAGCGTCGGCATTTCGCCGCGCAGACGCCCGGCGACGCCGGCGAAGTCGGTGCCCGAGGGCGCCTGATAGAGCCGCAGGCCCATCTCGGGCAGGATCGCGAGGAGATGATCGAACACGTCGCCCTGAATGCGCTCGTATTGCGTCCACGCGGTCGTCGCGGTGAAACAATAGACCTCGACCGGAATGCCTTCCGATTCCGGCTCCATCATGCGAACCATGATCGCCAGGTCCTGCCGTATCTCCGGATGATGCTTCAGGTACGCGAGCCCGTACTCGCGGAACGTGCCGATGTTCGTGAGCCGCCGCCGGTTCGCAGGCTCCGCCGCGAGTTCGCCGAGGTTGCGGTTCGCCTGTTCGACTTCCGTCTGCTTTTGCAGCAGATAATCGTGCAACAGACGAAAGCGCATCATGCGTTGCGTCTCGTCATCGGTGAGAAAGCGCACGCATTGCGCGTCGATCCGCATGGATCGCTTGATGCGCCGCGCGCCCGATTCGAACATGTGCCGATAGTTGCGATAGCTCTCCGAAAAGAGCTTGTACGTGGGCACAGTCGTGATCGTGTTGTCCCAGTTCTGGACCTTCACCGTATGCAGTGCGATGTCCTTCACCGCGCCGTCGGCCAGCGCTTGCGGCATCTCGATCCAGTCGCCGATGCGCAGCATGTCGTTCGACGTGAGCTGCGTGCTCGCCACCAGCGATAGCAGCGTGTCCTTGAAGACGAGCAACAGCACGGCGGAGAGCGCGCCGAGCCCGGAGAGCATCCAGAGCGGCGAACGGTCGATGAGAATGGACAGCACCAGCACGAAGCAGATCAGCGCGAGCGCGAGCTTGCCGATCTGAATGTAGCCCTTGATCGAGCGCGTCTGCGCTTCCTTGCTCGCGGCGTAGACGTCCTGCCACGCCGAGAGCGCGCTCCCCGTCGCGAGGAACACGCACACCCATGCCGCGCCGTGCGCGACGCGTGCCACGGCCGTCGCCCAGTGTCCGATATGCGGGACTTCGCCGATGCCGAGCGCGACGACCGCGAACGGCGCCGCATACCAGAGCCGGTGATACGCGCGATGCCGGATGAACGCCTGATCCCACGCCGCATGACCGGCCAGCACCAGAAGCCGATGCGCGATCCGGAGCAGCACGCGCGCGATGACCCATTGCGCGAACTCGGCGATGACCAAGAGAGCGGCGAGCCCGAGCAGCAGTTGCGCCCAGGGCTGCGTCGGAAGATGTCGTGAAAGCGTGTCTGGAAGCCAGTCGAGATTCATGCGTGGATCACGGCCAAGGAAGTGATGCGTCCCGTATTGTGCATGAACATGCAAGGGCCGATCGACGGGCGAATGCGCCTTATCGAAAACCCCAGTCCGATGAAAATGAATTTTTTTTGGCGTCGGTTTTGGGTAAACATACTTTCATCACCACTTCCGAGCAGCCTGCCGCCCTCGTATGTCCCGCCGCCCACCGGCCGTTTCGCCCGCGAATGCCGACGAGCTGATTTCGACGCGCATCGCCGCCGCCATGCCGATGCTCACGCCGATTCATCAGCGCATGGGCGCGTTCGTGCTGGCGAATCTGTTCCGCTCGGCGACCATGCGCATCGACGAACTGGCGGACGCCGTCGGCGCCTCGATCGCGACGGCGAACCGCTTCGCGCGGGCGCTCGGTTTCTCGGGCTATCCCGCATTCCGCGAGGCGCTCGTTCGCGGCTTCGAGGCGACCATCGCGCCGGTCGAACGTCTGCGCTCGTCGCTCGAATCGCCGGCGAGCGGCGCCGAAGTCTTCGAATCGTCGCTCGCGCAGGCAGCGGCCAACGTGCGTCTCGCGCAAAATTCGGTCGATGCCGCGAAGGCCGAAGCGCTCGTCGAGGCCGTCCTGAGCGCGCAGCGCGTGTTCGTACTCGGATACGGCGCTAGCGCGTTTCTTGCGGGTCTCATGGAACACGGCCTCACGCCGTACTGCGCGAACGTGCAGTCGCTCGCGCTTCACGGCGGGCCGTCGCATGCGGCGCGGCGGCTCTTCACCGCATCGCGCAACGACGTGCTCGTCGCCATTGCATTTCCGCGCTATGTCGACGACACCATCACGCTCGCACGGCAAGCGCGGCAGCGGGGCGTGCGCGTCGTGGCGCTCACGGACAGCGGCGCATCGCCGCTCGCGTGCATCGCGGACCTCGTACTGACGATCCGCGCCGAGCGCCGCCTTGCCGCCAATTGCGATACGGCGGTGCTTGCCGTCATCGAAGCACTGTGCGACGCAGTCGCGCATCGCGCGAAACGCTCGGTGGAAGCGGCATCGGGCCTGACCGAATTCGTGCTGCCGTGGCTCGTCGCGCCGCCGATGTTGAACGGCGCCGCGACCGTGCCGCCAGCTACGCCTGCGCGCGCGCCGCGTCGCGCATCCGCCAAACGACCCCCTCACACGGAGCCGCGCGAAACATGAGCGCCATTCCAGTCATCGCCATTCACGGCGGCGCGGGCACGATCCTGCGCTCGGCCATGAGCACCGACGCCGAAGCGCGCTACCACGCCGCGCTCGGCGACATTCTGCGCGCGGGCCAGCGCGTGCTCGCCGATGGCGGCAGCGCGCTCGATGCCGTGACCGAAGCCGTGCGCCTGCTCGAAGACTGTCCGCTCTTCAACGCGGGCCACGGCGCGGTGTTCACCGCAGCGGGCACGCACGAACTGGACGCGTCGATCATGGACGGCGCGACGCTCGACGCCGGCGCAATCAGTTGCGTCACGCGCGTGAAGAACCCCGTGCTCGCCGCGCGCCGCGTGCTCGACGTGAGCGAGCACGTGATGTTCACGGGTGCAGGCGCCGAGGCGTTCGCGCAGGCGCAAGGGCTGCAGTTCGTCGATCCGTCGTACTTTCATACCGATGCGCGCTATCAGCAATGGCTCAACGCGCGCGGCAAGTCCGGCACGCTGCTCGATCATGATGCGGCCACGCGAGCCGCGCAGCAGTCGCAGGAGAGCGGCGAGGACGACCCCATCGATCCTAAGAAGAAGTTCGGCACGGTCGGCGCAGTGGCGCTCGATGCACGCGGCCATCTCGCGGCGGCCACGTCCACGGGCGGCATGACCAACAAGCAGGCGGGCCGTGTCGGCGATGCGCCGTTGATCGGCGCGGGCTGCTATGCGAACGACGCGACGTGCGCGGTATCGACGACCGGCACGGGCGAAATGTTCATCCGCATGCTCGCGGCCTACGACGTCTCCGCGCAGATGGAATATCGCGGGCTGACGCTCGAGGCCGCTGCGGAAGACGTCGTGATGAAGAAGCTGCCGCGCATCGACGGACGCGGCGGTCTTATCGCCGTCGATGCGCACGGCAACGTCACGCTGCCGTTCAACACCGACGGCATGTATCGCGGGTTCGCGCGAGTCGGCGAACAGGCGGTCACGGCCATCTACCGCTCATGAGTGCGACGCCGACCCTACCGGACTCGCGCGTCATCGACGTGCGCGATCTGTCCGTTACATTCCGCTCGCGCTCGCGGACCGTGGAAGCGGTGCGCAACATCACGTTCAACGTGGATCGCGGCGAGACGCTCGCTATCGTCGGCGAATCGGGATCGGGCAAATCCGTGACGTCGCTGGCATTGATGCGGCTCGTCGAGCATGGCGGCGGCTCGATTGCATCGGGCAGCATCGCGTTTCGTCGGCGCAACGGACAGGTGCTCGACCTCGCGCGCGCGTCGTCGGCCACCATGCGCGGCGTGCGCGGCGCGGACATCGCGATGATCTTTCAGGAGCCGATGACATCGCTCAATCCGGTGTTCACGGTGGGCGACCAGATTGCCGAGGCCATCGCGCTGCATCAGAACAAGAGCCGCGCAGAGGCGCGCGCCGAAGCGTTGCGGCTGCTCGATCTCGTGCGCATTCCCGAAGCGCGCCGCGTATTCGCGCGTTATCCGCATCAGTTGTCGGGCGGCATGCGCCAGCGCGTGATGATCGCAATGGCGCTTTCCTGCAAGCCCGCGCTGCTGATTGCCGACGAACCGACCACCGCGCTCGATGTGACCATTCAGGCGCAGATTCTGCAACTCGTGCGCGGCTTGCAGGACGAGATGAACATGGCGGTGATCTTCATCACGCATGACATGGGCGTGGTGGCGGAAGTGGCGGACCGCGTTCTGGTGATGTATCGCGGCGAGAAAGTGGAAGAGGGCCGATCCGACGAACTGTTTCGGAGCCCGAAGCATGCCTACACGAAGGCATTGCTCGCTGCTGTGCCGACGCTCGGCGCAATGCGCGGCACCGACCGTCCCGCCAAGTTCCCGATTCTCGAAGTCGCTCCGGCAGACGTGGCTCCCGACGACGCAAGCGCGCTGCGGCCATCGGCGGCAGTGGAGCACGAAGTCCAACCCGCCGTCGATGAAACCAGTCAGCCGATTCTGCGCGTGCGCGATCTCGTCACGCGCTTTCCTGTGAGAAGCGGCATTTTCGGGCGCATGACTGCGGCGGTGCATGCCGTCGAACGCGTGAGCTTCGATCTGCGCCGCGGCGAAACGCTCGCGCTCGTCGGCGAATCGGGCTGCGGAAAATCGACGACCGGGCGCTCGCTGTTGCGCTTAGTGGAAAGCCAGAGCGGGTCGATCGAATTCGACGGACGCGACATCAGCGCGCTTCAAGGCCCCGAGCTGCAAGCATTGCGGCGTAACATCCAGTTCATTTTTCAGGACCCGTTCGCATCGCTGAACCCGCGTCTCACGGTCGGTTTTTCGGTGATGGAGCCGCTGCTCGTGCATGGTGTCGCGAGCGGCAAGGAAGCGCAGGCGCGCGTCGACTGGCTGCTGGAAAGAGTGGGCTTGCCGCCCGAAGCGGCGCAGCGTTATCCGCACGAGTTTTCAGGCGGGCAGCGCCAGCGCATTGCCATTGCTCGCGCGCTTGCGCTGAACCCGAAGGTCGTGATCGCCGACGAGTCCGTCTCCGCGCTCGACGTCTCCGTGCGCGCGCAGATCGTGAATCTGATGCTCGATTTGCAGCGCGAACTCGGCGTCGCCTACCTCTTCATTTCGCACGACATGGCGGTGGTGGAGCGCGTGAGCCATCGCGTCGCGGTGATGTACCTCGGGCAGATCGTCGAAATCGGGCCGCGCGCCGCGGTATTCGAAGCGCCGCGTCATCCGTACACGAGAAAGCTGATGAGCGCGGTGCCCGTGGCCGATCCCGGGCGCCGTCACGCGAAACGCATGCTGGCCGCCGACGAAATCCCGAGCCCCATTCGCAAGCTCGGCGACGAACCGGTGGTCGCAAAGCTCGTTGCTGTCGGGCCAGGCCATTACGTCGCCGAGCATCATGTCGGCGGCGCTTATTGATCGTTGAGCCGATACCGCACCCCATCGTTGTGAACCATAACGTCAAGCCAAGGAGCCTCACGATGCCGTCCTCTCGTCCTTCACCGTTGCGCGCGTTTCTAACCGCCGGTGCGTTCACCGGGCTCGCTGCATTCGCCGCGCTCGGTCCTGTGTCCGCGTACGCGCAAAGCACCGCTGTCATGGCGGTCGCCTCGACCTTCACGACGCTCGATCCGTACGATGCGAACGACACGCTCTCGCAGGCGGTCGCGAAGTCGTTCTATCAAGGGCTCTTCGGCTTCGACAAGGACATGAAGATTCAGCCCGTCCTCGCGACGAGCTACGAGGCGAGTCCCGACGCGAAGGTGTACACCATTCATCTGCGCCAGGGCGTGAAGTTCCACGACGGCACCGACTTCAATGGCGAAGCCGTGAAGGCCGTCTTCGACCGCGTGACCGATCCGGCGAACAAGCTCAAGCGTTACAACCTCTTCAACAAGATCGACAAGACCGAAGTGGTCGATCCGTACACGGTGAAGGTCACGCTCAAGATTCCGTTTTCGGCGTTCATCAACGTGCTTGCGCATCCGTCCGCAGTGATGATCTCGCCGACCGCCATCAAGAAGTACGGCAAGGAGATCGCGTTTCATCCGGTGGGCACGGGGCCGTTCGAATTCGTCGAGTGGAAACAGACCGACGACCTGAAGGTGAAGAAGTTCGCAGGCTACTGGAAGAAGGGCTATCCGAAGATCGACATGATCGACTGGAAGCCGGTTGTCGATAACAACACGCGCGCCGCGCTCATGCAAACGGGCGAAGCGGACTTTGCGTTCCAGGTGCCGTTCGAGCAGGCGGCCACGCTGAAGTCGAGCCCGAAGGTGGACTTGATCGCCGCGCCTTCCATCATTCAGCGCTACATCAGCATGAACATGCAGCAAAAGCCCTTCGACAATCCGAAGGTGCGCGAGGCGCTGAACTACGCGATCAACAAGGAAGCACTGGTCAAGGTCGCGTTCGCGGGCTATGCGGTGCCTGCCGAAGGCGTCGTGCCGCCGGGCGTCGACTACGCGACGAAGACCGGCCCGTGGAAGTACGATCCCGCGAAGGCGCGTGAACTGTTGAAGGAAGCGGGCTATCCGAACGGTTTCGAAACGACGCTGTGGTCCGGCTATAACCACACGACCGCGCAGAAGATCATCCAGTTCGTGCAGCAGCAGCTCGCGCAGGTGGGCGTGAAGGCGTCGGTGGAGGCGCTCGAAGCGGGGCAGCGCGTGCAGCGCGTCGACAGCGCGCCCGATCCCGCGACGGCTCCGGTGCGCATGTACTACATCGGCTGGTCGTCGTCGACGGGCGAAGCGGACTGGGCCATCTCGCCGCTGCTGTCGAGCGCATCGTTTCCGCCGAAGCTCGCGAATACCGCGTACTACAAGAACGATAGCGTCGACGCCGACCTGCAAAAGGCGCTCGCCACCACCGACCGCAACGAGAAGGCCGCGCTCTATGCCGATGCGCAAAAACGCATCTGGGCCGACGCGCCGTGGATCTTCCTCGTGACGGAGAAGGTCGTGTACGCGCGCAGCAAGCGTCTTTCCGGCGCGTATGTGATGCCGGACGGCTCGTTCAATTTCGACGAGATCGCCATCAAGTAAAGACCCGCGATGCTTAACTTCCTTGCCAAACGCCTGCTCGGGCTGCTGCCGACGCTCTTCATCGTCGCGGTGCTGGTGTTCATGTTCGTGCATCTGTTGCCGGGCGATCCCGCGCGGCTCGCAGCCGGGGCCGAAGCGGACGAAGCGACCGTTGCGCTCGTTCGCGCGGACCTCGGCCTCGACAAGCCGCTGCCGCAGCAACTCGCGAGCTTCTTCGGCAAGGTCGCGCACTTCGATTTCGGCAAATCGACGCGAAGCAAGCGCCCCGTGAGCACCGAAATCGCGGAGCGCTTCATGCCGACGCTGTGGCTCACGCTCGCCAGCATGGCGTGGGCCGTGGTGTTCGGCATGAGCATCGGCATCGTGTCGGCGGTATGGCGCAACCGGTGGCCCGACCGGCTCGGCATGACGCTTGCCGTCTCGGGCATCTCGTTTCCCGCGTTCGCGCTCGGCATGCTGCTGATGGAGATTTTCTCGGTGAAGCTCGGCTGGCTGCCTATCGTCGGCGATGGCACGTGGCAAAGCTACGTGCTGCCGTCGCTCACGCTCGGCGCGGCGGTGGCCGCCGTGATGGCGCGCTTTACGCGCGCTTCGTTCGTCGAAGTGCTCGGCGAAGACTTCGTGCGCACGGCACGCGCGAAGGGCGTGCACGAGCCGATCGTCATCGTGAAGCACTGCCTGCGCAACGCGATGATTCCCGTCGTCACCATGATGGGCCTGCAGTTCGGCTTCCTGCTCGGCGGTTCCATCGTGGTCGAGAAGGTGTTCAACTGGCCGGGCCTCGGACGCCTGCTCGTCGATGCCGTCGAGATGCGCGACTATCCGGTGATTCAGGCGGAAGTGCTGTTGTTCTCGCTGGAATTCATCGTCATCAATCTGGTGGTGGACGTGCTGTACGCGGTCATCAACCCGACTATTCGCTTCAAGTGAGGACGGCATGAGCGTAACCGTGCAAGCCGCACACGACGCGCAGCAGAACGTCCGCACGCCGTGGACCGAGTTCTGGCGCAAGTTCAGGCAGCAGCATGTCGCGATGGTCGCGGCGGTGTTCGTTTTGCTGCTGATAGTGATCGCGATCATCGCGCCGTATATCGCGCCTTATGACCCGGAGAACTACTTCGATTACGACGCGCTCAACGCGGGTCCGTCGGCTGCGCACTGGTTCGGCGTCGATTCGCTGGGGCGCGATATTCTCAGCCGCATACTCGTCGGCAGCCGCATTTCGCTAACGGCCGGTTTGCTGTCGGTCGTGATCGGCGCGGTGATCGGCACGTTCTTCGGCCTGCTCGCAGGCTATTACGAAGGATGGTGGGACCGCATCGTGATGCGCATCTCCGACGTGCTGTTCGCCTTTCCCGGCATTCTGCTCGCGATCGGCGTGGTCGCGATTCTCGGCAACGGCATGGTGAACGTGGTGTGCGCGGTCGCCATCTTCAGCATTCCGGCGTTTGCCCGGCTCGTGCGCGGCAACACGCTCGCGCTCAAGCATCTGACGTATATCGAAGCGGCGCGCAGCATCGGCGCGTCGGATTGGACGATCATCGTGCGACATATTCTGCCGGGCACGATTTCATCGGTGGTCGTGTACTTCACGATGCGCATCGGCACGTCGATCATCACGGCGGCGAGCCTCTCGTTTCTCGGCCTCGGCGCGCAGCCGCCGACGCCGGAGTGGGGCGCGATGCTCAACGAAGCGCGCGCCGACATGGCGATGGCGCCGCACGTCGCCATCTTCCCGAGCCTCGCGATCTTCCTCACGGTGCTCGCGTTCAATCTGCTCGGCGACGGTTTGCGCGATGCGCTCGATCCGAAGCTGGACCGGCCGTGAGGAAAGCACCGCATATCGGCACATTGCGAGCGGGCGCACGCGCGACGATAGCGGATGTCGCGGGCGTCACGGTGGGGCACTGCACGCTCGATGCCGGCGACGTGCAGACCGGCGTGACCGTGGTGCTCCCGCACGGCGGCGATCTGTATCGCGAGAAAGTGCCCGCCGCCGCGTGCGTGATCAATGGCTTCGGCAAGAGCGTCGGCCTCGTGCAAGTCGATGAACTCGGCGTGCTCGAAACACCGATTGCTATGACGAATACGTTCGCCGTCGGCGCCGTTGCAGCGGGGCAGATTCGTTCGGCGTGCGAAGTGGATACAGAGATAGGGCGAGAGTGGCCGAGCGTCAATCCGCTCGTCTTCGAGTGCAACGACGGCTATCTGAACGACTTGCAGGCGTTCGCCGTCGAAGAGTCGCACTACCGCGAAGCACTCGCCGGATGTGCGAAAGACTTCGCACGCGGCGCGGTCGGCGCGGGGCGTGGCATGTCGTGCTTCGAACTGAAAGGCGGCATCGGGTCGGCGTCGCGGATCGTCGATATCGGCGGGAACGCTTATGCTGTCGGCGCGCTCGTGCTCGCGAACTTCGGGCGCTTGCCGCAGCTCACGATAGCGGGCGAGCGCGTCGGCCTCGGGCTGCACGCGGCCGTGCAAAGCCGGATGAAGCCGGAGCAAGGCAGCATCATCATGCTGCTCGCAACCGACGCGCCTTTGGACTCGCGACAGTTGCGACGCATGGCAATGCGCGCCGCCGCTGGCCTCGCGCGCACGGGCTCGGTCTATGGCCATGGAAGCGGCGACATTGCGCTCGCGTTCTCGACGGCGTACACCGTGCCGCACCACGCCGCATTCGTCACGCTGCCGCCTCTGCTTCCCGACGCGCGGCTCGATCCGCTGTTTCAGGCGGCTGCCGACAGCATCGAACAAGCCATTCTCGATGCGCTCTTCAGCGCGGAGACCGTGACCGGCCGCAACGGGCATCGGCGGCTATCTCTCACGGACGCATTGAAACCGACGCCATGAAAGTGCTGATCTCGACGGACATCGAAGGCATCGCAGGGGTTTTTCATCCCGAGCAAACGCGGCCCGGCAACGCGGAGTACGAGCAGGCGCGACGCTGGATGACGCATGAAGCGAATGCGGCGGCCGAAGGTGCATTCGAAGGCGGCGCGTCTGAAGTATGGATCAACGATTCGCATGGCGGCTTTCGAAACTTAATGCCCGATGCATTCGATTCACGCGTGCGGCTCGTGCTCGGCAAGCCACGCACGCTAGGCATGATGGCGGGCCTCGAAGCATCGCCTGATCTGGTGTTCATGGTCGGCTATCACGCGCGGGCGCAAAGCCGCGGCATTCTCGCGCATACGATCAACAGCACGGCGTTCGCACGCGTGATGATCGACGGCGAAGAGGCCGGCGAGGCGGCGCTCTATGGCCGGCTCGCGGAAGAACGCGGCGCTCGCGTGGCGCTGCTGACCGGCGATGACGTCTTCGGCGCCGAGACCTTGCCCTTGTTCGCAGGCGCGCGCTTCGTCTGCGTGAAATCGGCGCACGGCTATTCCAGCGGCGTCACGCAAACGCCTGCTGCGGCGTGTGAAGCGATCCGTCGCGCGGCGCAAGAGGTCGTCGAAGGCGCGGCGCACGAGCGCTTAGGCACGCGCCAAGGACCTTCGACACGACACTGCGAACTGCGTGTTCAGACGAGCGCGCTCGCCGATCTTTTCTGCCAGTGGCCGTCGCTCGAACGCATCGACGCGGTGACGCTCGCCTTCGATGCGCCCAGCGCCGAGCATGTCGTTCGCACGCTCAATTGCCTTTCGGCAATGTCGTTTATGTCGCGGTGAGGGCCGGAAGTATCGTTAGAATGGAGCCCTTGAGCAGGCACGCTCCATTCAATGCCCGGCAGGCGAAGTTCATGCACGACGTCAGGCTCGCACACAACGACGACACCACGCTGGATCCCGCCGATCCCATGCTTGTCATGCGCGGATCGCTGTTCATCGACGGCCACGAAGCCGGCTGCTGGGAAGCCCGGCGCGACGGCACGTGGACGGCGCATCTGCGGCACGGCCAGGGCTGGATCGTCGAGCCGAGCCGCGCCGCACTGATCGAACGGCTGGCTCGCGGGGCATGACGTCGGTCCGCCCGCTCTTTCATCAAGATAACTGAACAACTACATGTACCTGTCGATCATCGCGGTGGGACTCGGCGGCGGCCTCGGCTCGCTGCTTCGCTGGGCGCTCGGCCTGCGCCTGAACGCCATCTTTCCGAACCTGCCGCTCGGCACGTTCGCGGCCAATGTCATCGCGGGCTACATCATCGGCGTGGCGGTTGCGTTCTTTGCTCGTATGCCGGACCTCTCAGTCGAGTGGCGGCTTTTCGTCATTACCGGGCTGATGGGCGGCTTGTCCACGTTCTCGACGTTCTCGGCGGAAGTCGTCGCGCATCTTCAGCAGGGGCGGCTCGGCTGGGCGCTGGCGGAAATCGCGATCCACGTCGGGGCGTCGCTCCTGATGACCGCGCTCGGCATCGCAACGGTGGCTGTCGCGAGCTAATCGGCGATACGTTGGCGACACCTTTTGGCTTTTATCCCGCGTCCGTTTCCTACAATTCTTCCCGCGTTCAGACGCCCGACACTTGGCCGCGCTTTCGGCGGCTCGATTTTTATCGCAATACAGAAGGTGAAGACATGCCCGAGTTCCCGCTAATCGAAATCAGACCGTACCGGGCGAGTGATCTCGACGGCGTGATCGACCTGTTTCTCCGTTCGGTGCGCGAGACCGCATCGGCGGATTACAACCAAAAGCAGATCGACGTCTGGGCGCAGGCCGATCCCGACGAATGGGCGCTTGCCCGCGCGAGCCGTCCGACGTGGGTCGCGTTCAGCGGCGGCCAGCTTGCCGGATTCGCCGATCTGGAGCGCAACGGCCTGATCGACATGATGTTCGTCCACCCGGAGCACCAGCGCAAAGGCGTGGCGACCGCGCTGCTCGCGCGCATCGAGGCCGAGGCGGACGAGGCGGGCATGCAGGTGCTGCACACCTACGCGAGCGCGACGGGCCGTCCGTTCTTCGAATATTGCGGGTTCACGATGCTGCTGGCACGCGCGGTCGTCGTGCGCGGACAGCGGTTCGTGCAGTTCGTGATGGAGAAAGTGCTGTGAGCATCGCGCGTTCTGTATAGACAAGCGCCGCCTATATCCGCTGTTCGAGCTAAGGGGAATCCCGGAAAGCCTCTTGTTTCGCCGTTTGTGCCCGTTTAGACTGGCGTCTGACTTGTATAGACAGGATGAAACATGATTACGCTGACGCCCGGAAAACTCACGCTGCCGCAACTGCGCCGCATCGCGCGCGGCTCCGATTCTCTGCGGCTCGATCCCGCGAGCTTCGACGCCATCGACGCCAGCGCGCGCGCGGTCGCGGCCATCGCCGCGAAGGGCGATCCGGCGTATGGCATCAACACGGGCTTCGGGCGGCTCGCGAACACGCATATTCCCGCTGACCAGCTGGAGCTTTTGCAGCGCAATCTCGTGCTGTCGCACGCGGTCGGCGTGGGCGAGCCAATGTCGCGCCCGGTCGTGCGGCTGCTCATGGCGCTCAAGCTGTCGAGCCTCGGGCGCGGCCATTCGGGCATTCGCCGCGAAGTGATCGACGCGCTCATCACGCTGTTCAACGCGGACGTGCTGCCGATCATCCCGGTCAAGGGGTCGGTCGGCGCATCCGGCGATCTTTCACCGCTCGCGCATATGTCGACGGTGCTGCTCGGCATCGGCGAAGTCACCATTCGCGGCGAACGCGCGAGCGCGCTCGACGGTCTCGCGGTCGCGGGCCTGAAGCCGCTGACGCTGCAGGCCAAGGAAGGGCTCGCGCTGCTCAACGGCACGCAGGCATCGGCGGCGCTGGCGCTGTACCACCTGTTCGCCATCGAAGATTTGTTCCGCACCGGACTCGTGGCAGGCGCGCTGTCGGTGGATGCGGCCGCGGGCTCGGTGGTGCCGTTCGATGCGCGCATCCATGAATTGCGCGGGCATCGCGGGCAGATCGACGCGGCGGCGGCGTATCGCGCGCTGCTCGCCGGCTCGGGCATCAATCTGTCGCACGCGGACTGCGAGAAGGTGCAGGACCCGTACAGCCTGCGCTGCCAGCCGCAAGTGATGGGCGCGTGCCTCGACCAGATGCGCCACGCCGCCGATGTGCTTCTGATCGAAGCAAACGCGGTCTCCGACAACCCGCTGATCTTTCCCGACACCGGCGAAGTGCTGTCGGGCGGCAATTTCCACGCTGAACCGGTTGCTTTCGCCGCCGATAATCTCGCGCTCGCCGCCGCTGAAATCGGCGCGCTGGCCGAGCGGCGCATCGCGCTCTTGATCGACGCCACGCTTTCCGGCCTGCCGCCGTTCCTCGTGCGCGACGGCGGCGTGAACTCCGGCTTCATGATCGCGCACGTGACGGCGGCGGCGCTCGCCTCCGAGAACAAGACGCTCGCGCATCCCGCTTCGGTCGATTCGTTGCCCACGTCGGCGAATCAGGAAGACCACGTTTCCATGGCCACGTTCGCGGCCCGCAAGCTCGGCGATATCGCGAGCAACACGGCCAACATTCTCGCCATCGAACTGCTGGCGGCGGCGCAGGGCGTCGATCTGCGCGCGCCGCACAAGACGAGCGCGCCGCTCATCGAGGTGATGAACACGCTGCGCGCGCACGTGCCGCATTACGACCTCGACCGCTACTTCGCGCCGGATATCGCGGCCATCGCCAGGCTCGTCGAGCAGGGCGCCATCGCGCGGCACAGCCCGTTCGCGTTTGCATCCGAAGCCGCTGAGAAAGCGGAAGCGAGCGCATGAACACGCCCGCGTATCAGGAGATCAAGGACTATATCCTGCAGCGCATTCACATCGGCGAGTGGCGCGAGGGCGATCAGGTGCCGTCCGAGAACGAGCTGGCGCGCGAGTTCAAGGTCGCGCGCATGACCGTGAACCGGGCGCTGCGCGAACTGACGGCCGAACAGGTGCTGACGCGCGTACAGGGCGCGGGAACCTTCGTCGCGCAGCCGAAGTACGCGTCGACGCTCGTCGAAATTCGCAGCATTTCCGATGAAATCGCTGCGCGCGGTCATGCGTATCGCGCGCAGGTGCTGCATCTGGGCGCATCCATCGTGGACGAGGCGCTCGCCGGCGAGATGCAGCTCGCGCTCGGCAGCCCGGTGTTTCATTCGCGCGTGCTGCACTTCGAGAACGACGAGCCGGTGCAACTCGAAGAACGTTACGTCAACCCGGCGCTCGCGCCGGAGTACGCGCGGCAGGATTTCACGACGATCACGCCGAACCAGTACCTGATGATCGCCGCGCCGCTGCAGCGCGTGGAGTACCGGATCGAGGCATCCGTGCCGTCGCCCGAAATCCGCGCGGCGCTCGCAATGGGCGAGTACGAGCCTTGTCTCTTGCTGCATCGGCGCACGTGGTCGCGGGATGCCGTCGCATCGGTCGCGAATCTCTGGCATCCCGGCGACCGTTATCAATTCACCGGGCACTTCTGACGTGACGATCATTCCTGCGGCTTCGCTCATCGCCGTGCCGTGGAAGAACGGCGGCGGCATCACGCGCGAGATCGCGGCGGGGCCGCCGGGCGCATCGCTCGATGCGTTCGCGTGGCGGCTGTCGGTCGCGGACGTGTCGTCGGATGGCGCGTTTTCGGCCTTTGCCGGCGTGGATCGCGCGCTCGTCCTGCTCGACGGCGCGGGCATGCTGCTCACTGAGGCGGGCGGCCGCGAGCATCGGCTCGACGAACCGCTCGCGATGGCGCGCTTCGCGGGCGAAACGCCGATCCACGCGAGTCTCATAGACGGGCCGACGCGCGACTTCAACGTGATGGTCCGACGGGACCGGGCGCGCATGTCCGTGTGCGTCGGGCGCGCCGGGCGTCATGAATTGGCGCAGGAGCACGACTTGACGTTCGTCTACTGCGCGAGCGGCAGCCTGAATATCGCATCCGCCGATGGAACGCGCGCAATGCTTTATCCCGGCGATACCGCGCGCATCGAGCGGACTTGCATCGTCGAAGCCGCGGGCGATGCCGCGTGGCTTTGTATCGGCATCGAGGAGACACGAGCTTGAATCTCTATTTCGCGGACCACGCGCGCTTGCCCGATGGCTGGCGGCGCAACGTGCGGATCGAGTGGAGCGACGACGGCGCGCTCACGCGCGTCGAGCCGGACAGCGCGGCTCCGGCAGGCGTCGAGCGGGCGAAAGGCCCGGTGTTGCCCGGCATGCCGAACCTGCATTCGCACGCGTTCCAGCGCGCGATGGCCGGGCTCACCGAATATCGCGCAAGCGCCGCCGATACCTTCTGGAGCTGGCGCGACCTGATGTACCGCTTCGCCGCGAAGATCGAGCCGCGCGCGTTGGCGGACATCGCGCATTGGCTCTACATCGAAATGCTGAAGGCGGGCTACACATCGGTCTGCGAATTCCACTACGTGCATCACGCGCAGGACGGCTCGCCGTATGCGAACCGTGCGGAACTGGCCGAGCGCGTGGTGGATGCGGCAGAGCGCGCGGGCATCGGCATCACGATGCTGCCGGTCCTCTATCAATACGGCGGCTTCGGCAAGACCGCGCCGCGCGACGATCAGCGCCGCTTCCTGCATACGCCCGAGAGCCTCCTCGACATGCTCGACACGCTAGCCCGTGCGCGGCCCGAGAACGGCGCGCGGCGTTACGGCGTCGCACCGCACTCGCTGCGCGCGGTCTCGGGCGAGTCGCTCGCGGCGCTGCTCGAAGGCTTCGACGCCCGCTTCGACCGCGCTCCGGTGCACATTCATATCGCCGAGCAGGTTGCCGAAGTCGATGCGTGCGTCGCCGCGACCGGCCAGCGGCCGGTGCAGTGGCTGCTGGATCGCTTCGACGTGGATGCGCGCTGGTGCCTCGTCCACGCCACGCATTTGGACGCGAGCGAATGCCGCGGCCTCGCTGACAGCCGCGCGGTCGCCGGCCTTTGCCTGACGACGGAGGCGAATCTCGGCGACGGCTTCTTCGCGGCGCGCGACTATCTGGATGCGGGCGGGCGCTTCGGCATCGGCTCCGATAGTCACGTGGGCGTCGACTGGCGCTCCGAGCTGCGACTACTCGAATATGGCCAGCGGCTGCTGCGTCGCGAGCGCAACGTGCTGGCGTCGGCGCGCGACACGCGCCCCGCCGACCGTCTCTTCGACGCCGCCCTCGACGGCGGCGCGAGCGCGACCGGGCGGCGCGTCGGTGCGCTCGCGGCGGGCATGCGCGCGGACTGGATCGTGCTGGACGAAGCGCATCCCGGCATCGGCGGACTTTCCTGCGACGCGTGGCTGTCCAGCGCAGTCTTCTGCGAGCATGGGCAGACGCCGGTGCGCGACGTGTTCGTCGGCGGCCGCAAGGTCGTCGCCGACCGCCGCCACGCCGGCGAAGAGCGGGCACTCGCGCGTTATCGCGCGGCGCTCGGCGAACTGCTCGCGTAACGTTCAACTCCCGGAGCCGCAGACATGGATACCGTTCACGATTGCTCCATCTACACGCTGGAACGCGGCACCGCGCCGCTTTTGATTTCGATTCCGCATCGCGGCACGCGCATTCCGGAGGCGCTCGTCGAAGAGATGACGCCGGTGGCGCTGCGCGTCGACGATTGCGACTGGCATCTGGAGCGGCTGTATGCGTTCGCGCGCGAGTTGGGCGCGTCGATCCTGCTGCCGGAATATGCGCGCTACGTGATCGACCTGAACCGCCCGCCCGACGACGCGAATCTGTACCCCGGCCGCGACACGACGGGTCTCTGTCCGGTCGATACGTTCGAGAAAGAGCCGCTTTACCGGCCCGGGCACGCGCCGTCGCGCGAGCAGATCGAAGCGCGTCGCGCGCTGTACTGGCAGCCGTATCACGACGCGCTCGCCGGCGAACTCGCCGCGCTGCGCGAAGCGCACGGCCGCGTGCTGTTGTGGGAAGCGCATTCCATCCGCTCGGTCGTGCCGCGTTTCTTCGAAGGCCGCTTGCCCGACTTCAACTTCGGCACGGCAGACGGTGCGTCGGCGGCGCCGGGGCTTGCCGAGCGGCTGGCGGAGGTCGTATCGCGTGACGGGCGTTACACCAGCGTCGCCAATGGGCGTTTCAAGGGCGGCTACATCACGCGGCGCTATGGCGAGCCGGCGCGCGGCATCCACGCCGTGCAACTGGAACTGACGCAGGTGACGTATATGGAAGAAACGTCGCCCTATGCCTACGACGACACCCGCGCCAGCGCCGTCCAGCCGCTGCTGCGCGAGTTGATGAGCGTCGCGCTCGAACACGTCGCGGCGCGGTGACGGCGGGAGCGGTCATCAGCTTCGATTCGTGCCTGGATTATTGCTCGTTGAACAAAGATCTTTCATGAGAATCGGGGTTTCCCCTAGGTCCTTGACCTCCTAAACTTCTTTGCAAGCGAAAGGAAATCAGAAAACGCTTAAAAAGCTCTCCGATTTCCAGTCGATTTCAAAACAAGATTATTGGAGGTCATCATGATCAAGTCTTTCGTTCCGGCTCTCGTCCTCGCTTCGGCTCTGGCCGCTCCGACTTTCGCCTTCGCGCAAAACAATGCGCCCGTGACGCGCGCTCAGGTTCGCGCCGAACTGGCTCAGTTGGAAAAGGCTGGCTACAACCCGTCGCAAGACCGCGTGAACTATCCGGAAAACCTGCAAGCCGCCCAGGCGCGCGTGAACGCCGAGCAAGGCGCGGTTGCAACGACGTCGTATGGCGCATCGACCGCTGGCAACACCCAGTCGGGCGCGCGTGCAGCGGTCACGATGTCGGATCGCAACTCGGTCTACTTCGGCCACTAAGCCGGAGTCTGTGATCCCGCAGCGGATGGCACGCGGCGGGCAGCAGGAGCAGGGCAGTCGTAGTAAAGAAAGCGCCCGCCGCGTTATCGCAGCCGGCGCTTTTTGCTGTGCGGTCGGCACGCGCGAGGCCGCCGCAGCGGAGTTTCATGCGGCTGAAAGCATAATCCGGCACGCTAGGGTCTCCGTCCCGGATCATTGCCGATGCACATCTTCACGAAGTGTCTCCTCGCCAGCGCCGCTGTCGCGCTGGGCCTCGCGTGTTCGCCCGCGCGCGCGGCCAATTCCGATGCGCTCTGGCAGATCGTCCATGACCGCTGCGTCCCCGCCGCCGACGGCGCGCGCATCGAGCAGCCGTGCGCCGAGGTGAACGTCGCAGGCGGCTATGCGGTGCTCAAGGACATCGTCGGCGTCGCGCAATATCTGCTGATTCCGACCGCGCGCGTGAGCGGCATCGAAAGTCCGGCGCTACTGGAACCGGACGCGCCGAACTACTGGCGCGATGCGTGGAACGCGCGCCATTACGTCGAGGACGCGCTGCGCCGCCGCTTGCCGCGCGACGAGATGTCGCTCGCGGTCAATTCAGCGAGCGGACGCACGCAGAATCAATTGCATATCCATATCGACTGCCTCGCGGATGACGTGGCAGAGGCGCTGCGCGAAGCGGGGCCGGGCATCCGCACGCATTGGACGCCGCTGCCCGTGCGCCTTCGTGGACACAGGTATCGCGCGCTGCGCATCGACGACGCGGATTTGTCGCGCACCGATCCGTTCAGGCTGCTGGCCGCCACCGTCGCGCAGGAAGGCGGTTCCATGGGCGATCAGACTTTGCTGCTCGTGGGCGCCGAGCGCAGCGACGGCGCGCCCGCGTTCTTTCTGCTCAACGATCACGTCGGTCCCGGCAATCTCGCGTCGTCGGAAGAATTGCAGGATCACACCTGCGCGCTGGCCGGACGGACCATCATCAAACCGTGACCGCGCCGGATCTCTCTGAAGCCCGCGGTCACTCGCCGATCAGATGCAACACGAGTTCACGGTGATGCGGCGCGGCCCGATGCTCGAACACATAGATGCCCTGCCACGTGCCGAGCACCATGCGGCCGGCTTCGACCGGAATCGAAAGCTGCACGGTGGTAAGCGCGGTGCGCAGGTGCGCGGGCATGTCGTCGGGGCCTTCGGCGTCGTGGATATAGCGGCCGGGCGCTTCCGGCGCGACCGATTCGAAATACCGTTCGAGGTCCGCGCGCACGTCCGGGTCGGCGTTTTCCTGAATCAGCAGCGACGCCGACGTATGACGGCAGAACACCGTCAGCAGACCCGTGCGGATATCCTGCAGGTCGATCCAGCGGTCGATGTCGCGCGTGACTTCGTGCAGGCCGCGCGAGCCGGTGGCGAGCGTCAGATGGTGAAGTGCCTGTTTCATGTCGTTTTGAATCCGAGGAAAAGTGCGGGTTCCAGTGTAACGGCTGGTTCGCGCGATGATGGTCTATGCTTGGCGCGTGCCGTTCACACGATCGGACGATCATGCGCAAACCGAAGACCACCGCGCTGCTCGGAGTACTGCTGGCACTGCACGCGCTGGCCGTCCACGCCGACACGCTCGCCAATCGCGGCAACGACCCGTTTCTGCACGTATCGAACGCCATCGCCGATTGCCCCGCGCCGCGCGGCCCGTTCGAAACGGAAGCCGAATGGCTCGCTGAAGCGCACTATCGCATCGAGCGCGGCAACAGTTGCTGGATCGCGGGCCGCTGCCGTCTGCCGAACAGTTACGACTACGACCGCGAGATCGCCGAAAGCGTCACGCGCCGTCTGAACGCGCTGAACGCATCGCTTCAATGGCGCGACAAGACGAGCCTGTGGCTCACGCTGCAGCGCCGCTTCGTCTACGTGGACGGCTGCGTCTCGCCGGACTTCGACCGCGCGCGGTTCGTGGCGGGCTTGAGCGAGACGGCGGACGTCGAGAAGATCATCGACCGCACGACGGTTCTATCGCCTAAGCTGAAAGCGAGACCCTGCGCGACGCCGGCCTCGGCCGGCGATTGCCGATGATGAGAACGATACCCGCTGACCGGCTCCTGCCGTTCGTCCAACGCCTCTTGCTAGTGCTGGCGTTCGCCGTGTTCCCGCTTCACGCGGAAGCTGCCGCGCCCGTCGTCGTGATTCCGCTGACCGGCGCGGTCGGCCCGGCGAGCGCGGATTTCGTCGTGCGGTCGCTTGCGCGCGCCGCAGACGAGCGCGCGCAACTCGCCGTCCTCCGGATTGACACGCCCGGCGGCCTCGATCTCTCGATGCGCGCCATCATTCAGGCGATCCTCGCTTCGCCGGTGCCGGTCGCGGCGTACATCGCGCCGAGCGGCGCGCGTGCGGCAAGCGCGGGCACGTATATCGTGTACGCCGCGCATATCGCCGCGATGGCGCCCGGCACGAATCTCGGCGCGGCCACGCCGATCCAGCTTGGCGCCGGTGGAGCGGAGCGCGCGGCGTCGGGCGCGTCGGGCGCGGCGGAAGGGGCATCGACCGAAACGCGCAAGCAGGTCCACGACGCCGCCGCGTATATCCGCGGCCTCGCGCAACTGCGCGGGCGCAACGCGCAGTGGGCCGAACGCGCGGTGCGCGAGGCCGTCGCGCTCTCGGCCAACGAGGCGCTTGCGCAGAAGGTGATCGACCTCACCGCGACCGACATTCCCGATCTGCTTGCCAAACTCGACGGCCGCCGCGTGCGCACGGCGCAGGGCGAGCGCGTGCTGGCGACGCGCGAGGCGAGCGTCGTCGCGTTCCAGCCCGACTGGCGCAGCCGCTTTCTCGCGGCGATCACGGACCCGAGCGTCGCGCTGATACTGATGATGATCGGCATGTACGGCCTCTTCTTCGAGTTCGCGAATCCCGGTTACGTGCTGCCGGGCGTCGCGGGCGCCATTTGCCTGCTCGTCGGCCTGTTCGCGCTGCAATTGCTGCCGGTGAGCTACGTGGGCCTCGGCTTGCTGATGCTCGGCATCGGCTGTCTCGTCGCGGAGGCGTTCTTGCCGACGTTCGGCACGCTCGGCATCGGCGGCATCGTCGCGTTCGCCATCGGCGCGCTGATGCTCGTGGATACCGACGTGCCCGGCTTCGGCGTTCCACCGGGCCTTGTGGCGGCGCTCGCGCTGTTTTCGGCGGTCTTCGTGTTCGCGGTGTCGGGGCTCGCGTTGAAGGCGCGCAGGCGGCCCGTCGTCAGCGGCGGCGAGGCCATGCTCGGCAGCATCGGCGTGATGCTGGAGGGCGGCGAAGGCGTCGGCTGGGCGCGCGTGCAGGGCGAACGCTGGCGCGTGCAGCCGGCATCGGCCGCTGCTTTGCCGGGGCAGGGCGCGCGCGTGCGCGTGACCGCGCGCGACGGACTCACGCTGACCGTCGAGCCGTTCGACGAATCACATCACCATGCAGCTTGAACGAGGCTAGAAAACATGGGGCTGACTTTTGGTTTCGGCGGCATCGTCCTCGCGCTCGTCGTTTTTCTGCTCGCGTCGGCGGTGCGCATTTTTCGCGAGTACGAGCGCGGCGTCGTGTTCATGCTCGGGCGCTTCTGGAAGGTGAAAGGGCCGGGGCTCGTGCTCATCATTCCGGTCGTGCAGCAGGTCGTGCGCATGGACCTGCGCACGGTCGTCTTCGACGTGCCGCCGCAGGACGTCATCACGCGCGACAACGTCTCGGTGAAGGTAAACGCGGTCGTCTACTTTCGCGTGGTCGATCCGGAAAAAGCCGTGATTCAGGTCGCGCGCTATTTCGACGCGACGAGCCAGCTCTCGCAGACGACGCTGCGCGCGATTCTCGGCAAGCACGAACTGGATGAATTGCTGTCCGAGCGCGAGCGCCTGAACAGCGACATCCAGCGCGTGCTCGACGCGCAGACGGACGTGTGGGGCATCAAGGTGTCGAACGTCGAGATCAAGGACGTCGATATCAACGAGACGATGATTCGCGCGATCGCCCGCCAGGCCGAAGCCGAGCGCGAGCGTCGCGCGAAGATCATTCATGCGGAAGGCGAATTGCAGGCATCGGAAAAGCTGTTGCAGGCCGCGCAGATGCTCGCCCAGGCGCCGCAGGCGATGCAGCTGCGCTATCTGCAAACGCTGACGACGATCGCCGGCGACAAGAATTCGACGATTGTGTTTCCGGTCCCGGTCGATCTGGTCAGCGCGGTGATCGACCGGTTCACGAAGTCCTCGAACCCTTAGACGAGCGCGGGAAAGTCGAGCGTCGTGTCGTTCACGCGGTTGACGAGATTCGTGAAGTTGATGACGCTCATCGCGAACAGCGCGTCGATGACTTGCGCCTCGCTATAGCCTGCTTCTCGCACATCGGCGAGCACGCGGGCATCCACCGTGCCGCGCGAATCCGCCACTTGCCGCACGAAGCGCACGAGGGCATCGCGCTTCGCATTGCCGGTCGCGTCGCCCGCGCGGATCTGCTGCGTCTCGGCTTGCGTGAGCCCGACCATCTTGCCGACGACCGTATGCGCAGCGGCACAGTAATCGCAACCCGCCAGTTCGCTGACGGCGAGCTTGATGGCTTCGGCATCGGCCTTGTCGAGACTGCTCTTCGCGAGCACGGCATCGTTCGATAGCGCCGCGCCGAGCGCCGCCGGGCTATGCGTGCCGATGGTGGCATACGCGTTCGGCACGCGGCCCGCGGCCTTCTTGATGGCGCTGAAGAGTTCGGCGGTCTTGCCGGTGGCTTCGTTGACGTTGACTTGGGAAAGACGTGACATGGTGTGCTCCGGTTCGTTGGTGAGCCATCTGAATGGCTTGAGTCAACTGTAGGCCGGAGCAGCGCCGCCGTGAATGCGCGCGCGTCTCAACGAAACGCGCGATCGTCTCATCTTCTATTGCACCGTCGCGAGCACTTCTCTCACCGTCGTGAAGATACGGTCGATCTGATCGTCTTCGATGATGAGCGGCGGCGAGAACGCCAGCGTATCGCCGGTATAGCGCACGAGCACGCCTGCCTCGAAGCACTTGACGAACGCTTCGTAGGCGCGCGCGCCGGGCGCGCCGTCGCGCGGTTCGAGTTCGATGCCCGCGACGAGCCCGAGATTGCGAATGTCCTTCACGTGCGGCGCGTCGCGCAGCGCATGCGCCGCGCTTTCGAACGCCGGAGACTTGGATGCCGCGCGGTCGAACAGCTTGTCGCGCACGTAGAGGTCGAGCGTAGCGATGGCCGCAGCCGTCGCGGCCGGATGCGCCGAGTACGTGTAGCCGTGAAAGAGTTCGATGGCATTGGCCGCGCCCGCATCGATGATCGTGTCGTGCACCGTGCGCTGCGCCGCGACCGCGCCCATCGGAATGGACGCGTTGTTGATCGCCTTCGCCATGGTGATGAGGTCGGGCGTCACGCCGAAGAACTCGCTGGCCGTCGCCTTGCCGAGACGCCCGAAGCCGGTGATGACCTCATCGAAAATCAGCAGAATGCCGTGCTTCGTGCAGATTTCGCGCAGCTTCTGCAAGTAGCCTTGCGGCGGAATCAGCACGCCGGTGGAGCCCGCTACCGGTTCGACGATCACCGCCGCGATCGTCGATGCATCGTGCAGCGCGACGATGCGCTCCAGTTCGTCCGCGAGATGCGCGCCCCACGCCGGCTGGCCTTTCGAGAACGCGTTGTGCGCGAGATCGTGCGTATGCGGCAGATGATCGACCGAAGGCAGCAGTGCGCCCGAGAACGTCTTGCGGTTCGGCGCGATGCCGCCGACCGAAATGCCGCCGAAGCCCACGCCGTGATAGCCGCGCTCGCGTCCGATCAGCCGCGTGCGCTGGCCTTCGCCGCGCGCGCGGTGGTAGGCGATGGCGATCTTGAGCGCCGTGTCGACCGACTCCGAGCCCGAGTTCGTGAAGAAGATCCGGTCGAGGCCGTCGGGCATCAGTCCGGCCACTTTCGTCGCGGCTTCGAACGCTAGCGGGTGAGCCATCTGGAACGTCGGCGCGAAATCCAGCGTGCCGAGCGCCTTCTGCACGGCCTCGACGATTTCCTCGCGGCAATGACCGGCGTTCACGCACCACAGCCCCGCGCAGGCGTCGAGCACTTCGCGGCCGTCGGTCGACCGGTAGTACATGCCTTTGGCGCTTTCCAGAAGCCGCGGCGCGGCCTTGAACTGGCGATTCGCGGTGAAGGGCATCCAGAAAGACGACAGGTCGTCGATGACGGGGCGGGCGTTCATGGCTAGGTCTCTCCTCGAAAGAACGGTCACTGTATGTCGACGCAATTTTGCGCGGCATAGACAGTTGCTTCACCGCGCTGCCAACTGTGCTGGCAAAATGGGGCGAACTGTGCTGGCAGACCTTGGCTGATTACCTTGGCCGATTGAACCGATGATCGAACTCAACCTGGAACGCGGCTCGCGGCAGGCGCCGACGCTCGTCGAGCAACTCGTGCGCGCGTTTTCATCCGCCATCGAGTCGGACACGTTGCGCGCGGGCGCGCTGTTGCCTTCGGTGCGGCGTCTTGCCGAAACCGAGCGCCTGAGCACGTTCACCGTGACCGAAGCGTACGGCAGGCTCGTGTCGATGGGCCTAGTCACCGCGCGGCGCGGCTCGGGGTATCGCGTGGCCGTGCGCGGGCCGCGCGCGCGGGCCCGCTCGGTCGAATGGCAGCCGCCGAGCCTCACGGCGACATGGCTGCTTTCCGATGTCTTCGCGGACCATTCGGTGCCGATCAAATCGGGCTGCGGCTGGCTGCCGAACGAATGGGTCAACGAAAGCGGGCTGCACCACGCGCTGCGCGCGGTGAGCCGCGTGCCGGCGGCGCGCATCGCGGATTACGGGCATCCGTACGGCTTCGCGCCGCTGCGCGAGCGCATTGCCGAGCAACTGGACCGTCACGGCTTGCCGGTCGATGCCACACCCAACGTGCTGTTGACGAGCGGCGCGACGCAGGCGCTCGATCTGATCGTGCGCACGTTGCTGCGTCCCGGCGATGCCGTGGTCGTCGAAGATCCCGGCTACTGCAATCTGCTGCAGATTCTCAGGCTTGCCGGCCTGAACGTGCATGGCGTGCCGCGCACCGTCGCGGGTATCGACACCGACGTCTTCGAGCGCATCGTGACGGAGCATCGTCCGAAGGCCGTCTTTCTCAACACGACGCTGCAGAATCCGACCGGCGCGACGTTCAGCATGGCGTCGGCGTTCCGCCTGATGCAGATCGCGGAGCGGCATGGCCTGTGGGTCGTGGAAGACGATGTGAACCGCGAGCTCGCGCCGCCCGGCGCGCCGTTGCTCGCGGCGCTGGAAGGATTGAGCCGCGTCGTGTATGTCGGCGGCTTCGCCAAGACGATCACGCCGTCGCTGCGCTGCGGCTATGTCGTCGCCGAGCGCGACGTGCTGCGCGAACTGGCGCGCACGAAGATGGCGGTGGGCCTCACGTCGTCGGAGGCGACGGAGCGCATCGTCGAGAAGGTGCTGACGGAAGGGCGCTATGCGCGGCACGTCGAATTCGTGATCGACAAGCTGAAGGACGCGCATGCGGTCGTCGAGCAGCGCATGGATGCGCTCGGCGCCACGTTGTTCCGCCGTCCGCGTGCGGGTCTTTTCGTGTGGGCGGAGTTGCCGATCGATCCATCGCATGCGAGCGATGTCGCGACGCGCGCGCTCGAACACGGCATCTGGCTCGCGCCGGGTTCGTATTTCCGGCCCGGCGATGCACCGAGCGCGTGCTTTCGCTTCAACGTGCCGTATTCGCTCGACGACGCGCTGTGGACTTTTCTCGGCAAGTCGCTTTAGCGGCTACAGAGCGGCGCGCGGACTCGCGCTCAGTCGATGCAGATGCGTGCGCGGCCGCGCTGCGCTCTTGCGTCCCCGCGATGCCGCGAGGTGCGCCTGCAAGCGCTCGCACACGTCTTTTCTGCGCACGGGGTTGAGCGGATCGCACAGACGAATGGTGAGTGTGGCGGCGCGTGCGTGCAGCGGCACCAGCGTGTCCGGCTCCGGCGCTTCCCAGAGCACGACGGTATGCGTGCCGTCCGACACTTGCACGATCTGAAAGTGCGCGAGATCAACCTTGCCGAGCTCGTGAGGTTCGATCGAATGATGCATGATGCCCCCGGAAACAGTCTCTCTGTGCGTTGCCGGGCATGCAAACACTATGCCGATGCTTCGACCACGCAGATTCCCAGCGTGCCGGCGGGCGACGTGTAATTTTCAGCATGACGTGCGTGAAAAAAAGCCATCGGCGCGCCAACGCATGTGTTGCCGCGAGGCCTACCGCGCGCTCGCGCCGACTGCTTTCTTATGCTTATTCGCCGTAGATATCGAAGTCGAAGTACTTCTGCTCGATGCGCTTGTATGTGCCGTCCTTGATCATCGCGGCGATCGCGCCGTCGAGCTTCTCTTTCAGATCGGTGTCTTCCTTGCGAAGGCCGATTGCGGTGCCGGGGCCGAAGATCGCGCTGTCTTCGAGAGCCGGGCCGGCGAAAGCGAACGGCTTGCCGCGCGGCGTGTCGAGAAAGCCGCGTTCGGCTTGCACCGCGTTTTGCAGCGATGCGTCGAGACGGCCGGCGAGCAGGTCGGCATAGACCTGATCCTGATCCGCATACGATACGACCGTCACGCCTTTGGCGCCCCAATGCGCCTTCGCGTAGCTCTCCTGCATGGAGCCTTGTTCGACGCCGACCGATTTGCCCGCAAGCGATTCCGCCGTCGGCTGAATCTTCGAGTCGCGCTTCGCGACCAGCCGCGTCGGCACATGAAAGAGCTTGCTGGAGAATGCGATCTGCTTGACGCGCGCCGGCGTCATCGACATGGTGGAGAGCACGCCGTCGAATTTGCGCGCCTTGAGGCCGGGAATCATGCCGTCGAAGGCGTTTTCGATCCATACACACTTTGCGTCGAGACGGCGGCACAGTTCGTTGCCGACATCGATATCGAAGCCGACGAGCTGGCCGTCGGGCGCTTTCGATTCGAAGGGCGGATAACTGGCATCGACGCCGAACCGGATCGTGGACCAGTCTTTCGCATGCGCGCCGATGGACACGGCCAGCATGGAACTCAACAACACCTTCAACAGCGTCTTCACGTTCGTCTCTTCCTAGCGATGAGTTTGAATAGTTCTCGGACTGCCGCGGAAGATTATAGAGGCGTTAAGCATGCGCTAAAAAAACGGCCGCGAAATTCGCGGCCATTCGGTTGAAGCATTGCGTTGCTGCTAAAGATTCGCTTTAGCTCGCGCGCACTTCGATACGACGCGGACGCGCTTCTTCACGGCGCGGAATCGTGAGCTTGAGCACGCCGTTCGTCAGATTCGCGTCGATCTTCGTGGTGTCGAAGTCGTCGCTGACGGTGAAGGCGCGAGCGAAACGCGGCGCGCGCACTTCAGCGTGATGCACGCGCAAGCCGGCTTGCGCGGTGACCACCGCTTCGGCTTCGATATAGAGCCGCGCGTCATGCACTTTCACGTCCAGCTTTTCGCGCGGCACGCCGGGCAGGTCGGCCCAAAGCGTGATGCCATGGCTGTCTTCGACGATATCGACCGCGGGCGTGATGCTCGCGCGGCGCGCGGTGTCTTCGTTCTTGCGCGTCACGTCGCCTTCGTTGCGCTGCGTCAGTTGAGTGGTGTCGTTCATCGTGAGCTCCCGAATGCTGGATTACTGAATGGTGATGGCGCGGGGCTTGGACGCTTCGCGCTTGCCGACTGTGATGGACAGCGTGCCGTTCTCGTAGCGCGCCTGCACCTTGTCGGTGTCCGCGTTCTGCGGCAGTTCGATCACGCGGCGGAAGCTGCCGGTGAAGCGCTCTTTCGCATAAGTGCGCGCGCCTTCGGTCAGCGTTTCGGCCTTCCGCTCGCCGCTGATCGTGAGCGTGCCTTTGTCCACGGTCACATCGAGCGATGCGGGATCCACGCCCGGCGCAAACGCGACGATCTCGACGGCCTCGTCCGTGCTGCCGATATTCAATTGCGGGAAGACATCCGCGCGGCTCGTCCGGATGCTCGACGGCAGGTTGCCGAACAGCGTCGACATTTGCCGCTGCATGCGATCCAGTTCCGCGAACACGTCGCCGCCAAAGTAGAAGTCACTCATGATTCAGTCTCCGAAAATGCGGCCGCATCCAGGCCGGCACAGTGCGTTGATCCTTGTGGGCAGGGCGGTCGAGCGTCGCTGCCCTCGGATCGAAAAATAGGTGCGGAGAGGCTCTTTTCAATAAGCCGGACTGCATTTTCAAGCGCATTTTTTATTCGTCCGGCGACTCTTGAAATGCGTTTTGCGACTCATAGATTGGACCGTTTGAGCGTCACCCGCGGATGAATTCAATCCGCTCTTACAATGGGCGACCAACCAGTGGCGGGGACGACAAGATGAAGGTATGCATTTACGGCGCGGGCGCAATCGGCGGATGGATGGGCGTGAGGCTCGCGCAAGCGGGCTGCGATGTCAGCGTGGTCGCGCGCGGCGCGACGCTGGATGCGCTCACCACGCGCGGCCTGCAACTCGTCGAGAAGGACGCGACGCATACGGCGCCGGTCCGCGCGAGCGATGCGCCCGAAGCACTCGGGGAACAAGACCTGGTTGTGGTCGCCGTCAAGGCGCCGGCGATGGCGTCCGTGGCCGCGCACATCGCGCCGTTACTGGGCGCGCGGACCACGGTGCTCACCGCCATGAACGGCGTGCCGTGGTGGTTTTGCGAGGGCTTAGGCGATGCGTTCGCCGGCAAGCGACTCTCCTCGGTCGACCCGCACGGCACGATTGCCGCCGCGATACCGAGCGCGCAGACGGTCGGTTGCGTCGTTCACGCGAGTTGCTTCGTAGAAGCGCCGGGCGTCATCCGGCACCATCAGGGCAACGGGCTGATTCTGGGCGAGGCGACCGGCAAGCCGAGCGCGCGCGTCGATTCGCTCGTATCGCTTTTTGCGCGGGCGGGCTTCGACGCGTCCGCTTCGCCGCACATTCAGCGCGACGTGTGGTTCAAGCTGTGGGGCAACATGACGATGAACCCGATCAGCGCCATCACCGGCGCCACCACCGACCGCATTCTCGGCGACGATCTCGTGCGTGGCTTCGTCACGCGCATCATGCTGGAGGCGAAGGAGATCGGCGCGCGCTTCGGCATTCCCATCGAGCAGGAGCCGGCGGACCGGCATGCCGTCACGGCGAAACTGGGCGCGATGAAGACGTCGATGCTGCAGGACGTCGAAGCGCGCAAGGCCGTCGAACTGGATGCGCTCGTCGCGTCGGTGCGCGAACTTGGCGCGATGACCGGCGTGCCGACGCCATTCACCGACGCGCTGCTCGGCCTCGCGCGCCTGCATGCGCGCACGCTGGGCCTTTATCCGGCGCAATGACCGATGAGTAATGAGCAATGAGCAATGAGTCGAGGACGTGATGGAAGGATCTCGGAGTGAACTCGTCGCCATGCGCGACATGCTGCGCGAGTTTGTGCACGAACGTGACTGGCGCCGCTTTCATGCGCCGAAGAATCTCGCGGCGGCGCTGAGCGTGGAGGCGAGCGAGTTGCTGGAGCCCTTCACGTGGCTTCAGACGGGCGACAGGGCCGAACTCGACGACGCGAAGCTCCGCGCCATTCGTCACGAGATGGCCGACGTGCTCGCTTATCTCGTGATGCTTGCCGACGCGCTCGATGTGGATCTGCATCAGGCGTTGCTGGAAAAGATGGCGCTCAATCGCGCGAAGTATCCGGCGCACAAGGTCCGCGGCGACGCGCGCAAATACAGCGAATACGATGAATGACGCAATGCCTGAATGACGAAAGCGGCGCGCACGATTAAGCTCGCATGCTCCACTAACGACCGAGGATGCCGATGGATTTTTCGCTTTCGCCGGAATTGACCGAATTGCAGGCGCGGGTGCGCGCGTTCATCGCCGATGAAATCGTGCCGATGGAGCGCGATCCGCGCTGCACGCCGCACGGGCCGAACGAAGAGCTACGCGCCGAACTGATCGCGAAGGGCCGCAAGGCGGGTTTGCTGTCGAGCCACATCTCACCGGAGTTCGGCGGGCTCGGGCTCGGTCATGTCGCGAAGGCGATTCTGTTCGAGGAAGCGGGCTATTCGCCGCTCGGCCCCGTCGCGCTGAATATCGCGGCACCCGACGAGGGCAACATGCATCTGCTCGAAGCCATCGCGACGCCCGAGCAGAAGGAACGCTGGCTGCGTCCGCTCGCGGCGGGCGAGATCCGCTCGTGCTTCTGCATGACCGAGCCGTCGCCCGGCGCCGGCGCGGACCCGGCGATGCTCCAGACCACCGCCACGCGCGACGGCGACGAGTACGTGATTCACGGCCGCAAGTGGTTCATCACGGGCGCCGAGGGCGCGTCAGTCGCGATCATCATGGCGAAGTTCGCGGACGGCCCGGCCACGATGTTTCTCGCGGACATGTCGAGTCCCGGCATCGTCATCGAACGGGCGATGGATTCGCTCGACACGTGCTTTCCCGGCGGCCACGGCGTCGTGCGTTTCGACGGCCTGCGCGTGCCGGCGTCGAACGTGCTGGGCGAACCAGGCGAAGGCTTCCGTTATGCGCAGGTGCGTTTGTCGCCCGCGCGTCTCACGCACTGCATGCGCTGGCTCGGTGCGGCCCGCCGCGCGCATGACGTCGCGAGCGACTATGCGCGGCAGCGTCAGGCGTTCGGCAAGGCGCTAGGCGAGCACGAAGGCGTCGGCTTCATGCTGGCGGACAACGAGATGGACCTGCACGTCACGCGCCTGGCCATCTGGCATTGCGCGTGGGTGCTGGATCAGGGCGTGCTCGGCAAGCACGAGTCGAGCATCGCGAAGGTCGTTTCGTCGGAGGCGCTGTGGCGCGTCGTCGATCGTTGCGTGCAGGTGCTGGGCGGGCAGGGCGTCACACACGAGACGGTCGTCGCGCGCATCTTCGCGGACATGCGCGCGTTCCGAATCTACGACGGCCCGTCCGAAGTGCATCGCTGGAGCATCGCGCGGCGCATCTTGCGCGGCCCGAAGCCGGCTGCCTGAGCCGGCTGCATGAGCCGGCTGCATGAGCGCGGTTACGCGCGCCGCTTCAGTGCGTCGTGGGCGGCGCGTCGGCTCGTCGCTGCGCCACGATGCGGCCCGCGCCCATGGCATTGTCCGGATAATTGATCCAGTCGTTCGGATCGTAGCCGGCAGCGATCCACGCGTGCAGTTCGTAACGCACCTGCGCGCGTGTCTTGGGCGCGGAAGGATCGTCGGCGAGCGGCTGCGCGAATGCAGACGCGGCCCAGCACGCAGCGAGCGCGCCGAGCATGATTCGGGAAGTAGCGTTCATGAGTCCCTCCTACGCCGCTGATGACGGCTTACTCATTCTAGGACACAACGCCGAATGTCACCGGCGCGCGCTAACGTGACAGTCCGATGACTTCTGCAAGGAAAGGATCGCTTCCATTCGCCTTTCGTCGACGAGGCGTCGTCTCGCGAACACACGATCGGGGAAAGCCCGTGTTGCAATGCAACATGTGATTGAGTATGCTGTCTTAAGCGGGTGCTCAAGCCCCTCGTTAGAGTAACAGTGCCCTGAACGATTTCCGCGTACGGGCAACGCAAAGAGAAGCGCCCGACATCAAGGGCGTTCGTCTAGGCAAGGCAGCAAGCCTTACGGACGTCAACTTGAAGGAGCCGCATGTATGGATCTGACCGGACCGTCGAAGCCCACGCTGCATATCTTCCACCAGGAAGGCGGGTGGCATTGGGGCATCACCGTAGAGCGCGCCGCAGGCGGCGGCATGAAGGTGGTCGCCTATAGCGACGAGGGCTTCGATTCCGAGGACGAAGCCCGCGAGGACGGCGAACACGTGCTGCGCTCGGAAGACTGGCGTTCGCGTCAACGATTCAGCCGCAGCGAGCGGCGCACCGGCTGCCCGTAAGCTAGCGGCAGCATCGCTGCTTTCCGCGTCTTCTCCTATCAAACGACAAAGCTCTACCGCCTAGCGCGCCAAGAAACGCTAGCTGGCGGAAATCAACTGCCTCACGTCCTATGCGGACGGCCTTTCGAGCGGCGGCGTGCCCTCGTGAAAGAACTTCCTCAGTTCCGCTCTCAGTTCCGGCGAATCTTCGTGCTGATGCATGCTCACCGCATGTTGCACGGCGGCTTGCATCAATTCGCCTTCGGAGTCGGCCGCCAGTGCGATCGTGCAGTTGCTGTCGCTCGAGCACTCGCGGCAATCGATGTACATGCGTGTCATGGCGTCCTCCTGGCATGAAGGCGCTGACTTCAGTATAGGCGGTCGTCCACGCTGCGAGGGCAATTTGCGCGCGCCTGCGCAGTCGGGTAACGTCGATGCTCATGAACGCTCCATCGCTTACCGATGCAACGCTTGCAGCGTACCGCGCCGCAATCTACCGTATATACGGCGAGCCGCCGATCGATATGATGATTGGCGCGAAGAACGCCGCCGTCGCCGCGCTGTTGGCCGGTCACGGCGTTGCGAGCGCAGTATTCGTGACCGCGTTCAATCCGTTCGGCTGCGAACTGAGCGCCGAAGAGAACGCCGCGCGGCAGCAGACACTCGCAGCGCACATTGCGCAAGCAGGCTGGATGGCGCTATCAGGCGAAGGCTTGGATCCGAACAACGTATGGCGCGCCGAAGCGAGTCTGTTCGTGCTCGGCGCGACTGAACTGGACGCCGACGATTTCATGCTGGCGTTTGAACAGAACGCCGTCGTGGTCGTGCACAGCGATGGGCTACCGCAACTGCGGGTGCATCCGCGATATACGTAAACGAATAGAGCGCTCCCATGCCGTTCGACTTGGCGCAGGGAAGGACGTCGCGCATCGTGCGGCGTTCGCCGTTTGGGCGGGACATCAACGGTCTAATGTCCGTGCTCTCGCCAATCGCGCAGGCTGATGCGGGGCGGGTCGCTCGCCCTTGACGCTACGTTCGCGACTATGCAAGCGCAGTGTTTGCTGGCTACGGATGGCAGGGCTTCCGGTAAATACCCCAGAGGCGACCAAGAGACGGATTCGCACTGAACCGACAGCTCGTCGCTCGGCTGTGCGTCGCTCAATGCCGAGTAGGATGCATTCGCCGGGCGAGGCGTGATCCTCAACGGGCCCGGCTCGGCGAAGGTCGTGATCAGCAGAGTCGCACACTAACGCGGAGGGCATGCGTTCCATCGGAAACACGACGCGGGCCGGGAAACAACCGACAGCTGCGGCTCACTCGAGGCTTCTCCAACAGCGATTCCCGGAAGTGCACGCGGCGGCAGAGTCCGTGGCTGCATCTATCAGAGCATGGATGCGCCGCACCACAACGCGCGAAATACTACGGACTGCAAATAATATAGTCGTCGCGACGGCGAGCGATGAGATCGGCGCGCTGGCGTGCTGCTCAACACAGACAACATCTCGGCGGCACGACGATTCAAAGCGCGCGCCAACCGGCACGTCGGCCTGATGGTGGGGCTCGTCGGAATCGCGGGCCGAGCACGAACCGCGTTTTGGCTCGCTGTGGCGAGCGTGTGAAGCGGGCTAGCACATCTGCGTCCTCACCAACGTCGGGCGAAGCAAACGCATACGACGGCACGCCGCGCATATCGATTGCGTTGGCCGCCTGCACCTTGGTTGTCATAGGCGGGCATCGCGACCGCCTTCGGCTTCGCGAGCGCGCAGTTCCACCAACGCAGCATCACCCGTTGCATTCACGCAACTTAGCACGCGTTGCTGCCACAAATCCCACCTCCAAGCCTACGAAAGATCTCACGTGATCGAACGGCAGCAGCGCGAACGAATTCGGATTACTCCCATATTCCCCAACGCTGATCGCGGAAACACTCACGGCCTGTTTGCGGGTTGCCCTTAGCGCCTCCTGCACCGTAAAAAAGCGAAGCATCGAAGAATCAATAACGGGATTTACAAGCTGGTGTTTAGCCGCGTGCGGCACATGATGGTAGCGGTTGCGGATTTCGCCACGGGGCAGGGCGCGCAAGGCGGTAGCGCGACGCAACGCGGGTCGGTCGCATCGTCTCTGAACATCGGTTCGAGCCTTCCCATGCGTGCCGTGGCAATCGCCGCGATGTTGCTGTTGGGTACTGCCATGTCGGTATCGCACGCGCAGATCGTCGCAGCGCCCGGGTCGGCTGCGCAGGTGATTCAAACGCAGAATGGGCTGCAACAAGTCAACATCGCCAAGCCGTCTGCTGCCGGCGTTTCCCTTAACAATTATTCACAATTCGATATCCCGTCGAAGGGCGCGATTCTGAACAACTCGCCGACGCTCGTGCAGACGCAGCAGGCGGGTTACATCAATGGCAACCCGAATCTCTCGCCGGGGCAGTCGGCGGGGATCATCGTAAATCAGGTGCTGAGCAATTCGCCGTCGCAACTGAACGGCTATCTGGAAGTGGCCGGGCAGCGCGCGGAGGTCGTCGTCGCCAATCCGAATGGCCTCGTAGTCAACGGCGGCGGCTTCATCAACACCTCGCGCGCGATTCTGACGACCGGTACGCCGAACTTCGGCGCGAATGGCAGTCTCGCGGGCTTCAACGTCACCGGCGGCAATATCACCGTGCAGGGCGCTGGGCTGAATGCCACTAACGTCGATCAGGTCGATTTGCTGTCCCGTGCGATTCAGGTGAACGCCGCGATCTATGCCAACAACCTGAACGCAATTACCGGTTCGAATCAGATCGACCACAACACGCTGACGGCGACGCCCATCGCGGGCAATGGACCCGCGCCATCCGTTGCAATCGACGTGAGTGCGCTGGGCGGGATGTACGCCAACCGGATCTTTCTCGTATCGAATGAGTATGGCGTCGGGGTTTCGAACAAGGGCGTGCTGGCCGCGCAAGCGGGCGATCTGACGCTGCAATCCAACGGCCAGCTCGTGCTCGCCGGGACGACCAACGCGAGCGGCTCCATCAATGCGAGCGCCGCGCAGGGCATCAACAACAGCGGGACGACCTACGCGCAACAGAACGTCGTCGTCTCGACTTCAGGCACGCTAACGAACAGCGGCGTGCTTGCCGCGCAGAACAATACGTCGATCAACGCGGGCAGCGTCGCATCTACCGGCACGCTCGGCGCGGGCGTGAACAGCAACGGGTCGATCGCCGGTTCTGGCGACCTGAACGTGACGTCGAGCGGCGCGGTCTCCGCGACCGGGCGCAACGCGGCAGGCGGCAGCGGCGTTGTGCAAGGCACGTCGGTGAATCTCGCCAGAAGTTCGACCACGGCGAACGGCAATCTTGCGCTCACCGCGACGGCTGGCGACATCAACTTGTCGTCGGCGACCATGACAGCCGGCGGCAGCATCAACGCAAACGCCGCTGGGACGCTCGTGAACGACAACGGCGCGTTGAAGTCCGGCGCTGCACAGACGATCACGGCCGGCGCACTCTCGAACCGCAACGGGCAGATGATCTCGGGCGGCTCGCTGACCGCCAGCGTCGCGTCCGCGCTGCAAAACCAGGGCGGCACGGTTCAGGCGGCGGGCGCGCTCGGCGTGCAAGCGGGCAGTATCGACAATACTGCGGGCCACTTCGCGTCCCTGAACGCCGATGGCCTCAGCGTCACCACCTTCGAACTACTGAACAACGCGCAGGGCGGTACGATCGGCGGGAACGGCAACGTCGTCGTGCAGGCGGGGCAGATTGCCAATGCCGGGTCGATTACGGCGGTGCAAGACCTCGCCGCGACAGCCACGCAATCGCTCTCGAACGCGGGCACGCTGGCCGCGAACGGAAACGCGAGCGTTACGGCGGGCACGACGCTCACCGATGCAGGCGGCGCAATCTCGGCGGGCAAACTCGTGAACGTGAAAGCCGCCATCCGCAGCTGCCGCACGAGTCGCCATGCTTCCGCATCGACACCTTCGCGCTGGACGTGCCAACAACGCTGCCCGATGCTGTGCGCGCCAAAGGCGCGTCCGCCCTGCCGCTAGACCCGTTTGCCTTTGCGCGTGAATGGCTTGACCACTACAGGGGCCAATGCGTCGGCAAGGAGGGCGTGAACGTAGTGACCAAGGGATTGCAACAGGCGATTCTCAGTCGCGGCTACATCACGACTCGCGTGTTGCTGCCCGAGCAAGACCTGTCGAGCGGCGTGCTGAGGTTCGCGCTGGTGCCCGGCGTGATCCACGACGTGCGGTTCGCAGAGCCTTTGTCATGGGACACATGGAAGACCGCATTTCCAACAAGCCCCGGCGACATCCTCGACCTGCGCGATCTCGAACAAGGCGTCGAGCAGATGAAGCGCGTGGCATCGCAAGATGTCGACATGAAAATCGAGCCGACCAACGTACCGGGCGAGAGCGACGTCGTGCTGACGCTCAAGCGTGCGAAGCCGTGGTCGCTCGTCGCCTCGGTCGACAACTCGGGTAGCCGTGCAACGGGGAGGCTGCAAGGCAATATGAGTCTGGGCATCGACAATCCGCTCGGACTGAACGACATCTTCACTGTCGGCGCGAATCAAGACCTCGAGTTCGGCGACAAGGGCCTCGGCTCTCACGGTTTCAACGGCTCGTATTCGATCCCGTGGGGTTATTGGACGGCCACATTCTTCGGCATCACGAACACGTACTATCAGCAGATTGCGGGCGTGAACCAGACCTTCGTGTCGAGCGGCAACGCGCAGACGGCGGGCTTCAAGCTCGCGCGCGTGCTGCATCGCGGCCAGAACGATGTCTTTGGCGGCTACGCTCAGTTGTCGAAGCGCTTCGGCGCAAGTTTCATCGACGACACCGAGATCGTGCTTCAGCATCGCAACAACACGTTCTTCGAAACGGGGCTGACCGACCGGCATTACTTCGGCGGAGCGCAGTTCGACGGCTCACTCGCGTACCGGCAAGGCATTAACGATTTCGGCGCCACAGGAGACCCCTCGCAGCCGCCCGACCCCAACATCGCGCCGACGCCCGCAACGAAGCCGACGGGTCCGACATACCTGTTCCACATGGCCGTGCTCGATGCAAACCTGTCGGTACCATTCGCGATCGCATCGCAACCGCTTCGATATGTGACGACCTTCCACGGCCAATACACGAACGACACGTTGTTCTACATCGACGACCTAACCATTGGCAGCCGATACACCGTGCGAGGCTTCGATGGCGAGCAGATGGTGGCGGGCGAGAAGGGCTTCTATTGGCGTAACGAAATGCAAGCGCCGATTGGCAAGAGCGGGCAGACGCTATACGCGGGCATCGACTACGGCCACGTGTTCGGACCGAACACGGCCTTTCTCGCAGGAACGCAACTTGTCGGCGCGGTGATCGGTATTCGCGGTGGCTTGCCGTCGAAGTGCGCCGGCTTCAGCTACGACCTGTTCGCGGGCACGCCGCTGTACAAGCCGGCCACGTTGGATACGTCACGCGTCACGCTCGGCTTTCAGATGACCGCTCAGTTCTGAGGCTACAAAGATGCGTCATCCCTACCGTCGCCGCCAGCTTTAACGGTCAACGGCAGCGCCCGCCAAGAGCACCACCGACGGGCCGCTGTCCGACCCGACCCATAATCGGCCGCTGCCTTTGTCGTGCCCATGGGCAAACCAAGCGACGAAACCATAAGCGCCGAGAAAGCACGGCATGAGACGCCTGTTCGGGATTGGAAGGTGCTTCGAGCTTCCACGGTTCCAGTGGCTCCTGCGTGGTTGTGCGCAAGCGGCGCCGAAACGCGCCGCATGAGTTCGATACCGTACAGGGCGTCGCTACCCAAGCTGCACCCGCGCGCGGCGGAACGAGTAGAAAGCGCAAGCCGCAAGATTATCGAGGCACGTCGAGCGAACAGAGCGCCGCCCCCACGAACGCTTTTATGGATGCCCGAGCGCTTGATAGCATTCACGGGAGCTGTTTTTCAAGGAGGTATTCGGTATGAAGAATACCGCTCTCGCATTGACCGACAGAAAGCAGAGCGGCAACCCAACTGAGGTCGACCTTCGCTATCACCTCCGCGACACCGCCCGCTGCGTGTTTAGATACCCGTTAAGGCAAATGACAACACCATGCACAGCTTTGCCGACCGAAGCCCCCGCCGACGTCCGCGTGTGGCTCGTCGACATCGATCTCAGCGTGCCGTTGCCGGAAGCCGCCGAAGGTATATTGCATGCCGACGAGCTGCAACGCGCACGCCGCTTCATGCGACATGAAGATGCCGCCCGCTTCGCCACGATGCGCGCCGCGTTGCGCCGCCTGCTCGCCGTCGAGCTAGGTGGCTCTCCCGCGAAACTTGCGCTTGTGTCGGACGCAAACGGCCGTCCAATGCTCGCCATCCCCGACGCGCCCGATTTCAACGTCGCGCATTCGGGCGCGCATGGATTGATCGCGATGTCATTCGAGCGGCGCGTGGGCGTCGACCTCGAAGAGGCGCGGCATTCGTTCGACTGGCGCGAACTGCAAACGACCGTTTTGCATGCTGCGGACCAGCGCGTCATTGACGCCCTGCCGCAAGCCGATCAGCGCGACGCTTTTCTCGCATGCTGGACCGCAAAAGAGGCGGTGCTGAAGGCGCATGGCGTGGGCATCGGAAGCCAGGCGCTGGCGATGCACGGCTTCTCCGTCCTGCCGCGCGATGGCGCGCGCTATTCGCTGTCCGATGAAGCAGGCGCGTATCGGGCAGCGTCGCTCGCCGCGCCTCGCGGCTATGCAGCCGTGCTGGCGTGGTCGGCGGACTGAACGTCAGACCGTGTGATTCCGCATCAGATCGCGATGCGTGAGATACAGACGCAAATCGAATTCGATCTGATGGTAGCCCGGCTGCATCAACTCGCACAGGCGATAGAACGCCTTGTTGTGGTCGCTCTCCTTCAGATGCGCGAGTTCGTGCACGACGATCATCCGCAAAAATTCGGGCGCCGTGTCCCTGAACAACGACGCGATGCGGATCTCCTTCTTCGCCTTGAGTTTGCCGCCTTGCACGCGCGAGATGGCGGTATGCAGGCCGAGCGCATGGCGCAGGACGTCGAGCTTGCTGTCATAGCACACCTTGTCGATGGCCGGCGCGACACGCAGGAATTCGTTCTTCAGATCGGCGCAGTACTGATACAGCGCGCGGTCCGACTGGATGGCATGCTTCGAAGGATAGCGTGCGTCGAGATACGGCCCGAGTTGCTGTTGGGCGATGAGTCGGCGCACCTTTTCCTGAAGCGTGCTCGGGTAGGCGCTCAGGTATTTCAGGTGTTGCATGACGGCTGACGAGATAGAGGGCCTTGGCGGGATACGTCGACGCGCGCGGGTAGTCGCGCAACGGTGCCATCAATCATTTTAGTCATAGACGCGCGAGCTCGCCGCCGCGGCGCGCCAATGGTGCCCCAGCGCACGCAATTGCGTAAGTTTGTGTATCGCCTCGCACACTGAAGCATGCGCCGTGCGAACATGCGCGCTTTCTTATGCAAGCGGTTCAAGGCAGGTTCACATGGCATCGAGCAAGGCCCATCATGCGACGGGATGGGCAGCGGGCATTATCGCGGCGGCGCTGGTCACGAAGGCGGCAGGCGTCGACTATCTCGCCTGCGCGCTGGCCGTGTTGGGCGGTGTGATCGGGGCGACCGCGCCGGACTGGCTCGAAGTCGCGTGGTGGACCCGCAAGCGCAAGCTGTGGATCACGCATCGCACGCTCACGCATTGGGGCGTGGGCTGGGCCGCGCTTCTGGCGTTGTCATGGCATCTGCTCGGGCAACACCCCGCCGTGCCGTTCGCATTCGGCTTCGCGTGCGGCGGCATCATGCATTTGCTCGCGGACTGGCCGAACCCTCTGGGCGTCCCCTGGATCGGCGGACGCCATTCGTTGAGACTGTGGACGAGCGGGCATTGCGACCTGATCGTCGTGGGCGCTGCGTGGATTGCGGCACTTTATGTCGCCGACGGTGTCTGGTTTCATCATGCGTATGGCCGCATGCTGCTCAACGTGTTGCGCGTCTGATCGCACTAGAATCCTGCCAATTCTCACTACGCTACCGGAACACGACCCATGCATATGAATCAAGCGCGAAACCGCATCTTCCTCGTCCTCTTCGTGTTGGCCACGTTCATGCTCGGCGGATGCGCGGGCTTCATGAACCGCGATGCGTTGCGCGTCAGCGTTGCGGGCATCGAGCCGCTTGAAGGGCAGGGGCTCGAGATGCGCTTCGCCATTAAGCTGCGCGTGCAGAATCCAAACGATGCGCCGATCGACTTCGACGGCGTGGCGCTCGATCTCGATGTGAACGGCCGCGCTTTCGCGAGCGGCGTGAGTCCGCAGCGCGGATCCGTGCCGCGTTTCGGCGAACTGGTGGTGTCCGTGCCGGTGACGGTGTCGGCATGGTCGGTGGCGCGGCAAGCGTTGGGCTTTGCGAGCGGCGACGAGGTGACCAAGGTGTCGTACGTCGCGCGCGGCCGTCTCGCAGGCGGGCCGTTTGGCGGCGCGCGCTTCTCCGACCAGGGCACGATCGACTTCCCGACCGGAAGCGGCGCTTTCGGCTATTGATCTGTCGCTACGCACGAACGAGCGCCCGCAGGCGCTCGTTCCAATCAACGGCTCGTTGATTCACGCGGCTTAGTGCGTGACGTGCAGGCCGTTTGCCTCGCCGTTGTGGAATTCGACGTGCGGGTTGCCCGGCGCTGCGTCGTGACGGGCGATTTCTTCCTGGCGCTTGTGTTCTTCACGCGCCACATGGGCTTCGCGTTCGTTGCGGGCATCGCGCTCGCGTGCCTCATCGACGCGCTCGCGATGCTCCTTGCGCTCGAGTCGCAGATGGCGCTCGGCTTCGTGTGACTTGGCGAATGCACCCGCCGACAGGCAGGCGATGAGAGCAGCAGCAAACAGCTTTTTCATGTCGAACTTCCTTGCTTTGAACATGCAGACCGGATGATCTGCCATGCTCAACCAACGTTTGCGTTCGTCACGCGTTGACGCTTGTTGCTTTGCTGTAAGGACATTCAACAATGTTTCGCAGATCGGCGATAAGTCGATGCGACGTATGTAAGCAACGCATCCTTAAAGCGGCATGAAGTAAGGGATGCGAATCAATGAAAGGAGCGCTGCATATCACACCGCGCGTTTCCGGAAACTTTGGCCGATGCATGCTAGATATCGTGCGCGAAATTGCGGGTCCTCGTCTTTACATTTCGTAATCGCAAGACTTTAATCAACGAGCGGACGAACGCGTCCGTCATCGCAATCCGCTTCCTCTCCGATGCGCGGCGTCGGTGGCGCGCGAAGCGAAATTCTTGCGCTTTCACGTTCCAGATGGCAGGTCGGGCACGTCGCGGCGCGCTTCTCATGCAGCGAGGTCATCCATGATCAACTTCCCGGTCGACGCAATCGATACGCTCAAGTCCGCCGTGCGCGGCAAGGTCATTTCGCCCACCGACTCCGACTACGACGAAGCACGGAAGGTATGGAACGCTACGATCGACAGGCGCCCGGCGCTCATCGTGCGTTGCGCAGGAACGGCCGACGTGCTCGCGGCGCTCGGTTTCGCGCGCGAACACGGCGCGCTGCTTTCGATTCGCGGCGGCGCGCACAATATCGCGGGCAGCGCCGTGAGCGACGATGCACTCATGATCGACCTGTCCGCGATGAAGTCGGTGCGTATCGATCCGCAAGCGAAACGCGCCTATGTCGAGCCGGGCGCGCTGCTTTCCGACTTCGATCACGAAGCACAGGCCTTCGGTCTCGCGACGCCGCTCGGCATCAACTCGACGACGGGTGTGGCGGGCCTCACGCTAGGCGGCGGCTTCGGATGGATCAGCCGCAAATATGGCGTGACGGTGGACAATCTCGTCGCCGCTGACATCGTGACGGCAGACGGCAAGTGGCGCCGCGTCAGCGCTGAATCCGAGCCGGATCTTTTTTGGGCGCTGCGCGGCGGCGGAGGCAATTTCGGCATCGTGACGATGTTCGAATTTCGCCTGCACGAAGTCGGGCCGCAGGTCTATGGCGGGCTTGTCGTTTATCCGCTCGAACAGGCGGATCAGGTCTTGCCGAAGTATCGCGCGTTCATCGCCGATGCGCCCGACGACCTGACGGTATGGGCGGTCATGCGCTTGGCGCCGCCACTACCGTTCCTGCCGGCCGACGTGCACGGCAAGCCGGTCATTGCGCTCGCGTGCTGCTATATCGGTGATGTCGGGCGCGGTCCCGAGGCGTTGCAGGCCGTGCGTGAATTCGGCACGCCGTATGGCGAGCACCTCGGACCGATGCCTTTTACCGCATGGCAGAAGGCGTTCGATCCGTTGCTGACACCCGGCGCGCGCAATTATTGGAAGTCTCATAACTTCGCCGCGCTGAACGACGAGACGTTGCGCATTCTCTCGGATGCCGTGAAGGCGTTGCCATCGCCGCATTGCGAGATCTTTATCGGTGCGATGGCCGGTCAGACGAACCGCGTTCCCGCGAATGCGACCGCTTACGCGAATCGCGATTCGGTGTTCACCATCAACATACACGGTCGCTGGACCGAAGCGGCGGACGACGACACCTGCACGCAATGGGCGCGCGACATGTTCGCCGCGCTGACGCCGCATGCGCTGGGGAGCGTCTACGTGAACTTCCTGACGGGCGACGAGGGTGATCGCGTGAAAGCGGCCTATGGACCGAACTACGAGCGGCTCGCAGAAGTGAAGCGCCGCTACGATCCGGAGAACGTGTTCCGCAGCAATCAGAACATCCAGCCTGCATAACGATTCTCGCGCGCCGTGCGAGGGAGCGGCGCGCGTCGCTCATCGACGTTCATCGACGCTCATCGACGTTCCACGTAGCGCTGCGCGCTCGGGGCGCCGTTGGCGCTGTCGTCATAAACCAGCATGCGTGTTTCGCTGCTCAAGCACGCTTGCAATATGCCGAGGAATCTTGCGTCCACGGCAAGACGCAATCGATTGAAGCGATGCTGCTGCCTGGCCTGTTCGAGGAAAGTCGCAATGGCTCGAGCGAATGTCTCGCGGTCTTTTTCGCTTGCCCCGCTTCGCGTGGGAGCGGCATTCCTGATGTCCTCCACTTGCTGAAGATCGACCCTGAGTCCGCGCGTTTCGAAGATGCGGGCGCGATGTTCGTCGGCGGCAAGAACCCACGTGATGGCGGTCATGATGCTTCCTCCTGTTCGCCCGGCTTCGAGCGACGCTCGCGCCATTGTGCGCCGATTTGCGGCGCTCAACAGCCCGGCGTGCTGTCGCGTTGCAGCATGGAAGCGGTCTTTACGAAGCGTTCATGCAAGGGGAGCGCCCGATGCGGACAATGCGGCGCGTGTCCACTGCGCGTTGCTGCGCCGCGGTATCGGTCGCGCGAGAAATTGCGATACAGCGGACGCGCGCACCTGTCGATGATCGTCGGCCACGTTGATGGGGCCATCGGCACGATGCTTGACCGATGCTTCGAAACGCGACACGCGCAATCCCGAAAGCACGGTATCGGCAATGGTGCGGATACCCACCTGAAAGGGAGATAACGCATTTGGCACATCACACCGCTGCCCTCACGTTCTCACGTTTCGCTCCACATGCGCAGCAGGTTGTGATAGCAGCCGACGAGCGAGCGCTTCGCGGCTTCGTCGCCGTTCGTCGCATTGAGACGCTGTATCGAGTTGTCGAGATCGAAAAGCAGCGCGCGTTGCGCATCGTCGCGTACGAGGCTCTGCGCCCAGAAGAAGCTCGATACGCGCGCGCCGCGCGTGACAGGACGCACCTGATGCAGGCTCGTTGCCGGATACACGATGGCGTGACCCGCGGGCAGCTTCACTTCCTGCACGCCGTACGTGTCCTCGATAACGAGTTCCCCGCCGTCGTAGTCTTCAGGGCGCGAAAGGAAGAGCGTGACCGATACATCCGTGCGCACGCGGGCTCCATGGCCCGGCACGATGCGAATGGCGCCATCGACGTGACTGCCGAAATGCATGCCGCCTTCATAGCGATTGAAAAGCGGCGGATACACGCGGTTCGGCAGCACCGCGCTGATAAAAAGCGGATGACGTTCGAGCGCCCCGACGATCACATCGCCCATTTCGCGGGCAATGGCGGAGCCTTCGGCAATCTGTTGGTTCCGCTTGACGGGCGCACCTTGATAACCCGCGGTGGCGCGGCCGTCGACCCATGAGTCAGTGTCGGCTTCGAGGCGCGAGCGCATGGCGGCGGCGTCTTCGGCGCTCAGGACGCCGGGTATCGAAAGAATCATGGCATGGGCTCGATGATGTCGCTGCGCGCGCCGGGCTCAAACGGCGCGCGCTTCAGATGCTTCAGATCAGAGGTGCATCAGCGGAAGCGGTAGTTCAACGTCGCGAGGAACGTGCGGCCAAGGCCCGGCACCGCGCGTCCGCCGTCGGACGGGATAAGGGCATCGTAGTACTTCTTGTCGGTCAGGTTCACCACGTTGAGCTGAATATCGTAGCGTTTCTGATGATACGCGGCCATTGCATCCCATCGCGTATAGCCGCCGACCTGCACGAGGTTGTTGTTGGCCGCATAGCGCGACGACACATACGATGGACCGCCGCCGAATTCCCAGTTCGGCGTGACGTTATACGTGGACCAGAGCGTCAGCATGTGATGCGGCGTATTGGCGAGCGTGTTGCCGGTCGTGCCGTCGAGCGCCTTCTGCACGGTGCCGTCCATGTAGGTATAGCCGCCGAACACCTGCCACTTGTTCGTGAGGTGGCCGGCAAGACCGAGCTGATAGCCGCGCACGCGCACATCGCCATCGAGCGTGTATTCGCCGGTGGAGACCTGCGTGCGCGCGTTGGTTTTCTCGATGTTGAAGAGCGACTGCGTCACCGAAAGCCCGCCGTTCAACAGGTCCCACTTCGAGCCGATCTCGTACGAGCGGTTCTTCTCGGGCGGCGTGTTCTGCTGATTGTTGGTGAGCGTAAGCGCCTCTAGCGACGGATTGAACGACGTGCCATACGACACGTAATACGACTGCCATTCGCTCGGCTGCCACACGACGCCGGTGCGCACGCTCGTGAAATAGTTCGTCTGCGTGGCATAACGCGGAGCGTTGATCGAGTTATGAATCGATGCTTCATAGCGGTCCCAGCGCACCCCACCGATCCACTTCCAATGCTCGCCGAACGAGATGGTGTCGTTGAGATAGAGCCCGATGCCGTTCGCGCTGGATTCTGCGAGATTGGTAGCGACCTCGCGATAATTCGACGGACGCGTCGTATAGGTCGGATTGACGAGCGGCACGATGGCAAGCGTATTGGACGGCAGGCCGGGCGTAGTCGCGGTGAAGCTCTGGTTGCTATAAGTCTCGTGGCTCAGATCGACGCCGACGAGCATGTCGTGCTTGAGGAAGCCCGTCGAAAACTTGCCTTCGAAATCGGTCGTGTTGTAGACCGAGTGGTCGTTGATGTTGCGATCCTTGCCTTGCAGCCGCACGTAGAGCGACGAGAGCGGCAGCGTCGTGTAGTTTCCGTTCGTCAGTGCAGGGGATGTGCCGAGCGGTCCAGTCAGCACGGCGGCTGCGTTCGTCGCGCGCGCTTCGGTGCTGTAGTGACTGAATTGCGTCTGATTGCGCAGCGTGAAGACATCGTTGAAGCGATGCTCCACGCGCGCGTTGAGCGTTTGCACGTCCTGAATGGTGCGGTCGTCGGTGAAGCCATAGAAGGTCTTCGTATCGACCGGCGCCGGATGCCCGTTCAACGGCGGAATGCCGTAGTCGGGCTGATCGCGGTTGTGCTGAATGAGGGCGGATAGCGTCACCTGCGTCGGCGTGCCGATGCCGAACTTCACTTCCGGCGCGACGCCATAGTCCTTGCTCTTCATCTGATCGCGGGTCGAGCCCAGGTCCTGACCGAACGCGTTGATGCGAAACGCGGAAGTCTCGGTCATCGGCTGATTGATGTCGACGGTCGTGCGGTAGCGGTCGTGCGTGCCCGCTTGCACGGATACATCGGCGCGCGGCTTCAACTCCGGCTGCTTGCTGACCTGATTGATGACGCCGCCTGTCGAGCCACGCCCGAAGTACAGCGACGACGGCCCGTACAGCACATCGATCGATTCGAGGTTGAACGTATCGCGATAGTACTGGCCGCGGTCGCGAAAGCCGTCGAGATAAATATCGGTGCGCGCGGTAAAGCCGCGCAGATTGATGTTGTTGCCGATCTGGCCGCCTTCGGCTGCGCCGAGCGTAACGCCCGGCACGTTGCGCAGCGCATCGGAGAACGAGCTCACCGCCTGCGATTGCAGAACCGCTTTCGGCACGACGACGACTGCTTGCGGAATGTCGCGCAAGGCGGTGGGCACTTTCGCACCGACGCTCGATACTTCGGGCTGGAAGTCGCGCGACGTGTCGCTTTGTCCCGTCACCTTGACTGCGGGCAGGGCGGCGGTTTCCGGCGCGGCCGCAGCGGCATCTGCGTTCACGCTTGCGGCGCCGTTGGCCGTGTCTGCCGAGCCGCTCTGAACGGAGGAGGCGGCTGGTGTGTTGTCTGCTGCCGTTTGCGCGTAGAGCGGCGTGGCCATCGGCACGGTTGCCACAGTGACCAAAGCCGCGGCGAGCGGCGTTTTCCTCAGCATATCGTTCCCCGATATTTTGTTAGTAAGTTCGGATCGACGATGGACGTCTGTCCGTTCGGCATACGTCATCTGCATCCGACGCCGGCGCGCGGTGCTAAATGAGAATCAGTATCATTACATAAAATGACAAGGGTTTGTAAGTACCCGTTGCTATTTCCGAGGCGTTGGCGTCGGGGCGGCTTTTGCATACTGGATGCACCATTCAATGCACAAAATGCACTTGCAGAGAGCATTACGGCGCAATTAGCACCAACGTGGGTCCGGCTGATCTACGCGAGATTGAATCAGCTGCACTGTCTGCAGGCGGCTGCACAGCTTTCGCGCAGAGAGTGCACAGACAACGCGCGGTTGGCCCGGATATTGCACATGTCGCCGCTTTTTTCGAGACGTCAGTCGACATGCAGGCACTTCAATCCGGTACCGACACCCTGTTCCTATTGCTGGGCGCCGCCATGGTGCTTGCCATGCACGCGGGTTTCGCGTTTCTCGAATTGGGAACGGTCAGGCGCGAGAATCAGGTGAACGCGCTGGTCAAGATCCTCGTGGACTTCGCGGTATCCACCCTCGCGTACTTCTTCATCGGCTACAACATTGCATACGGCGTGCAGTTCATGCATGGAGCCGACGTCCTCGCGCAGCACAACGGCTACGCGCTCGTGCGCTTCTTTTTCCTCTTGACGTTCGCGGCAGCCGTGCCGGCGATCGTGTCGGGAGGCATCGCCGAGCGTTCGAAGTTCAATCCGCAGCTCTTCGCGACCTGCGTGATCGTCGGGTTCATTTATCCGCTGCTCGAAGGAATCGCTTGGAACGAACGGTTCGGCGTCCAGGCGTGGCTCACGCACGCATTCGGTGCGCCGTTTCACGACTTCGCGGGTTCGGTCGTCGTGCACGCGTTCGGCGGATGGGTCGCGTTGCCGGCGGTGTTGCTGCTCGGGCCGCGCCACGGCCGTTATCACAAGGACGGACGCATCGCCGCGCATCCGCCGTCGAGCATTCCCTTCCTCGCGCTCGGTGCGTGGGTGCTCGCGGTCGGCTGGTTCGGTTTCAATGTGATGAGCGCGCAGACGGTCGACAAGATCAGCGGTCTGGTTGCGGTGAATTCGCTCATGGCGATGGTCGGCGGCACGCTCGCCGCGTGGGTCGCGGGTCGCAACGATCCGGGCTTTGCCTACAACGGACCGCTCGCCGGACTGGTAGCGGTCTGCGCGGGGTCCGACGTGATGCATCCGCTCGGCGCGTTGATTGTCGCGGCTGTAGCGGGCGTCCTGTTCGTGCAGATGTTCACGTGTGTGCAGAACCGCTGGCGGATCGACGACGTGCTCGGCGTCTGGCCGCTGCATGGCCTCTGCGGAGCGTGGGGCGGCATCGCGGCAGGCGTGTTCGGGCAGAAGACGTTGGGCGGGATCGGCGGCGTGTCGATGTGGTCGCAATGCATCGGCACCATCGGCGCGGTCTTGCTCGCGCTCGCGGGCGGCGCTGCCGTCTACGGCGTCATCAAGATGACGGTGGGCCTGCGCCTCGACCGCGAGGACGAGTTCAACGGCGCGGATCTGGCGATCCATCGCATCTCGTCGACGCCGGATCGCGAAATGGCCGGTTGAACTGGCACTTCGCCCTCCGGCCTTTAGCGCCGGATTGCATGCAAGATGCACCCCACTGGCATTTTGCATGCCGCCGCCGGGTGATTTGGCGACTGTCGCGAGCCGGCGTCGCCGTAAAAGCCCGGGCATGCGCTTCGCTGAAAGCGACCGCTCCGACCCGACCGGCGCGCAACCGGCAAGCGACGCGTCTTTGCCTGATTGACGCAGAACCCTTCGATTGACGAGAATCGCGGCCCGGTCACGGTCGGCTTGCTATGCCGATGCGTGCTCGCCGGTTACGATATACCGGCCGATCCTCAACAAGGCCGAGAGTTTGAATCCTACAGAGACCGGGTCCTTCGATTTACCGCTTCCGTCGCGCAACTTCGCGTTGACGCGACGCGTGCTGTTGCTCGTCCTGGCCGCATCCGTCGCCGTTCCGCTCGCGTGTCTCGGCATTTACGGCTATTACGACTATCAGCGGCGCATCGCCGAGGCCGGAGACTTGACCGAGCGGCTCGCACGCGTGGCGAACGAACACGCGCTCAAAGTGCTCGACCTGAATCAGCAACTGGAGACGCGCGTCGTCGACATGCTGGGCGACAGCGGCGACGCGGACGTCAAAATGCGCGAAGAAGCCTTGCATCGCGCGCTCGACGACATGAGCGGCACGCTTGCACAGGTTGCAGCGATTTCAGTCTTCGGCGCAAACGGCGCGCTGCTTGCCAATAGCCGCTACTACCCCGCGCCGGAAGTGTCCATTGCCGAGCGCGACGACTTCCTTTCAGCGCGCGCCTTCGCGCCCGTCACCTATTTCTCGCTGCCGTTGCGCGGCAAGGTGGCGCGCTCGGACGTCTTCACGACGACCATGGGGCGCATTAGCCATAACGGGCAGTTTCTCGGCGTCGTGTCGATTGCGTTGAAGCGCGACTACTTCGTCGACTTCTATCGCGAGATCGCGGCGGGCGATGCAGCGCTCGTGATCGGTCTATATCGGCGCGATGGCGGCATTCTCGTGCGCTATCCGCCGAGTCCCGCCTCGTCGCAAGCCGCGAACAACACGCCGTTCACCGACGCGTTCCGCAACAACGAACTGTTCGGACGCGTGCGCATGACATCGACCATCGATCAGGTCGAGCGCGTGCTTGCCTACCGGCGCGTCAGCGATTTTCCGCTCTATGTCGCGACCGGTTATGCGACGTCGGTCGTGCGGGCGCGCTGGCGCGAGAACTTCGCGCTCGTGGCAGCGATAGCGGCGCTGCCATGCATGGCCGTATGGCTTCTCATCGCCTTCTCGATCCGCCGGCTCGATGCGGAACGCGCCGCGTGGGAACGCTGGCAGGCGGAAGTCGCGACGAGGCTGTCCGTCGAAGCATCGACCCGGCACTTGCGGCGCATGGGCGCGCTCGGCAATCTCGTTGCGAACGTCGCGCATGACTTCAATAATCTGCTGATGGTCGTGTCGGCGAACATGGCTCTTGCACGGCGCAAGCATTTCAACGATGTCGAAAGCGAAGTGCTCGCGGTGGAACGCGCGACGGCCGGCGCGGAGTCGCTTGCGCGGCGGCTGATGAGCGTCGCGCGCAAGCATCCGCTGAAGCAGGAAGTGATCGACCCCGCCGCGTGGATCAGAAGCATGCTCGAAATCGCGAAGCGCGCGGTGCATCCGTCGGTCTCGTTGACGGTCGAGTTCTCAGCGGACGTATGGCCCATCATGGCCGATGCAGTCGAGCTCGAACTGGCGCTCGTCAACATCGTCGCGAACGCGAGCGAGGCGATGCCGCATGGCGGGCGCGTCGTCATCCGCTGTCAGAACGCGCGCCTGCGTGGCGCGGAAACGGATCTGCCCGATGGCGAATACGTGCTCATTTCCGTGACGGACAACGGCGAGGGCATGAGCGAAGCCGTGCTGCGCCGCGCGTTCGAACCGCTCTTCACGACCAAGGTACGCGGCGCGGGCACGGGGCTCGGCCTCTCGCAAGTGCTGGCCGCCTGCGAACAGGCGGGCGGCACCGCGCGCATCACGAGCGTGCCGGGCGCGGGCACCACCGTGCGCCTCTATCTGCCGCGGTATCACGGGCCGGTAGCGGCGCCTGCCGCTGCGCCCGTCGAGACGGAGAAGCCACCCGCCAAACCGTCGCCAGTCGCGGACGACGACCACCCGTTCAAGGGCATGTCGGTGCTGCTCGTCGAAGACAACACCGACGTCGCGGCGGGCGTGATGGCCGTGCTCGAAGTCTTCGGCTGCACCGTGCATCACGAGGAAAGCGCGGATGCGGCGTTCGCGCTCATGGGCGAGGGCTACAGCTTCGATCTCGTGCTGTCCGACGTGCAGATGCCCGGCAAGATGAACGGCATCGACCTCGCGGAGCAGATCGTGAAGCGGCTGCCTTCGCAAAAGCTCGTGCTGATGACGGGCTATGCGGACGAGATCGAACGCGCGAAGCATCTCGGCGTGCCGATCCTCGCGAAGCCGTTCGACATGGACGACTTGCGCGACCTGATCACGGACGGCGTGCCGCACTGAGCGGAGGTTACTTATGCTTCGGCATGGGGCGTGCGCCGACGAGAGGATTGAACGACCGGCGCTTTTCTGTCGGCGCTTCGTCGTCGGCCGCGGGCTTCGCGCCGCGCGCATTCGTGCGCTTGCCGCCGAGTTGATCGAGCAGGTCTTCGTCGTCGGTGGCTTCTTCGTCTGCTTCCGCGTCGTCTTGCGAGTCGTCTTGCGCGGGCGCGGCGATCGCTTGCCCGGCGCCTGCGAGATGCTCCATGACCGAGACGAAGTCCTTCTGCGCGGACTTGAGCGCGCGACCCGGCATCATGATGAGCACAACCGCTTCTTGCACAGTGCGATCATCGACGGTATGCAGCGTGCCTGCTTCCGTCCAGTCGATGCCGCTGCCGGCATACGCTGCGATCACATGTTGCAGCACCGCAGGCGAGAGCACGCCTGCATCGTATAAACCGACGATCTGCCGTTCGGCAAGCGCGAAGAGACTCGTCTTCGGCGCAGTGCTTGCCTTCGATGCGGGTTTGCGCGCGGCCATGTTATTTCGATGCGGGCGCGAGCCGCCATACCGTATTGCCGACATCGTCGGCGACCAGCAAGCCGCCTGCGTGGTCCACGGCGACGCCGACGGGACGACCAAGCGCATGGCCGTCTGCCGAAAGAAATCCGGTCAGGATATCTTCGGGCGGGCCGGAAGGCTTGCCGTCCTGGAACGGCACGAAGATCACCTTATAGCCGCTTCTCGGCTTGCGATTCCATGACCCGTGCTGACCGATGAACGCGCCGTTCCAGTAATGCTGCGGGAAGGCTTTTGCGTCGTAGAAAGCGAGACCGAGCGAGGCCGTATGCGCGCCGAGCGCGTAGTCGGGCACGGTAGCCGACTCGACTAGATCCGCGCGTTGCGGCTTGACCCGATCATCGACATGCTGGCCGTAATAGCTATAAGGCCAGCCATAGAAGGCACCGTCCTTCACTGCCGTCATGTAGTCGGGGACGAGCTCGTTGCCGAGTTCGTCGCGCTCATTCACGGCCGCCCATAACGCGCCGGTTTGCGGCTGCCACGACATTCCGTTCGGATTGCGAAGCCCGGTTGCATAGAGACGGGTCTGTCTACTTGCGATATCCACTTCCATGATGGCCGCGCGCCCGTTTTCCGCCTCGATGCCGTTCTCCGCGGCATTGCTGTTCGAGCCGACCGTCACGTATAGCCGCTTGCCATCCGGACTCGCGATGATGTTCTTGGTCCAGTGATGGTTGATCGACCCTGCCGGCAGATCGATGAATTTCTCGCCCGTCGATTCGATGGCCGTTTCGCCGGTCCGATACTTGAAGCGCAGCACGGCATCGGTATCGGCAACATAAAGATCATTTCCGACCAGCGCCATGCCGAAGGGCGAATGCAAATGATCGATGAATACGGTCCGCGTTTCCGCGACGCCGTCGCCGTCGGCATCGCGCAACAGCACGATGCGATCGGGACTCGGCATGCCTGCGCCTGCGCGCTTCATCACCTTCTTCATGACGACGCCCTTGATGCCCGAGTTCTCGTCGTGCTGGGCGGGGGCGTTGCTCTCTGCAACGAGCACGTCGCCGTTGGGCAGCGTGATGATCCAGCGCGGATGATCGAGCCCGGACGCGAAAGCGGTTACATCGAAGCCCGCAGGCGATACGGGCTTCTGGCCTTGCGCCCACTGCTTCGCGGGCGCGATGTTCACCGTTGGCAACAACGCGCGGCGCGGCGCGGGAAGCGCGGGATCAGGCCCGAAGTCAGTCGGATAGTCATCCGCGAGCGCGATGCTGCACGAGACGGTCAGCATCGCGGCGAGCGCGGCGCAGCGGTACTTGCGCGCGTCAGGAAACGCCATGCATCAGCCTCCGCCGATGCCTTGCACGATCTTTCCGGTGCCGTCGCACGTGGGACAATCCGCGCCGTCCTGCTTGCCTGTGCCGTTGCAGTCGGGACAGATGTCTTCGCCGGTGCCGGGTGCGCCCGGTTCGGCTTCATCGCCTGGACTGAGAGGAGGTTCTTGCGCCATGACTGTCTCCTTGGTTGATGTGCCTTGGCGAGAAGCAAAGACTATTCCGCAGTAACGTGCCAAGCGGTGCGTTCGTGTTCAGGGCTTGCGTCCGAATGCTTCGCGCAAGTGCCTCTTTGCTTGCTCGAGCGTATTGCGCCGCGTCTTCGGCAAGTTGCGTCCCGCGCGATTGATATAGAAATTGAGCATCGACATGGCCGACTGAAACGGCGTGCCCTTGCGCCGCGTGCTTTCGGTCGACGAGCGTTTGAGCGACTGCGCGATCTCTTCGGCGTTGCCGTTCTTGAAGATATCGCGCTGAATATCCATCGCGTCGCTCGTTTCCATCACATGATGCGACCAGCGGTGTGTCGAATTGGCGGACTTCGCTTTCTTGCTTCCGGATTTCTTGTGATCGCTCGCGAGCGTATGGCGCTGCCGCGTGGTGCTGCGCTTGCCTGAACTCGTCTTGCCCGCGCTAGTTCCGGTCTTCTTGGTCTTGCTTGCCGTCGGCATGACGGTTCCTCCATTAACGTTTATGTTTCATCAGCCGATGCGCTTCCCGCAGCGCATCGACGATAGCCTGATAAGCGGCGTGGCGCGTCTCGGGATCAGGCGCGCGCAATACATACGACGGGTGATACGTGGCGACGACCACGCGCCCCTCATGCTCGATGGGATGGCCCATCGACGCTTGCAGTTTGGCCTTCGAATCGCGCATCACCGACTTGAGCGCGGTCGCGCCCAGCGCGACGATCACCTTGGGGTCGATGTCGGCCGTCTCGCGGTCCATCCAGTAGTGGCACGCGTCGATCTCGCGCTGGGCCGGTGTCTTGTGCATGCGGCGCTTGCCGCGCGGTTCCCATTTGAAGTGCTTGACGGCATTCGTCACATAGACTTCCTTGCGCGCGACGCCGGCTTCTTCGAGCGCGCGGTCCAGCATGGCGCCAGCCGGACCGACGAAGGGCTTGCCTTGCAAATCCTCCTGATCGCCCGGTTGTTCGCCGACGATCATCAGCGGCGCGTGGCGCGGACCCGCGCCCGGAACGGCTTGCGTTGCGTCTTTGTAGAGCGCGCAACGATGACAGGCATCGAGCGTGTCCGGTGTCTGATCGGGCTCTACGCCGGGCTGTGGGGTCGTCGCCATGAGAACCTTACGCGAAAGCGCTAGGTGACAACGCCGTGGCGGCGCGCACGCGAGCAGGCTCGAATGGAATCATGGGCATGCGTTCTCCGAGACTTTTCGAAGCTGGTAGCAATTGCCGAACCTTCGTCCGCAATGCTGTGGGAATGCCCGTTGCTGCTCCTCTAGCACCTGAGCAAAGGAGGCCAGAGATGAGCAACAACGATCGTATCGAAGGACCCGGCAGCACCGACAAGCCGCTCGGCGATGCAGGCAGCGGCGCCACCGGCGGCGGTTCGTTCGGCAATCTGCCGGGGCCGGGCGCGGCGACGGGCGGCGATCCGCATCAGGGCGTGCGTCAGCCGAACGCGGGGGAAGTCGAACCGGAAAATCGTCGTCTGGACCAGCAGCCGCATCAGACAGCCGAAGTGCCGCTCGGCTCGGGCAATCGTCCGGAGCCGGCGGGACGAGGCGGACAGGTCAGCGACGTCGCGGCATCGCCGGGACAGGACGTGCCGCCTCGCGGAAATTAACCGCCAAGTAAAAACGCAAAAGCAAAGCGGCCGCTCATTGCGGCCGCTTTGCTTTCATGCGGAATCGCCGATCAACGCGTGGCAATGTACATCGTGATTTCAAAGCCAAAGCGCATATCGGTGAAGCTAGGGGTTTCCCACTTCATAGAGCCTCCTTGTGCATTGAGCGGCCGACGGATGCCGTGCCGTTGCGCGGTTGTTTTCCTGAGCGCGTGCAGCGCGGCGCTCAAATCGACGCTCTTTCATCCTAGCGCGACTTCGCCGCCTGCATCATTGGAAATTGCCTCGGCATTCATTTAATTTATCTATAGCGTCATAGCGGCCGCGGCCGGCTTCCGGAATCGTCAGGGTTCGTACTGATCTTGTCAGGGTCCGTCGCTTCGTCGCGCTCCATCATTTCGCCCGGACGCGGGATAACCCTATCCACATCCTCCGGCCGTATATTGTTCAGCTCGTTGCCGCCGGGCGCGTGCGATTTGTCGTGTGTATCGGGTGCTTTGGGGGTTTCAGCCATTGGATTGCCTCGTACGATGATTCATTCAACGCGTGCCGCTTCGCGCAGCACGGCGGAGTCGCTGTCGAAATTGCGATCGGCCATCTTCCTGAGCACGGCCAGCACTTCACCGTCCGCGCCATTGCTTTTCGCCAGCGCCAGCAGCTTCTCTTTGTGCATTGGATACTCCGCGCCCTTGAGCGCGCGCACGATGGCGTCCGGCCCCGGCTCATCCAGATGCCGCTGATTCTGCGACTGCGCGGGATGTTGTGACATAGCGCCTCCTTTCCAGTTGATCTGCAACGTCGAAATGGCAGCAACACGCATACCCGTGCATGGTTCTGCCGGGCGCGCAAGATGCTATGCAACCCATAACAAACGTCAGAAGGAGGACACGCGCATGACTTTTTCCGCGGAGCGACTCTCCGATACCGAGATCAAGGTCGAAGAGACCATCTACACGTTCGATGGCAAAGACAGGGCAGATGCGTTCCAGCAATGTCTGGGAAGCGACACGCTCGACGCCTGCACTCGCAACCACGCGCCTGTTTCGACGCGCGCCGCGACGACGACGGGCGGCCCGGCAGAAGGCGAGCCGGGCAGCATCATTTCGCCGTCGCTCGGCGGCATGCCCTGATCGCCGTTCGCAATCAGAGCAGCGAGTGCGTCGTCGAGCGGGGCGCGAGCGATTCGCGCGTCAACGCTTCGAGCGGCAATGGCTTGTCGAAGAAATAGCCCTGCGCCTGCGCGGCGCCCATGTCGCGCAGGACCGCGAGGGTCGCCGCATCTTCGACGCCTTCGGCGACGAGCGTCAGGTCGAGTGATTCGGCCATGCGTACGATCGCCCGCACGATAGCGCGGCTGCGCGGGCTGCGCGTCAGTTCGAGGATGAAGGACTTGTCGATCTTCAGGCCGCTGAACTGATACTGGTGCACGTAACTGAGCGACGAAAAGCCCGAGCCGAAGTCGTCGAGCACGACGGACATGCCGTTATCCGCCAGCCGCTGCATGGTGCGCCGCGCGAGATCCGGTTCGGCGACGAGCGCGCCTTCGGTCAGTTCGAGGCACACGCGCGACGGCGACACGCGATAGCGCCGCAATAGCGCGAGCACGTCGTCGGCGAATTCGGGACGCGTCATGCTATAGCTCGAACAATTCACGTGGACCGGCGGCCAGTGCATGAAACGCTCGTTCGAGAGAATGGCCGCCACGCGTTCGAGCATGTAGAGATCGAGTCGGCCGATGAGCCGCAGCCCTTCCACAGCAGGCAGAAATTCGCCCGGCCCCACGATGCGCCCATCCGACTGCCGCCAGCGAATGAGCGCTTCGAGCGCCACGACTTCACCGCTTTTTACATCGACGATCGGCTGGAAGTAGGGCAGCAATTCATCGTCGCGTTTCATTGCATTGCGCAACGCGCCCTCGCGCTCGACCTGATCGGACACTTGCCGGCGCAATTCCTGGTTGAACACGACGAAGCTGTCGCGTCCCGCGTTTTTCACGCGATACATCGCGGTATCGGCGTCGCGCAGCAGATCGGCGGGCTCGGTGTGAAACTGACTGTCCGCGCTGACGATGCCGATACTGCACGATGAAAACACCACGTGCTCTTCGATGTGAAACGGCAGATCGAAGGCCGCGAGAATACGCTTCGCGATGGCGACGGCATCCTGAACGAGCGCGTTCGGCGAAAGAATGGCGAACTCGTCGCCGCCGAGACGCGCGAGCAAATCCGAGGCGCGCACGCAGGCGCCGAGGCGCGCGGCGGCCTGCACGAGCAGCATGTCGCCGAAATGATGACCGAGACTGTCGTTCACCACCTTGAACCGGTCCAGGTCGATGAACATGACCGAGAGGTCATGGCCGCGCGCCCGATAGTCATTCCATGCACCTTGCAGCCGCTGCATCAGATAGCTTCGGTTAGGCAAGCCCGTGAGCGCGTCATGCGAATTCTCGTGAACGAGGCGCGCATTCACTTCGTCGAGTTCGCGCGTGCGCGCCTGCACGCGCGCTTCGAGCTCGAGATTGGCGGCGTGCAACGCTTCCGCATCGCGACGGCGCGAGAGGGCTGTGTCGATATGGCGCGATACGAAGGTCAGCAGTTCCTGATCGCGCAGCGAGTAACGGACGAGCGGCGAATAGCTTTGCACGGCCAGCACGCCGCGCACGTCATCGCCGTCGAAAAGGGGAATGCCGAGCCACGAGCGCAGCCGCACGGAGTCGCTGTCCGCCTCGAACGCGCCGTCGCTGATGAGCCGCACCGCTTCCTGATGATCGATCAGCCGCGGGCGACGCTCGCGGATCACGTATTCCGTCAACCCGCGCCGGCCGCGTCGCGGATCGGGGCGCTCGTGCACGATCTCGTCCACGTAATACGGGAACGACACCTCGTCGGTTTCCTTTTCGTACAGCGCGATATAGAAGTTGCGCGCATAGAGCAGCTCGCCGACGATGCCGTGCAGACTGCGAAAGAACTCCATCGTGTCGCCCGGCCGGCTCGACAGTTCCGCGATCTGATACAGCGCCGCCTGCAGATGCTCGGAGCGCTCGCGCTCCGCAATACCGTGGCGCAGCGCGGCGTTCAGTTGCGATAGCTCGGACGTGCGGCGCGCGACCTTCTCTTCGAGATCCGCGCGATGCAGGATGCGGTCGAGCGCCATCGCGACATGCCGCGCCACCACGAGAAAGAGCGCGCGGTCCTCCGCCGTGTAGATGCGCGACACGTCGTAGACCTGCATCGCGAGCATGCCGAACACTTCGTCGGATGCGTTCTTCAGCGGCGCGCCCATCCAGAACTCGGGGCGGTCGCCCAGGCAGTAGAAGCGGCCCTCGCGCTCGGCCGCCGTGATGTCCGCCGTGGTCACGAAGAGCGGCTTGCCGCTCGTCAGCACGCGGCCTGTCATCGAGAGGTGATCGGGGTCGAGAATATCGAAGTTGTCGGCTTCGACGACGTCCTTGTCGATCACGTCCACGTAATACGGGTACGTGATCTTGCCGGTCTTGCGGTCGTACAGCGCGAGATAGAAATTTTCCGCGTCGATCAGCGTGCCGAGGCGCTCGTGCACGCAGCGCAGAAACCCGGCGCGGTCCGGCACCGAACTCGCCAGATAGGCGATTTCGTACAGCACGCGCTGCGTGAGCTGCGCGCGCGCGAGCGCATCGGACTGCACGCGCTCGCCCAGACGCCGCGCAAGCTCGGCGAGATGCGCGTCGTCGCGTTGCGCGAGCGGCGCGAGCAGCCAGCCGAGCACGCCTTCGCCACGGCCTGTCGGCCAGCGGTGCCAGCCATGCGCGGCGCACAGGCCCTCCAGACGCTCCTCGGGGATGCTGCGCGGCCAGACGAGCGGGGCATCGCCGCGCTGCGCGAGATGCAACTGCTCACCCGCGCGATACCACGCCCACGCCTGCCCGCAGCCCGTCGCGGCGGCGTCGCGCAGCAAGGCCTCGATCGGGTCGGCATCGGACACGTCGGTTCCTGGCGCGCCGGGCGTCGAAACGGGCGCGTTGTACGCGGAAAACACAGTCATCGGCGCTCCAGGCCATTCGGATTTCGTTGACCGCCGAGCCGGCGGTCCGCTCTTTTTCGAGCATTCGCTCTTACCGGGCTAACGGCAGCCAGAATACAGGCTTGAGCTTCAGGGAAAAAAATCGTGCGAAAGCGCGTCAGCCAGCGGATGCGCCGCTTCCTGCAAAACGTTCGCGGTAGGCCTGCGGCGACACGCCGAGCGAGCGCAGAAAGCCGCGCCGCATGGTTTCCTCGGTGCCGAAGCCGCAGCGCGCCGCCACGCGCTTGACGGGCAGCGCGGTATCGCCCAGAAGACGCCGCGCGGCTTCCAGCCGCATCCGTTCGATGGAGCGCGCGGGCGTCATGCCGGTTTGCGCGCGGTAATGGCGCACGAAGCTGCGCTCGCTCATGCCGACGCGCGCGGCGAGCGTCGCGACCGAGAGATCCGCCGCCAGATTCTCGGCGATCCACGCGTGCAGCTCGCCGAAGCGGTCGCCCGCTTTCTGCAACGAGAGCGCGGCGCTGAACTGCGCCTGCCCGCCCGGACGCTTCAGAAACACGACGAGATGACGCGCCACGTCGAGCGCGAGCGCGCGCCCGAGATCCTCCTCGACGAGCGCCAGCGCCAGATCGATGCCCGCCGTCACGCCGGCCGATGTCCAGACGGCGCCGTCGCGAATGAAGATGGGATCCGGTTCCACGCGCACGGCCGGAAAGCGTGCGGCAAGCTCCTCGCAGCGGGTCCAGTGCGTGAGGGCGCGGCGCTCGTTCAGAAGGCCCGCCGCCGCGAGCAGAAAGGCGCCGGTACACACGGACGCCGTGCGCCGCGCATGCCTCGCGTGTTCGCGAAGCCAGTCGACGAGCGCCGTGTCGCGCACCGCGCCATGCACGCCCCAGCCGCCCGCGACGATCAGCGTGTCACAAGGCGCGTCGGCCGCCGGCAGCGGATGGCCGACGAGGCCGAGGCCCGCCGAAGCCGTCGCCGCCGCGCCGGGCATGACCACCCGCGCGCGGTAAGGGCGCGGCATGCCCGCCGCCACGGCCAGCTCGTTCGCCGACGCGAACACTTGCAGCGGCCCGGCGACATCGAGCAGTTGCACGTCGGGAAAGGCGAGAACGTCGACGTCGCGCGGCGTCGGCTCAATTGGGCGGCTCATGGTGGCGTAAAACGTGGGCTGGCTGTCGATTTCGCCATAGCGTAGCCGGGTAACATGGGTTCGTCCACTCACATCCATCAAGGAGAAAGCGATGACCTTGCACATCGGCCTGTTGCTGTTTCCGGGCGTGCAGCAACTCGACATGACCGGCCCCTACGACGTCTTCGCGCACATGCCCGGCGCCGAGGTTCACCTGATCTGGAAGACGCGCGAGCCGGTGCGATCGACGGCGGGCATGGTGCTCACGCCGGACACGACATTCGCCGACTGCCCCGCGCTCGACGTGCTGTGCGTGCCCGGCGGCGGAGGCGTCGGCGCGCTGATGGAGGACGACGAGACGCTCGCGTTCTTGCGCCGGCAAGCGTCGGGCGCGCGCTATGTGACGTCCGTCTGCACCGGCGCGCTCGTGCTCGGCGCGGCCGGGTTGCTGCGCGGCAAGCGCGCGACGACGCATTGGGCGTATCACGCGCTGCTCGCCGAACTCGGCGCGATACCCGTGCGCGAGCGCGTGGTGCGCGACGGCAACGTGCTGACGGGCGGCGGCATTACGGCGGGCATCGACTTCGCGTTGACGCTCGCGGCGGAACTCATCGGCGAGCAGGGCGCGCAGGCGATCCAGCTCGCGATGGAATACGCGCCCGCACCGCCTTTCGATGCAGGCGATCCCGACCGCGCGAGCGCCGATGTGGTCGACATGGTGCGGCAGCACGAGGCGGCGTCGCTGGCGGCGCGGCGCGAGATCACGCAGCGCGTCGCGCAACGGCTCAATGCGAGCGCATGAGCACTAGAAGCGCTTCTGCATGAAGTAGCGCGACCGTTCGCCGTGAAAGACCGGCAGCTCGCCGAATGTCTGATAGCCGCAGCGCGCGTAGAGATCGCGCGCCTGCGGATTGAGCGTATCCAGCCACGCGGCGCCGCAGCCGCGCTTTTTCGCTTCGGCTTCCGCCGCTTCGAGGGCGCGCGTGGCGAGGCCGCGGCCGCGCGCGTCCTCGCGTATCCAGAGCCATTTGACGAAGAGCCAGTTCCACGCGGTGAAGCCCGCGAGTCCGCCGACGAACGCGTCGTCCACGTAGAGCGACACGGCGAGATCGCGATGACCGCTCGGTCCGAGCTGCGCCGCATTGAACGCGGCGAGCCCGCCCGCGACTTCGTCTTCGAACGATTCGTCGATCCAGTCGGTGACGGACACGCTCACGTCGCTCATGTCACACGCTCGCGGCCGGCGCGACGGATGCGCCCTTGATCCCGTGCCGCGCCAGTGCTTCGGCGACGAAACCGGAACGCTTCACGTCTTCGACGAATTCGCGCAGCATGTCGGCGGCTGCTTCGCCGCGCGATTTCGGCAGCCCCATCGCCTGCTGAATCACCATGAAGCGTTCGTTCAACAGACGCAGGCCGGGCGTGCGCGCGGCATCGGCTTCGAGTTGCTGCTTGACGCCCGCTGCGACCTCCAGCCCGTCGCGCAGGAAGGTCTCGACGACCGCTTGCGACGACGCCGCTCGAACGATCTGCGCATGCGTGATCTCGCGCGTGAGAAAGAGGTCATACGCGCTGCCCTTGCCGACCACGATGCGATTGTCCGCGCGGTCCACTTCGTCGTTGCGCGCGAGCGGCGAGTCGTTGCGCACGAGATAGAAGCCTTCGATCAACACGTAAGGCGCAGTGAAGGCGATGCCCGCGCCGCGCGAGGGATCGATCGCGAAGAAGCCGATATCGGCCGCTTCGTTGGTCACGGTCTCCACCGATTTCGCTGCGGTGTCGAAAGCTGCGAACGCAACGTCCACGCCGAGCCGCGACGCCAGTCCCCGCGCGAGATCGACCGATACGCCGCCGGGCTCGCCTTCGGCATCGCGGTGCGCAAGAATGGGATTGCCCAGATTGAGGGATGCGCGCAGCACGCCTGTCGGCGCGATGGCTTGCAGCAAGGTCGAAGAAAGAGTCATGGCTTCGTGCGCCTCATGTTGCATGAGCATGCAGAATACGCGAACCGTGACCACGCTTGCAAAAGGATACCGCCATGCCCGCACCGCTCGATGCCAAAGCCCTCATCACGCGCCTTCGCTTGCAGCCGCATCCCGAAGGCGGCTACTTTCGTGAGACCTATCGTGCAGAGCAGCGCGTGACGCGTGAGGGCGCGAGCGAAACGCGTTCGGCGTCGACGGCAATCTACTATCTGCTCTGCGAAGGCGCGCATTCGGCGTGGCATCGCATACGCTCCGACGAAGTCTGGCACTTCCATGCGGGCGATCCGCTTCTCGTGCATGTGCTCGATGCGCACGGCGCGCTCACCACGCACCGGCTCGGCGACATGACGCAGCATGCCGACACGGTGTTTCAGGGTGTCGTCGCAGCAGGCGACTGGTTCGCCGCGGAATGCAGCATCGCGTCGGGCGCGTCGCTCGTCGGCTGCACGGTCGCGCCGGGCTTCGAATTCAGCGAGTTCGAGCTTGCCCGTTGTGATGAACTCGCGGCGCGGTATCCGCAGCATCGCGAGTTGATCGAACGGCTCGCTTAGCGAGGCAGCGCAATGCCGAGCGTCGCGCAGACGAACGCGCCGATACGCTCGATGTCATCGAGGGCGAGCACCGGCAATGCCGTTTCGATGGCGGCGGCGTCGTCCGTTGCGATGGCGAGCATCTCGACATCGGTCAGATAGAGCGGGTCCTTGCCCGTCGACGGCCGCACGACTTCGAGCCGTGGCATGGCTTCGCGAGCGAAACCTTCCACGATCACGAAGTCGGCGTGCGAAAGGCGCGCGGCAAGCGACGCGAGCGGCGGCTCGGGTTCATCGCTGAGTTCGTGCAATATGGCATAGCGATACGGCGACGCAATCAGCACTTCACTTGCGCCCGCGCGACGAAAGCGCGCACTGTCCTTGCCCGGCGGCTCCAGCTCGATGGAATGATGGCTATGCTTGATGACGTTGACCGTGAGCCCTTGCGCGCGAAACCACGGCAGCAGGGCTTCGATCAACGTGGTCTTGCCTTGGCCGGAGCGCCCGGCAATGCCGAATAGCGGCGGGTGCGACGAATTCATGCGAAGGTTGTGTCGTTATAGTCATCGAACGGGTTCGGCAAGTGTAGCGGCTCCTTAGCGAGCCGGGCCGAATCGCGCTATCGTCAGGCATCGTGCTTGCATCGACCGCGCTGCATTGCGTAACGCGCGAGGCACGTGGAACGTGTCGAGCATCAGCGCACTTCACAGGATCAGGACATGGCCGAAGACAATCCCAGCACCGCTCTCGCTCCGCAGCAGTTTTCCATCGACGTCATGCTCGAAAAGTACGCCAAGGGCGACGAGACGCGCGTCGACGATATCTATCGACGCGTGGCGCGCGGCGTCGCGCTCGCAGAACCGCCCGAAGCGCGCGCGAAGATCGAAGCCGAGTTCGTCGACAACTTCAAGCGCGGCGCACTGGGCGCGGGCCGCATCATGAGCGCGGCGGGCGCGGGCATCGATGCCACGCTCATCAACTGCTTCGTGCAGCCGGTCGGCGATGCGATACAAGGTGTCGATGACAACGGTTTGCCCGGCATCTACGTCGCGCTGTTGCAGGCCGCCGAGACCATGCGGCGAGGCGGCGGCGTGGGGTATAACTTTTCGGCAATCCGTCCGCGCGGCGCGCGCGTGCATTCGACAGGATCGGCGGCGTCAGGGCCGTGCAGCTACATGGACGTGTTCGATGCCTCGTGCCGCACCGTGGAAAGCGCGGGTTCGCGTCGCGGCGCGCAAATGGGCATTCTCGACTGCACGCATCCGGACCTGCTCGAATTCATCGCCGCCAAGCACACGAAAGGGCGCTGGAACAACTTCAACGTATCGGTCGCGGTGACGGACGAATTCATGCAGGCCGTCGCCGATGACGCGGTGTGGCAACTCGTGCACAAGGCGGAGCCGTCGCCGGCGCAACGCGCATCGGCCGATATCCGGCAGCGTGAAGATGGCCTGTGGGTGTATCGCGAAGTACGGGCGCGGGAGGTCTGGGACACGATCATGCGTTCTACTTACGATGTCGCGGAGCCGGGCGTCGTCTTTATTTCGCGCATGAACGACGACAACAACCTGCGCTCGCTCGAAGCCATTCGCGCGACGAACCCATGCGGCGAGCAGCCGCTTCCCGCGTATGGCTGCTGCAATCTCGGGCCGCTCAATCTCACGCGCTTCGTGTCCGAGCCGTTCGCGCAGATGCGTGGCGGCGCGCCGCGCTTTGACTGGGACGGCCTCGCGCGGACGACGCGCACGCAAGTCCGCTTTCTCGACGACGTGCTCGACGTAACGCTCTGGCCGCTGCCGGAGCAGGCGCGCGAAGCGCAGGCGAAGCGGCGCATCGGTGTGGGCTTCACGGGGCTCGGCGATACGCTCGTCATGCTCGGCTTGCGATACGACTCGCAGGACGGACGCGACTTCGCCGCGCGCGTGGCGCGCACCATGCGCGACGAGGCGTATCGCGCGTCCGTGCAACTGGCGCGCGAGCGCGGCGCTTTCCCACTTTTCGACGCGCGGCGCTATCTGGAAGAGGGCACGTTCGCATCGCGCCTGCCCGACGACATTACGAGCGCGATTCGCGCGCACGGCATTCGCAATAGCCATCTGCTTTCCATCGCGCCGACGGGCACGGTCAGTCTCGCGTTCGCGGACAACGCGTCGAACGGCATCGAGCCCGCGTTCTCGTGGACGTATCAACGCACCAAGCGCATGGCGGACGGCTCGCGGCAGAGCTTCGCAGTGGAAGACCACGCGTACCGGCTTTATCGCGAGATGGGCGGCGACGTGAACACGTTGCCTGATTACTTCGTGAGCGCGCTCGACATGTCCGCGCACGATCACCTCGAAATGATGGCGGCGGTGCAGCCTTTCGTGGACACGTCCATTTCGAAGACGGTGAACGTGCCGGCCGACTATCCGTTCGACAAGTTCCAGGACCTTTACTTCGAAGCATGGCGGCGCGGGCTCAAGGGTCTTGCCACTTACCGGCCGAACGATACGCTCGGCGCGGTGCTTTCGGTGACGCCGCAGGAGACGCCGAGCGATTCGCCCGATCCCGAACTCGACCTCGATCCGCTGCGCATCGCGATCGACCATCGGCCGCGCGGCGAATTGCCCGCGATCATCGAAAAGGTCGAATATCTGACGCAAGCGGGCAAGAAGTCGCTGTATCTCGCGGTGTCGTTCATCGAAGTGACGGGGCGCATCGCGGGCGAGGACGTGACCATCGAACGTCCGATTGAATTCTTTATACCGACAGGGCAGAGCGACGAATCGCAGCAGTGGATCACGGCGACGATGCGTTCGCTCTCGCTCGCCGCGCGTGGCGGGTTCGCGGCGCGCACGTTGCAGGACATGCGCAAGGTGTCGTGGGACCGGGGACAAGTGCGGCTCGGCGATGTCGAGCGGCTCGACGGTCATCGTAGTCCGCGTTGGCACGACTCCGAGGTCGCGGCGCTGGCTTACGCGATCCAGCAGATTCTGTATCGACGCGGTTTTTTGGATGCAGAAGGCAATCAGGTTCCTTCGCGCGTGCTCGCGCGCAAGCGCAGCGAGGCGGCGGCGCCTTTACGCACCTTGCAGCCCGAAGACGAGCAGGACGCGCCCGACGACGTGGCTGTAGCGCCTGCCGATCCGCATGGACTCGCGCAGATGCACGGACGTAAATGCGCGACGTGCGGCGCAAATGCGGTGATTCGCAAGGACGGGTGTGATTTCTGTACTGCTTGTGGGGAGATTGGTGCGTGCGGTTGAGGAGTCGCTTCGTTCCTTCGTTCTGAATTCAAAATCCAAAGCGCCATTCCCGCGCCGAAAACCCGAGGTCAGCACGAGTTTCCCCACCTCGCGCTGACCCGTCCTCGCTGCTCCCTTCGCACGCAACGCTGCCTCTTCCCAAGCGAAAGGCAGCTTACATATCGTTCCGTCAATCATTCAAGACGACTTACTAATTAAGAATTCTCGGGTGTCTTTCGAACTCGATTGATTGGAAAATTCCGCCCGGGTGCTTTCAACTGGACGGGCTAAAAATAAACCGAGGGCCACGCCGTCGCTGGCTTACGCAGTGTCGGCCACAGGGGAATGCACTTGTCCGGCGTCAAGGGGAGCGGGCGCTGCTGCGGTATCGGTGCGGCGCCGCGCTCGAATCTGGATCCCACTTTTTTAATTGCTTGGAGTTTCAAAATGAAGAAGTCCTTAATCTCGGCTCTCATCGCTGGCGTGTTGAGCGTGGCTGCCGGCGGCGCGTTCGCGTCCGATGGAACCATCACGTTCAACGGCGCGCTCACGGCCGCCACCTGCACGATCAACGGCAACGGCACCTCGTCGAAGGACTTCACGGTGACGCTGCCGACCGTTTCCACCTCGACGCTGACCGCGGCGGGCCAGACGGCGGGCACCACGTCGTACAGCATCGCGCTCTCCGCATGCTCGCCGGTCACGAGCACGAGCAAGGCATCGGTGTTCTATGAAGCAGGCACCACGGTCGATCCTTCCGATGGCCGTCTGCTCGTGGCTGCCGGCGGCGCGGGCAACGTCAAGCTGGAACTGCTGAACCAGGACGGATCGCAGATCAAGGCGGGCTACTCGAGCGACCTGCAGAACTCGAAGCCGGCGTCCATCGCGTCGGGCGCGGCCACGCTGTACTACGACGTGCGCTACTACGCCACAGGCGCGACGTCCGCAGGTCCGGCGAACTCGTCGGTCGTGTACAGCATCGACTACCAATAAGCGGTGTCGTGACAGCGGACCATTCGCTTCGCACATTCGCGAATGGTCCGGTGCAAGGGCGGGCGCAAGCCCGCCTCTCCTTGATATCGTGCTTCGCTTGGGCGCTTCTTCGTCACTATGAAACTGTTTAGCCGACTCGCATCCGTCGCGGTGCTCCTCGCCGCGATCCAGGGCTTCGCCCCGCAGGCCCGTGCTTCGGTGGTCATCGCCGGTACGCGCGTGGTGTATAACCAGAGCGATTCAGAAGTCACCGTCAAGCTGACCAACAACGGCAAGCTCCCCGGTCTCACCAAAGTGTGGATCGACAAGGGCGATGCCGACGCCAAGCCGGATACGATCGACGTGCCGTTCACCATCACGCCGCCGATGATGCGTATCGATCCGGGCAAGTCGCAGACGCTGCGCATCATGTCGACCGGCGAGCCTCTGCCCGGCGACGCCGAATCCGTGCTCTATCTGAACGTGCTGGAAGTGCCGCCCAAGCCGACAGGCGATGAAGCCAGCGCCAATCAGCTGCAACTCGCGTTCCGTACGCGCATCAAGTTCTTCTATCGCCCGACGGGGCTGAAGGGGCAGGCGAGTGACGCGCCCGAAGCCATCGTATGGCATCTGAAGCGCGAAGGCGGCAAGAACACGCTGGTGGCCGATAACCCGACGCAGTACCACGTATCGTTCGACCGCATCGACCTCACCGATGGCGTGCATACGGCGCAATTCACCGACGGCGGCATGGTCGGACCGGGCCAGAGCCGTGCGTTCCCGCTCAAGGGCGAGCTTCCCGCTGCCGGCGCGAAGGTGCGCTATACCGCGATCAACGACTACGGCGGCCCGCAGGCCGGTGACGCCACGCTCGCGCCCTGACCGGCGGGTTCGCGCCAGTCCCGAGCCGGCTGCCCGACGCCCGCGCCGTCGCGCGCCGCAATGACCCCGTGAAGATGCACTAGCGCGCATGCCCTTGCGGCATGCCCGGGATCGCTGAGCCCGTATATTTCGGATAACTGAATGAAAACGCACTACTGCAGCGCCCATCTGTCCGGCGCGCGATTAAGACCTGTCACGCTGTTCACGCTCCAGGCTCTGGCCGCCATGGGCGTAAGCGCGCATGCCTGGGCGGACGCTTCCGCGCAGCCCGCAGCCGTCGAATTCAACGAGCAGTTTCTCGATTCCGGCGGCGGCCAGAAGCTGGACATCTCACGCTTCAATCACGGGCAGCCGGTCCTGCCGGGCACGTATCGCGCCGATACCTACGTCAACAACGTATGGCGCGGCAAGTTCAGCGTCGACGTGCGCGACTCCACGGAACACCCTGGCGTCGTGCAACCATGCGTGACGACGGATCTGCTCGAACGCTTCGGTGTCGATTTGCGCAAGCTCTCGCCCGAAGCCGCCGCGAAGCTGGAAGCGGCCGGCAATGCTTGCCTGACGCTGCCCGAACTGATCCCGGGCGCCATCGCCACGTTCGACGGCGGCGAGCAGCGTCTCGATGTGAGCGTGCCGCAAATCGCGATGAACAGCAGGGCGCGCGGCTATGTCGATCCGAAGTATTGGGACGACGGCATCAACGCGGGCACGTTGCAGTACAACGCGAACGTGTATCACAGCACCGCCGGCGGCTTCGACAACAATTCGGCCTACCTCGGGCTGATTGGCGGCATCAACCTCGGTCCGTGGCGTTTCCGCTATCAGGGCAACGTCACGCACAACAGTATCAGCGGCTCGCATTATCAAAGCGTGCAGACGTATGCGCAGCGTGCGTTCAAGGACATCAAGAGCCAGTTCACGGTCGGCGACACCTTCACGGACGGCGCGCTGTTTGACAGCTTCGGCTTACGCGGCGCCACGCTCGGCACCGACGACCGCATGTTCCCGGAGTCGCAGCGCGGCTACGCGCCGGTGGTGCATGGCATCGCCAATAGCAATGCCCGCGTGCAGGTCAGGCAGAACGGCAACATCATCTACGAGACGACGGTCGCGCCGGGCGCGTTCGAGATCGACGACCTCTATCCGACGGGCTACGGCGGCAATCTCGATGTGATCGTCACCGAGGCCGACGGCACTCAGCACATCTCGACGGTTCCCTATGCGGCGGCGGTGAATGCGTTGCGGCCGGGGGTCACGCGCTATAGCGCGAGCATCGGCGAGTATCGCGATCCCAACATCGATATTCATCCGTTCGTCTCGCAGTTCACGCTGCAGCGGGGCATCAGCAATCTGGTGACGCTGTACGGCGGCGTGAGCGCGGCGGACATGTACTTCTCGACGATGATCGGCACCGCGCTCAATACGAGCGTCGGCGCGTTCGGTCTCGACGTGACGCAGGCAAGCGCGAGCTTCAAGGGCTACGGCACGCGCAACGGGGCGAGCGTGCGACTCAGCTTTTCGCGCTTGTTCGAGCCGACGAATACGAACATCGCCATTGCCGCGTATCGCTATTCGACGAGCGGCTTCTTCTCGCTGCCCGACGCGATGATGATGCGTCAGTTGAACGCGGAGCATCAACTCGGTCTCATGACCGCGCTGCAAAAGTCGCGCCTGCAGTTCACGCTGAATCAGAGCATCGGCGAGGGCGCGCGCTACGGCTCGCTCTATGCGATGGGTTCGTTCCAGACGTACTGGAACCGCTCCAGTCACGATACGCAGCTGCAGATCGGCTACACCAACAGCTGGAAGCGCATGACCTACGGCGCGTCGTTCGTGCGGCAGTTCCAGGTGAACACGAACCGGTGGGACAACCGCATCATGCTGAACATGTCCATTCCGCTGGGCTTCGGGGCGCACGCGCCGCAGTCGACCACCAACTTCCAGCACGACACCGGCAACAGCAGCTCGACCATCCAGCAATCGGTCACGGGCACGCTCGGCGTCGACAACGCATTCAGCTACGGCATCAACGCGAGCTTCAACGACGGCGGCAGTCACGCGAGCAGTTCCGCGAGCGCGGGCGGCAACGTCGGTTATGTCGCGCCGTTTGCGATGCTTACCGCGAATGCGAGCACGGGCCGCAACTTCTCGCAGGTCGGCGCGGGCATGTCGGGTGGTGTGGTGGCATGGCGCGACGGCGTCGCGTTCACGCCGAACATGGGCGATACGGTCGCCGTCGTCGAAGCGAGCGATGCGGCCGGCGCACGCCTCGCCAACGGTGCGGGCTTGCGCGTGGACCGGTGGGGACACGCTGTCGTCTCCGGCATGCAGCCGTATTCGAACAACGACATCGAACTGGACCCGAAGGGCTTGCCGATCAACATCGCGCTGAAGTCGACCGTGCAGCGCACGGCGCCGACTGCGGGCGCCGTGGTGCGCCTCAAGTTCGAGACGGAGAACATGGGCAAGCCGGCGGTCATGCGCGTCTCGCAGGCGGATGGCCAGCCGTTGCCGTTCGGCTCCGAAGTGTTCGACGCCGAGAATCGCAGCGTCGGCACGGTGGCGCAGGGCAGCCGCATCATCGCGACCGGTTTGAAGTCCGACGCCGGCACGCTGAACGTGAAGTGGGGCGAAGCGCCCGAGCAGCGTTGCGCGGTGCGCTATCAGTTGCCCGCGGTGACGGATGCCTCGAAACCGAACTCCATCAGCATATCGGACGCTGTCTGTCAGTGAGCGCCGTTCACATTCATTGAGTCAGGAAATCAAAATGAAAATCATGGATCGGCTCGCAGCCGGACTGCTGCGGTGTGTGTTGTGCTGGGTCGCTGCACTGGTGTTCGTGCCGTCGTCTGCCTGGGCGACGGCAAGCTGCACGGTCAACTACAGTTCGTTCACGTTGACGCTTCCGCCGTCGGTGGCCGTGGCGCGTGATTTGCCGAATGGATCGATTCTCACGGCATGGTCACTGTCGCCCTCGAAGAACGACTATTGGACCTGCATCGTCACCGGGCAGGTTTATACCGGGACCGACTTCGAAACGGCGGGCATCACGACCGCCGGACCGACCGTGTACACCGCGAACTATCAGGGCGTCGATTTCGAGGTGTATCCGACCAACGTGCCGGGCGTCGGCATCGCAATGGGCGGCTATGTCATTCCGAACAGCCTGCCCGCCGGGCCGCGCACGTTCTCGAAGCTCGGCCGTCAGTGGAATGCGAATGGCACGATCTACAACGGCGGACAGTTGATCGTCGCCCTCGTGAAGATTGGCGACATCACGCCCGGCACCGCGACCGGCATGATCGCGCAGGCGTTCTCGTGGCAGACGCTGACGCCGCCGCCCGCGGGGGACGTGCCGTCGGCCGGTGTCATCAACTTCTATATCACGCCGGTGGTCATCACCGTGCTGACCTGTCAGACGCCCGATGTCACGGTTCCCATGGGCATTCAGGGACCGGCGGACCTGCCGAGCATCGGCCCTGCGCCGAACAAGGTCTCATCGTTCAATATGAGCCTGAATAACTGCCCCGGCGGAACGCCCGTGAGCGGAACATCGGCAGGGCAGATTCACAGCATCCAGTACAGGATCGATCCATCGAACGGACTCGTGTCCGGCTACAGCAACGTGGCCGCGTTGAGCGGATCGCCGAGCGCGGCGGGCGTCGGCATTCAGCTCTACGACAACACGGGCGCGGTGTTTCCCTATGGCACGTATGTGACGCTGAACGGATTCGACAGTACGAACGGCGGCAACTACACCATACCGATGCAAGCGCGCTACTACCGCACAGGCGCGCTCGGTGCCGGTCCCGCGAACGCGACCATGACGATGACCGTGCTGTACCAGTGACCCGTGAAGCGGCGGCATGGCGTGCGTCATGTCGCTGACGAGCGGCCAGCAACAGAGATTAAGGAGAAGCAAAACATGAAGAAGCTGAAGATCGGGATCGTGGCCCTTGGGCTCACGTGCGCCGCGTCGGCGTTCGCGGCCGACGCCACGCTGACATTCACCGGCACCATTATCCTGCCGACGTGTACTGTCGATTCGAATTCCGTCAATCAAACGATCGCCCTCGGGACCGCGAGGACGACGGATTTCGCCGCTGTGGGCAACACGAAGAACCCGACGGCCTTCAATATCACGCTGAACAACTGCGCGACCAACACGAACGTGGCAATGACAGTCAACGGAACCTCCGATACGGTCCAAAGCGTGCTCGCGAACACCGGCACGGCCGCGCAAGTCGGCGTGCAGCTGTTGAAGGCCGTCAACGCAGGCGATACGACCGGCACGCCGATTACCCTGAACTCGTCCCTGAGCATAGGGACTGTGGGTGCGACCAACTCCCTGACCATTCCGATGGTGGCTCAGTTCTATCGCCTCGGTACCATGACAGGCGGCACCGTGTCCGCAACGGCCACCGTCAACTTCGCCTATAACTGATCGGCAGGATTACAGAATATCCGTGCGAGGCCCTATAGTGTTGCGCCGGGTCCGCACGGAGAATTGGGCCGCGTGACACATCAACTGCGTCACTGTCCCTCGAATGTTGGAACCTAGAGAAACTGAAATGCAAAGAATCGAACGAAACGCCCTGACTTACAGCGATGTGGCAGGCGGTGCCACCAAGGCAACCAGCAGCTCGTCATCCTCGACGAACGTCAACATTTCGATTGCCGGAGCGTCGAGCGGGTCCGGCGGCAGCAACAACTCGAATGACAAAGCCACCCTCGCGATCGGAGTGAGCACGTACTGATCGCGCGCTTAGTCGAACAGGCCATCCTCGTCCAAGGGTGGCCTGTTTTTTTTGCGGATTCGAGCAGCGCGGGATTGCTGCCATTGGTCAGTTGCGTGCGTGATAAGTCTGCGTCTTCACACGGATAGCGCGCCACTTTGCTTACGAGTCGATTAATACCTTGCCATTACCAAACGAATCATCGTCGGGAATTGCTTCTTGTCGCTTCTTTCGGAGTTTTCGCGGTTTACCGTCATACGCGAACTATCTAATATCCATCGTTCAGGAATATTAAATGGTTCCTGACGAAGCCCGGAGGTATGAAGGGCGGGTGATCGAGTGGACTGACATTAGTTCGGACCACGTATATTCAGCAACTGGCAGGAGGAATGAAATGCAAAAGATCGAACGCAATGCACTGGCTCAAGCAGCACTGGCAGGCGGTTGCCACAAGGCAAGCAGCCGCTCGTCGGCGAACACGACGGTGGTTATTTACATCCAGGGTAAGTAACTCGCTTCGCTTCGCATAACCGGCTGTTTTCCCGCCTGCGCCGTTTCCGCGGGGAATAGCCAAAGCGGGGCGGGGCCGCGGACCCGCCCCGCCGTGTTCCAGAAAGAGTTCGTCATGCCTGCTTTGCGTCCCGCGTTGAAAAAATGGCTTGCCCTACGAAAGCATCGCATGCGCCGTTTCATCGTCGGCCGAATTCCCATGCGTTCGGTCGAAGCGCTTGCGCGTTTGTCGTGGAGCGTGCGTAGCCTGTTCGACGCGACTTGTCGCGCGAATGGCCGTATTCGCGCCGAGATTGCAGGCTCAGTCCTTCGGTTGCCACAGAGCCGCGCGAACCGGGCGTGTTTCGGCGCGCAAGTCGAAAAGCTCATCGATCAGCGCATCTATTTTGGGCGCGATATTCGCAAGCGGGAAGCGTGGGCGGATCTGGATGCCATCGCGACCGTCCTGGTGACAGCCGTCCAAAAACTGAAGCGCGAAGCGCCTGCGCGCCCGGTCTTCATCTCGCCGTTCCACTTCGTCTCTCAATACGCGAACATCTATATCGTTGAGCGCATGGCGGCGCTGCTCGGTTTGCAGTCGATGTCCGTGGTGTCCGGCGTGCCGCGTAATCAATACGGCGACGACCACGCGCTGATTCCTGGCATCAAGGTGCTCTACACCTATGGCGACGCCAACCGCAACGGGCTAGGCGTACGTGTGGCGCGCTCGCTCAAGCGCGACGGCGTGGCGGTGCTCTTCAGCGACGTGCCGCCGTTCACCATGCACCGTTACCCGATGGAGACGGTGGAAGTCACCATGTTCGGCAAGAGCGCCCGCATACACAACGGCGTGTTTCGCATGGGTGAGACGTTCGGCGCGGTGCTGCTGCCGTTCTATCTTCGCTTCGCGCATGGCCGCTTCGAGGCGCGGCTGTTCGATCCTCTTCCACTCGGCGCGCCCGAATCGCCGCAGCGTCTTGCCGGCTATATCGAAACGGCGCTCGCCGACAACTACGAGCAGTGGCTCCCGGCTGGCCATCCCGCCATGTACGCATTCGCGCCCTCGCGATAGACGCTTCACGCGAACCGGCATTCGTATTACACGCAACTATTCATGCAACCGACCGATATTCCCGAATTCAAAGATGTCCCGTGGCGCTGGATAGCGTACGCCACATCGATCTTCACGATCGTCGCGGTTGCCTTCGGTTTCGTGCATGAAATCGAGCTCAAGCAGGACGTGACCGGCGAGGTCGTTTCCGCATCCGAGGTCAAGATCCAGGGGTTAGCGGGGCTCGTATCGGCGATCTACGCGCGGCCTTCGGAGCATGTCGATCCGGGCACGCCGCTGTTCCGTCTTCAGCGCGACTTTTCGCTGACAACGGACGGCCTGCGTCGGCAAGCGTTCGACGAGAAGATGCGCGACGACCAGATCCGCTCGATCGACGAGCAGTACAGCGAGCGCCGGGTTCAGTTGAATGCGCAGCGGGAGACGGCGCGGCTGAGCGAAGCCAGCAAGCGCGCGGAACTCGGCTCGCTCGACGCCCAGATCGCGCAAAACACCCAACTCGTCGGCGAATTCGAGCAACGGCTCGCGCGCCTCAATTCGGTCTCCGACTACGTGACGGCGGACAAGCTCGAACAGGCTCGCGCCGACGTTCATCAGGGCAAGGTGACGGTCGCGCAGAGCATCGCGCGCAGACAGCAACTCGCAGGTGAGTTGGGCGCGTCCACCAGCAGCCAGACCGATCTCGAAGCGCAGTTGCGCGAGCTGGATGCACGCCATGCACGCGACGTACAGGACGTTCGCGCGCGTTTCGAGCGCGAACGTCAGGACTCGACGGTGTCCGCGCCGAAGGGCGGCGTCGTCACGTTTTCCAGTCTGGTGGCGGGCCGCATGCTCGCGACCGGCGATGTCGCGATGGTGATTTCCACCCAAGCGAGCGGCCCGCTGCGCGTGGCGTTGAGCATTCCATCGCGCCGACGCGGCTTCGTGCGCGAAGGCCAGATCGTGCGCCTCAAGTTCGATGCGTTCCCGTATGCGAAGTTCGGGACGTACGAGGCGCGCATCGATTCGATTTCGGGCACCACGGTGCTGCCCGCGAGTCCGGTCGCGCCGCCCGGCACGCCCGGCGCGCCCGACCCGTCGGAAGAGACGCAAACCACGAAGGAGTCCGACGGCGATTACTTGGCCTGGGCGACGCTGCGCGGCAATACCTTCGATTTCGACGGGCAGCACTTCAAGATTCTTCCGGGCATGCGCGCGACGGCCAGCATCGTCGTCGAGCGCCGGACGATTGCCGAGTGGGTCCTGGCGCCGCTGTTCAGAATTCTGAGAGGTTGATGTGCGCGTTATCTATCAAAACGAAGTCGCCGAATGTGGCTATGCGTGTCTGGCGATGGTGCTGTCCCATCTCGGACGCGCGACCGAAGTGCGCGAACTGTCTGCGTACAAGCCGATCTCGGCCAATGGCCTGTCGCTCATGGACCTGTACGATGTCGCCACCGACTTCGGGCTTGCGGTGCAGGCGTATCGTTTCGATGCATCGGACCTATCGGCGGTCAAGAAGGGCTCGATTCTTCACTTCGGCGGCGCGCACTTCGTGGTGTTCGAGAAAGCGGGGCACGGCTATGTCCGTGTGATCGATCCCGCTACCGGTCGCCGCCGCGTGTCGATGGACACGTTCCGCTCCGCCGTCTCGGGCTTCCTGCTCGAGTTCGCCCCCACGTCGCAGATGCCGCGCATTCGCGCGAAATCGCGCGTGCCGGCGGCGCTCAAGCGCGTGCGGGCGCTCAGTCCGCAGATGAAGTCGCAGATCGGCAAGATCGTGTTCGTCGCGCTCGGCAGCCAGTTCGCCATTCTCGCCGCGCCGTACTTCGGCAACCTCGTGCTCGACTACGTGGTGGCGGCGGACAACCGCAATCTGCTGAACGTGCTCGTCGCGACCTTCGCCAGCATCTTTTTGCTTGGGGCGCTGAGCGAATTCGTTCAGAAGTACCTCACCGAGTTGCTGTACAACATCACGCAGATCAACTCGACCGAGGGCCTGCTCGGCCATCTGCTGCGCAATCCGATGCCGTGGTTCGAGAAGCGCCACGTGGGCGATGTCTTCGCGCGCGTGAAGGCGCAGGACGAGATCAGCGTGTTCACCACGCGCACCACGGTGTCGCTCTTCATCGACCTGACTGTCGGCGCGCTCGCGCTCGTGCTGATGCTCATACAGAGCCGTCAACTGGCCGGCGTGGCGTTGCTGATCTTCGCCGTCTACGTCGCGCTGGCGGTCAGCATGTTCGCCGCCATGCGCGATAACCATGCGCTGGTGCTGGAAACGTCCGCGCGCTGCGACGATTCGCTGATCGAGACCATTCGCGCTGCCTCACTGCTGAAGCTGGCGCAGGGCGAGACGCGGCGCACCGCCATCTACATGACGATCTACAAGGCGTATGCGGCGGCGCTTCTCAAGAGCAGCCGTCTGACGTGTACCCGCGACGGCTTGCTGAAGCTCGTGACTTACGCCGATACCATCGTCATCACGTGGCTGGCCGCGCGGCTGATGCTCGGCGGGAAGGTGTCGGTCGGCGTGTTCTATTCGTTCCTGATCTACAAGTCGCTCATGTCCGAGCGGCTCGCGAGCGGGATCAACGCCACGTTCCAGTACTTCATGCTGAGCGTGCCCACTGCGCGCGTCGACGATATCGTGGAGAGCGAGAACGAACGCTATACGCCGCTCGCGAATACTCAGCGCGCCACCGAAGTACGGTCCTTCAAGGACATCGAAGTGCGCGACGTGACGTTCAGCTACGGCATTTCCGACGAGCCGGTTCTCAGGAACGCGAGCATCCATATTCGCCGGGGCGAAAAGATCGCGATTACCGGTCCTTCGGGCAGCGGCAAGTCCACGCTTTTCAAGCTGCTGTCGGCGGCGGAACCGCTGCAGCACGGACATATTGCGCTCAATGGCATCGCATGGCCGAACCTCACGGTCGATGAAATTCGCCGCCATCAGGCGCATATGCGGCAAGGCGACATCATTCTGCACGGGTCCATTGCGGATAACGTGACGCTGTTCGCCGCCGAGACGGACGAAGACCGCATTCACGCGATTCTCGCCGATGTCGGTCTCCTCGACGACATCATGCGTTTGCCGATGCGCACGCGCACCGTCATCAGCGACACCATTGCCAATATCTCCGCCGGTCAGCGGCAGCGGCTGTTGCTCGCGCGCGCCCTGTATCAGCAGCGCGAACTGCTGCTGCTGGACGAACCGACATCGAACCTCGATCCGGCGTCGGTGCGGCGCATCGCGTCGCTGCTGCGTAATCTCGATCGCACGGTCGTCGTGATTACGCATGACATGTCGCTCGCTTCGGCGTTCGACACGCGCTATCGGTTCGCTGCGGGCGCGCTGGTGCCGGAGAGCGATGCATCGAGCACGGCCACGGCAGGCGAGACGCTCCATGCTTAAGCGACGCATTTGGCTGGCCGGGCTGGCGTGCGCGCTCGTCCTCGTCGATGCCGCACGCGCTGACGATCTGGTCGCCATCGTGCAACAGGCGCTCGATCACGACGCGGAACTCGGCCAGGCGCAGGCCGCGTATGAAGCCGCGAAGCAGGCGGTGCCCATCGCTCGGGCGGCGCTCTTGCCGCAGATCGCGGGCGGGTGGGGACGTTCGTACAACCGCATCGACATGGACGGTTTTCCGCGTCAGAAGTATTGGCAGAACGGCTGGATGGTGACCGTGACCCAGCCGCTCTTCGACTGGAGCAAGTGGACCGCTTACCGGCAGGCCGATTTCGTCGTCGCACAGGGCGCGGTGGATTTTGCCGGCGCACAACAGGCGTCGATTCTGCGGGCCGTGCGCGCGTATTTCGACGAGCTTGCCGCCGAGGACGAAGTGAAACGGAGCACGGAGTATCTCGCCGCCATCGACGCGCAACTGGAGCAGGTGCGTCGGAAGCGCGCCGTGGGCGAGGTGACGCTCATCGACCAACGCGAGGCCGACACCGCCCGCGAGCAGGCGCAGTTGCAACAGGTCGATGCGCGTGAAGAACTGAGTGCAAAGCGCCGCGCGTTGCAGCAAGTGACCGGGCGGCCGTTCGCGGCGCTCGCCCCGTTGCCGGCGGGCACGGCCTTGCCGACGCTCGCGGGAGGCGAGGAATCGTGGATCGAGCAAGCCAAGGCCCGCGGCTACGAGGTGCAGTCGAAGCAACTCGGCTGGGAGATCGCCAAGTTCGATTCGGCCAAGGCGAGGGCGGCGCATTATCCGGTCGTCAGCGTGACCGGCAGTTATACGCCCGCCGGCGCCGCGTCGGGTTATGCGCGCCCGACGACGACCACGACCGGCATGCTGCAGATTCAGATTCCGCTTTATTCCGGCGGCGAAATTCAGGCGCGCATGAAGCAGTCGCTTGCTCTCGAAGACAAGGCCAAAGAGAGCTACGAGCTTGCTTCGAATCAGGCCGAGGCTTCGGCCCGCGACAACTTCGCCAAGTACGTGCGCGAACGCCAGCGGACGGACGCGCTTTCGCATCTCGTGGAAAGCGCCCGCGATACGCTCAGTGCCACCGAAGTCGGTTTCAAGATTGGAAGCCGGACCGGCAACGACGTGCTGCGCGCCATCGACACGCTGTACACCGCCCGCCGCGATCTGCTGCGCTCGCGTTATGCGGCGGTTGTGGCGTTTCTGCAGTTGAAGGCGGACGTCGCTACCTTGAGCACCGACGACATCGCGGACCTGAACGGCAAACTCTGCTGCGCATTGCAGACGTCGAGCGCGGACGCGCGTTAGGCGTCGCCCATCACTCCGCGCTCGTTGCCGCGCGCTTCACCGCGCGGACCACGCGTGCGAGGGCTTTCAACGCATCGGCGGGGGCGTCGGCGAATTGCGCCGCGACGATCGCCCCATCCACCGCGAGCGCGAGCGCCTGCGCGTCCGCCTTCGCGGTGCGTGACGGCGGCATCAGCGCGCGAATCGCGGCGGTCATGTCGCGCTTGTGCCGCCGCGCGATCTCGACGGCCTGCGGCAGCGTGCCGCCCACTTCGACCACCGAATTGATGAAGGCGCAGCCGCGATACGCGTCGCCGCCGAACCATTCGGCGAGCGTCGGTACGAGCGCCGACAGTGTGCCGCCGTGACGCGAAAGGCCGTCGCGGAACCACGTCATCCAGTTGTCGTGCCGATATTCCAGGAACGCGACGATGAGATCGTCCTTGCTCGCGAAGTACCGATAGAACGTCTTCTTCGCCACGCCCGATTCCGCGATCACCCGGTCGATTCCCGTCGCGCGGATGCCGTCGCGGTAGAAGAGGTCGTGCGCGGTGCGCAGAATGCGGGCATCCGGTGGAAGCTCGGTGGGGTCGGTGGAATCGGCGGGGGAGGCGATCATGTTCATGCGGCTAATTGTAGACAGGTCTGTCTACCTGCGCTAGAGTGCGCTTCAGGTAGACAACTCTGTCTACCGCGCCAACGTCAACAGGACATGCCATGGAAACCAGACCGCCTCTCCCGCCGTTCGACGCTGAAACTGCCGCCCTCAAGGTTCGTCTCGCCGAAGACGGCTGGAACACGCGCGATCCGAAGCGCGTCGCGCTCGCGTACACCGAGGACACGCGCTGGCGCAATCGCGCGGAGTTCGTCAACGGACGCGCGGAAGTCGAGGCGTTTCTGCATCGCAAGTGGGTGCGCGAGCTGGATTATCGGCTCATCAAGGAACTGTGGGCGTTCACCGGAAACCGCATTGCCGTGCGCTTCGCGTATGAATGGCATGACGATTCGGGCAACTGGCATCGCAGTTATGGCAATGAGAACTGGCAGTTCAACGAGGCCGGGCTGATGACGCATCGGCATGCGTCGATCAACGATCTGCCGATCAAGGAATCCGAGCGCAAGTATCACTGGCCGCTCGGGCGCCGCCCCGACGATCACCCGGGACTGAGCGATCTCGGGCTGTAGCCGAAGAGAGGCGGGCGATGCTCACATATCGCGCCGCCGGCGGAACGCCCACCATCCGGCGAGCACGGTGAAGCTCGCGACGATCGCCACGAGCAGCCAGAAGCCGTGATGGTTCTCGGCGAGCGGTATGCCGCCGACGTTCATGCCGAAGAAACCGGCCACGATATTGATCGGCAACGCGAGCACGGTCACGAGCGTCAGCGTGAAAAGCGTGCGGTTGCTCTGCTCGTCCATGCGCGTCGCGATTTCTTCCTGCAGCAGCTTGATACGCTCGACGAGCCCGGCGAGGTCGTTGAGGACGAGCGAGAATTCCTCGGTCGCGTCGCGCAGGTCCTGGATGTCCTGCGCGTGCAGCCAGCGCGGCGGGCGCGCGAGCAGCCGGAACACCGAGCCCGGTTCGGGCGCGAGCAGCCGTTGCAGCCTCACGAGCACGCGCCGCTGCGCGCCGAGATCGGAGCGGGTGGTGGACGCGTGCGTCGATAGAAAGCGATCCTCGATGCCGTCCACTTCCGCGCTCGTCCGCCGCACGATCTGCACGAGCAGATCCGCCTGATCGCGCAGCAGATGCGCGAGCAGCTCCGCCGGCGAGCGGAAGACTTCGCCGCGCCGCACCGACTCGCGCAGCGAATCGACGGAACGCAGCGGCTTCATGCGCGCCGTGACCAGCAGCTTCTGGTGCGTGTAGACCCAGAGCGTCGCAATCTCCGAGGGCGTCAGCTCGAAATTGAACATGACGTCGTTGATGACCGCGAACAACGCGCCTTCCTGATGCTCGATGCGCGTCGAATGCGAGCCCTCGTGCAGCGTGTCGAAGAATGCGTCGGGCAAGCCGAGCCGGGTTTTGATCCATCGCTCGCATGCGCTGTTGGCGAGGTCGAAGTGCAGCCAGAGGAACTCTTTCGCCGTGTCGTCGCGGCCGACCCAGTCGCTTGCCTGCTCCGAATCGATGGGCTCGCCGGGTTGATCGACGCGAAAGCGGAAGCCGCAGACGAGGCCGGTGAAGTCGGAACCGTAGAGCGATGTTTGCGGGATAGCGGTTTTCATGCGGTCGTTATGTGCGGTCGAAGACTGGCGGCTTGCTTCGTCAGGCGCTAGTGTGCCACCGCTCGGGCTCGCGACGCGGCTCGGGTGTGCTCGCCCGCGGAAACAGTCGCGACATTCGTGCCGCGGAATGTAAGAATGATTGTCATATTGACGGCGTATGATGACCGCGTACGCGACGATAGACGCCGTTCCCGGCGCGCGCCGACTGTCAAACTTGGGGAGAAGGCTTGTGGACGATGACCGTGACGATCTGGATGGCGCGACGCAAACCACCGCAGCGGGACTGATACGCCTTGCATCGGTGATATCCGGTCTCGCGCGCGAAGGCGCGCTCGACACGCGCTTCGGCGCAAAGCTCTACAAGCGGCTCGACAAGGAAGCGCGGCGCGTGGCGGCCGGCGGCGAGCCGGCCTGCGAGGAGGCCGACCGCGATGCGCTCGTGGCCGCGCTCGGCGAACTCGACCTGGCGCTGCGGCAGCGCGACGCCGCCTCGCTCGTTCAGGCGAATGCGCGCCTGCGCGAGAGCGAAGAAAACGCCGCGAAACGGCGCAAGGGCAAGCGCGAAGCCAGCGCCTGACCGGTCGTCCGGGCTGGCGCGATTCGTGCGGTACGGCCGTCAGACGAATATCTCGACTTGCCATGCCCGTGAATTTGCATTCGCCCCGATGCGCTCTCTGGACCAACCGCAGTATCGACGTCGATCTCCCGTGCTGGCGGATTCTCGTCGTCGATGACAACGCTTCCAGCGCCGAGGCGCTCGCCGCGGCGCTCACCGCCGACGGATTCGAGACGCGAGTCGCGCTGTCCGGCGTCGATGCGCTTCATGCGGTCGACGGCTGGGTGCCGCACATCGTCATTCTGGACATCAGCATGCCGGAGCACGACGGCTTCGCGACCGCGCGTGTGCTACGGCGCATCGCCCGGACGCGCGACGCGGGGATCATCGCGTTCACCGCGCTCGGCGAAGAACTCGTGCGCACGAAAGGGCTGCACGCCGGCTTCGACGCGTACTGCCAAAAGGGCAACTCTCCCGAGACGCTCGTCCATCTGATGCAGCGTCTCGTTCACTGACAACGTCCCGAATCGCGCTTTGAAGCGCGTGATTGTTCTGTCCCTAGCGAACAGCGTCGTCGACGCGGACCATGCTCTGCGCCTTATGCGGCGCGGCTTCAAGCCATTTCGCACGCCCGTGCGGCCAGCGATTGTTGGCGCTGGATGAAAAGTGTATTGAAATATATCGGGATAAAAAAACGATAGTAGGGGTATACACTGTTTTCCATCGACGTAGCAGACAGTTTCTCGCAAGACCGCTGCGGCGCTTTCTGATTGAACGTCAACCGTCTTTGGAGCACACCATGAAACGCAATCTTCTCGCTACCCTGCTTATCGCCGCTTCCGCCACCCTCGCTGCGCCCGCTTTCGCAAGCGGCTACGGCCCGGCTCCGTTCTATCGCCCGGCCACCGGCGCTCCGACGTCGCAACAAGGCCCGAGCGCACAAGCGATCGCTGCTGAAGAGCACGCACACGGCGTCGACGCTAACGCCTACGGTGGTTCGCGTGACTCGCTGGCTCAGTCCGGCGCCCGCACGCAAGCAGCAAACAGCACCAACTCGGTCTTTTTCGGTCACTAATCGAACCGGTCTGGCCGGCTTATCCGCCGGCTCTCAAGACTGAAGCGACCCATTCGGCGCCCGGCGCGGCAGACTCACAAGGTCTCCCCGCTCCGGGCGCCGATGCTTTTGTACCGCCGTTTCAGGCGTTGACGATCGCGCCGCGCATCACGGTGGCGAGTTCCGACGCCTCGAACTTCGACACATACGCGTTCGCGCCGACCTTGCGCACGTGCTGCTCGTTCGCCGATCCCGACAGCGACGAGTGAATCACCACCGGAATGTGCTGCAAGCCGCTGTCCGCCTTGATGCGGCGCGTGAGCGTGAAGCCGTCCATCTCGGGCATTTCGAGGTCGGTGAGCACGAGCGCGATTTCGTCGGAGACCTCGGTGCCGTGCTTCTGCGCCTTGCGCAGCGCGGCTTCGAGCACATCCCACGCTTCCTGTCCGGTCTTCGTCATGACGAACGGCACGCCCATCGCGGTCAGGCTCTGTTCGATCAGCGCCCGCGCGACGCCCGAATCGTCCGCGGCCAGCACGCGTGCGCCCGGCTTCAGTTGCAGACGGCCGGTGCGCGCTTCCGTGATGTCCGCTTCCTGGCCCGGCAGCACGTCCCGCACGATGCGCTCGACATCCAGCACCTGCGCGAGGCGCGATCCGTCGACGTTGCCATCGAGGCGCGCGAAACTCGTCACCGTGCGACCGCTCGAATGCGACTCCGCCGACAACACCTGATTCCACTCCAGCCGCACGATATCGTCGACTTCCTCGACCGCGAAACCCTGCGTCGTGCGCGCGAACTCGGTCACGAGCAGAATTTTCGGGCCGTTCTTCGGGCGGCAGCCGGTGATGCGCGCGAGGTCGATCACCGGAATGATCTGCCCGCGAATGTCCGCGACGCCGAGAATTTCCTCGCTCGAACCGGCGACGGCGGTGATCGTCGGCATCGCGAGAATCTCGCGCACCTTGAAAACATTGATGCCGTACAGTTCGCGCTGCTCCGAATCCGGCGCCTCGCCCAGCTTGAAGAGAAGCAACTCGAACATGTTGCTGCCCGCGAGCCGCACGCGCTGCTCGATATCCTGTTGTGAAGTGCTCACTGCTTCTCCTGTGATGTGGGCGCTTGCGCCGCGTAGTCCTGGCGGATGACGGAATTCCCGCGCGATGCCTGATTAGCGGCAGGAATCGGCGAAACTGAAGGCAGGCAAAGCACAGGTGCCACGGCGATGCGTGTCCTATACTCTTCGCGAATGGTCGGGTTAATGCCGATGAAGGCATCGGACCGGAAGCCTTACGCTCATACAGCGCAGCAACGTGTTCCGGATACAACGCAGCGCGCCTGGCCGTCCACCACGCGGACGGCAAACGGCGCGCAAGTCAGACGGAGGCGGTCGATGGCAACAGTCGCAAAGGTTCTGAGCTCGAAACCCGAACAGACGGTCTATACGATCGCGGACACGGCGCCGGTCTTCGACGCGATCAAGCTGATGGCGGACAAGCACATCGGCGCGGTGATCGTCACGCGCGGCGACGAAATCGTCGGCATCATGACCGAGCGCGACTATGCGCGCAAAGTCGTGCTCATGGACCGCTCGTCGAAAGACACGCCGGTGCGCGACATCATGACTTCGCACGTGCGCTACGTGCGGCCCGACCAGACCACCGACGACTGCATGGCGCTCATGACCGACAAGCGCATGCGCCATTTGCCGGTGATCGACAACGGCAAGCTCGTCGGCATGATCTCCATCGGCGATCTGGTCAAGAACATCATCTCCGAGCAGCAGTTCACCATTCAGCAGCTCGAGTACTACATTCGGGGCGAGCACACGTAAGCGTCCCGCTGTAGACGTCACGCGCGGCGCGCTCCGGTTGTAAGGCTTTCGTTATAATCGGCACGGCTCGCCGGCCGCTCGACGCGTTTCGGCGCACGCAATCATGCGACGAACCGCAAGGAGCGCAGCCGATGACCGTGTCCGCACCCTTGGCCGATGCGTCGGCCGCCGCTCGCGCGCTTGCGCCCGACGCGCCGTTTTTCATCGTGATGAACGCCGGTTCCGGCCGCAGGCAGGCGGACGAAACACGCGCGGCTTTGGCGCGCGAGTTCGGCGCGGCGGGGCGGCGCTTCGATCTGCGCGTGGTCGACAAGCCCCGGCGTCTCGCCGCCGTCGCACGCGAAGCCGCCGAAGAGGCCCGCGCGCAACGCGGTGTGCTCGTCGGCGCGGGCGGCGACGGCACGCTCTGCACGGTCGCCGAAGCGGCGCTGAAAGCGGACGTGCCGTTCGGCGTGCTGCCGCGCGGCACCTTCAACTACTTCAGCCGCGATCACGGCATTCCCGCCGATCTCGACGCCTCCACGAAACTGCTGCTCGACGCGCGCGCCTATCCGGTGCAGGTCGGTTACGTGAACGACCGCATGTTCATCGTCAACGCGAGCCTCGGGCTGTATCCGAAGCTGCTCGAAGACCGCGAAGCCTACAAGCGGCAATTCGGCCGCAGCCGGCTCGTCGCGCTGTGGTCGGCGCTTTTCACGCTATTGCGGCGGCATCGTCATCTGAGGCTGCATATCGAGCATGAGGGACGCACGCGCGAAGTGCGTTCGTCGACACTCTTCGTCGGCAACAACCGGCTCCAGCTCGAACAGATCGGCATGGCCGAGGCGCGCGCAGTGGAACACGGCTTGCTCGTCGCGATTGCGCCGCGACCCATCGGGCGGCTCGCGCATCTGCTTTTGTCACTGCGCGGCGCGGCGGGACGTCTCGCGGATTCGGATCACGTCGAGAGCTTCACTTTCGACAGGATCACGGTGACGCGGCCGTCGCGCGGATTGCGTTCGACGGGCAGACGCCGCGTCAAAGCCGCGACCGACGGCGAAATCGCGTGGCTCGACATGCCGCTCGAATTCCGCGTCTCGGAACGGCCGTTGCTGTTGCTCAAGCCCGAGCCCGCCGTGGCCGAAGCCAATCGCTCATGACCGTATTGCTGCATATTTCCGATCCGCATTTCGGCACCGAGCGGCCCAAAGTCGTCGCGGCGCTCTTGCGTCTTGCCGAAGCCGTGCCGCCCGATGTCGTGATCCTGTCGGGCGACATCACGCAGCGGGCGCGCCGCTATCAATTCGACGAGGCGCGCGCCTTCATGAATACGTTCGGCGCGACGCCCGCCGTGGTCGTGCCGGGCAATCACGATATTCCGCTCTACGATGTGTTCACCCGGCTCGTGCGCCCGTACGCGAACCATCAACGCGCGTTCGGCGAAGAACTGGAGCCGTCGTTCGAATCGCGCGATGTGCTCGTGCTCGGCGTCAACACGACGCGGCCGTATCGCCACAAGGATGGCGAAGTGTCGATGCCGCAAATCCGGCGCGTCGCGGCGCGCCTGGAGGCGGCGAGCGCGGCGCAGTTGCGCGTCGTGGTCACGCATCAGCCGGTGGCGGTCTCGCGCGCGAGCGACGAGACGAACCTGCTGCACGGGCGCGAACGCGCGGTCCCGCGCTGGGCGCGCGCGGGCGCTGATTTGATTCTCGGCGGACATATCCATCTGCCGTACGTGCTGCCGCTGCACGACACGTTCGCCGATCTGCCGCGCCGCATCTGGGCGGTGCAGGCGGGCACGGCGCTGTCGTCGCGCACGCGGGCGACCGTCGGCAATTCCGTGAACGTCATCCGCTATACGTGCAACGCGACCGGGCGGCGCGTGCGCGTGGAACGCTGGGATTACGCGGAGCCGAGCGGCCGCTTCGAACAGCTCGCGAGCCATGATCTCGCGCTCGACAGTGCGCCGCAGGCTGCCGCGCTGACATCGGCCGAATGAAGCGCGCGCCTGAGACAATAGACGCCCGACTGGAGACGCCATGAGTTTCGAACTGACGATGCTGGCCTGGACGCTCGTGCTCGCGCTGGTGCAAGTGCTGCTGCCGGCGCTCTTGCGCAACCGCGAAACCGGCATCCGCTACAACACCGGCCCGCGCGACGGCCCCGCGCCGCCGCCCGGCAAGCTCACCGCGCGTCTGATGCGCGCGCAGTCGAATCTCTTCGAGACGCTGCCGGTCTTCGCGGTCGCCGTGCTGATCGTCCACGTGACCGGGCGCGAGAACCCGCTCACGCACTACGGCGCGCTGGCCTACTTCGTCGCGCGGGTGGTCTATGTGCCGCTGTACGCGGCGGGCGTGCCGTTTTTGCGCTCGCTTGCGTGGCTGGTGTCCGTGGTCGGCATCATTCAGATCCTCGTTCCCATCATTTAGAGAGAAGTGCTCATGAGCGATTCACCGTCGGTCGTCGAAATCGAAACTGCGCCGAATCCCGAATTCGCCGTCATTCTGATGCACGGCCTCGGCGCCGACGCGAACGACTTCGTTCCGCTCGTGCCCGAACTGCGCCTCGCGGATGCGCCCGCCGTGCGCTTCGTCTTCCCGAACGCGCCGGAGATTCCGGTCACGGCGAACAACGGCTACGTGATGCGCGCGTGGTACGACATTCTGTCGTTCGAGGGCATCAACCGGAAGGTGGACGAAGCGGGCATCGAGGCGTCGGTTGAGCGCGTGCGGGCGTTGATCGCCGAGCAGAACGCGCGCGGCATTCCGACCGAGCGCATCTTTATCGCCGGCTTCTCGCAGGGCGGCGCGATGACGTATCACGCCGGTCTCACGCATCCGGAAAAGCTCGCGGGCCTGATCGTGCTGTCGGGCTATATCCCGTCGCCAGGTCTGATCGATGCCTCGATCAGCGAAGGCAACCGCGCCGCGCCGGTGTTCGCCGCGCACGGCAGCTTCGACGACGTGCTCGACGTGCGGCTCGGCGAGGAAGCGTGCGAGTTCGCGCGCGGCCACGGTTGCGCCGTGGACTGGCACGCGTACCCCATGGCGCATACGGTCTGCATGGAAGAAGTCGAAGCGCTGCGGGAGTGGTTCGCGGCGCGGCTCACCGGCCGTTGAACGCGTCCGCCTCGATCATCGACACCATGCCGCGACGCAGTTCGGCCGGGCTCACCGGCTTGCTCAGCACGTCGTGGTCGCAGGCGAGCGGCACGATGGTCGCCGCCGGCTCGCCCGTCACCACGAGGCAAGGGCACGCGCGCCCGAGCTTGCGCGCGCCGAGCATCGCGACTTCGCGGGCGGTCTTCGCATCGCCCAAGCGGTAGTCGGTGATGATGAGATCGGGAAAGCGTTCGATGGTCGCGAGTATCGCTTCGTATTCTTCGAACGTCGCGGCGGAGTCGTAGAGAACGCCCCATTGCGAAAGCAGCGCCTCGGTGGAGGCGCGCACGAGACCGTCGTCTTCCACGAGCAGCACATAGCGCCCGTCCAGTTGCGCCGCTTCCGCGGCTTCTGAGCGCGCCGGCGCGCGCGCGGACGGCTGATCGGGCGACGGCCCGCATAGCGGAATATCCACGGAGAAGCGCGAGCCGCGTCCTTCGGCGGACTTCAGTTCGATGCGGTGTTCGTCGAGCATCGAGATCACCGCATTCACGATCGACAGGCCGAGCCCCAGCCCCTTGTCGCGATCCTGCTCCGGGTTGTCGACCTGAAAGAACGGCTGAAAAATGGCGTCGAAGTAATCGGCCGGTATGCCGATGCCGTTGTCGAGCACGTCGATACGCGCGCGCGTCGGCGAGCGCACCACGCCGACGATCACCGTCGGCTTCGCGCGCTTGGCGGTATCCGCGTACTTGATGCCGTTCGACACCAGATTCGCCACCGCGCGGCCGAGCCAGTGCGCGTCGCTGCGCACGCATACGACCTCGTCTTTCGGCAGGCGCAGGCGCAAGTCCACGCCACGGCTCTTGGCGAACGGGCGCAACTGCTCGGCGGCTTCCTCGACGATCTCGCGGACATCGAAGACGTGATAGCGCGGCACGACGCGCCCCGATTCGAGCCGCGACAAGTCGAGCACGGCGTTCAAGAGGCGCGCGAGAATCACCGACGAGCGCCCGCATTCGTTGATGAGGCGCTCGGCCTGATCGAAGTCCTCGTTGCGAATGGCTTCGGCGGCCGCTTGCAGGAAGAGATTGAGCGCGTGCATCGGCTGCCGCAGGTCGTGTGTCGCGGCGGCGAGGAAGTTGGATTTCTCGCGGCTCGCCGTCTGCGCGGCGATCATCTGCTGTTCGCGCAGCGCGAGCAGCGCGTTGGTCTTCGTCTCCTGATCCTTCTTCGCGATTTCCAGTTCGCGATTCTTGCGTTCCAGCGAGCCGTTCGCGCCGCGCAGTTCGTCGTTGAGCGACGCCAGCGCGCGCTCGGCGAGATACCGTTCCCGCGACACGCGCTCGGCGTGCGCACAGACGCCGTGCCCGACCACCACGACGTTGAACATATAAAAGAGCCCGGCGAAGAAATCCTCCGGGTTGAGCAGCCCGACCGTGATCTGCAGGAAGACGACGGAGGCCATCGTGATGACGCCGACCATCAGCGCGGCGCGCGAACGCAGGTAGAAAAAGCTGAACTGGAAGAAGAGCGCGAGGTACAGGCCGATGAAGTACTGCGTGTAGTTGTACGGCGCGGGCGTGATCGCCACCATCGTCAGGATGAGGCAGAGCAGGCCGTAAATGCCGGTGAGGATGACGCGGTGCGCCGTGGCGTGCGAGCGAAACGACGGCCGCAGCACCAGAAAGCCGACGCAGATCAGGAGCGCGACGCCGGCGAAGCGCAGCGTCAAAATGTCCGCGAGCCGCACGTTGAGCGCCTTGTTGCCGCGCACGAAGCTGAAGTCCCACCACAGAAAGCACGTCCAGATGACGAGCGCGAGCAGCGCCGACGCGCGCCGGAACGCGCAGAACCGCTGGCTGTGGTCTTCGAGGAACTGCGCTTCGAGCGCGGCGTCGGAGAAGGGCGCCGGAATCGACAGGTTGCGCACGAGACTCGCGCCGGCTTCGCGGGCGGCGGCGGTCAGGATTCCTTCGGCGCGCACGGAGGCGGCGCGTGGCGGGACGGCCATCGTCGGGATCTCGAAAGAGCGGTGCAAAAGAGGTTAACTACTTTAGATGAAGGCTGCCATGTGGCAACGCCTTTTTTGCGCGCCGATCTGCTGGCGGGCGGCAAAAAGTGCGGTCTCGCGGATCGAGATTGCTTTTCGGGAGCGCAGAAAGCCGAACGGCGAGCGGACTATGTGCTTGCCGCTCGCCGTTTCGAAGGACAGCCGTGACCGATCCCCGCGCTCGAGCGCGGTACCAGCCGATCACTTACGACTTCGGTTTTGCTTTCGTGGTGCGCTTGCCGACGCTCATTTCCTTCGCGCTCGCGGTCTTCGCGGTGTTCGCTTTGGTGCCGGCGGTTTTCTTGCGGCTCGACATTTCCGTGTCGGCGGGATGGCTCGCTTGAGCCTTACGCGGGGATGGCATGGTGGACCTCCTTCAGTGAGTGTCGAAGCGACACACTGATAACCTTAGGACGCGTGCGGCCGCTATTCAAGCGATCGCGAATCCGAACGCGCCAAATCGCTTCTGAGAGCGAAGCAATTGCACGCGCCGGCGCGGCCGGTTCAGCCGATCAGCTTCAGCCCCGCCGGCAAGGTTTCGCCGAACACGCGGCCTTCGTCGGCGCGATCGAGCGCGACGTTCTCGCTCACCATCGCGATCCACGATTGCGCGGCGCCTTGCGTCGTGAGCCGTTCGATGACGGCGGCGCGCACGTCGTCCGCGATGTCGCGCGAGCGGTCGCCGGTCATGCGCGCGATCTGCACCGCCGCGAACGCCGCGGGCTCGACCTTCTTCCAGTCGAGCGCGAGGATCGCATGGAGCCAGCGCGCGGCGACCTCCGGCGGCACGACGCCATGCGCGCTGCCATAGAACGGCTGCCGCGCGCCGATGCGCCCGACCGCCCACCAGCTTTGCAGATTCTCCGAAGGCTTCTTCAGGCGCGTGAGCAGCCACTCGCCGACCTCGACCTTGCGCTCGACCGGCACGCGTTCGAGCGATGCCGCGAGCCGTACCATGTCCTCGTAGCCCGCGCGCGCCGCGCCTGCCGCGCGTCGATAGCGGCTCGTGCCGGGCGGCTGGAGCACGAAAGCCATGTCGTCCAGCAGACGAAGTTGCGCGGCTTCGTCGAGCCCGCCCGCCGCGCGCCGCCAGAGCGTCCACCATTCCGACCAGATCTGGTTCTCGTTGACGTACTGGATGCCCTGGTCGAAGAGCGTCCACAACTGCTCGACGCGCCATTCGTCGAGCGGATGCCCGAAGCCGGGACGCATCGCATAGCCCGCGAGGTTGAGCCACAGGCGTTCGTGGTCGGCGCTGCGCCGACGCTTCTTCGCCCGGTCCCACAGCGCGCCGAACAATTCGCGCAGCACCACGATGTCCCATGTGTCGCGCGGGCCGAGCGCCTGTTCGAGTTGCGCGCGCAGCCGCTTCACTTCCTTCGGCGCGACGTCCTGCGCGCGCGTGCCGAAGGTGCGATCGATCAGTTCGATGGCCTTCGGCAGCGCCGGATGCGTCTCTCCGGCGGCGGCATCGCCCTTCGGCTCTTCGCGGCGCAGCTGGAATTCAAGCAGCCAGCGTTGCGCGGGATCGTCGGTGGCGATGCAGTGCATCTCCAGCGTGCCGACTTCCGTGAGCGATGTCGTGAGCTGCACCGGCGTCTCGCTCGGCTTGCCGGCGCTCGCGTGGCCGCGCGGATCGACGACCGTCGCGATCGGCGGCAGGCGCACGAAGTCGCCGCCTGCGGCGCTGACATCGGCGATTTCGCCTGCCCGGTACGCGGTATCCGCCACCGACGAGACGAGGTGAAAGCGCACCGGCGCGCCGAGCCGCAGCGCGAAGGTGCGATCGGCGAGGTGGATCGCCTGGCCTTCTTCGGTGCCGCGCGGCAGCACGCAGACGCCGCGCGACGCGTCGCCGTCTTCGTCCAGCAGCAGAAAGTAGCTGCGCGCCGAGCCGCCGCCGATCTTCGGCGCATGGCCCGCGCGCGCGAGCGCATAGGCGACCGCGCCGCGCGCGACGGCCACGTCGGGGTCGTCGTTGGCGAGCACGTGCACAGGCTCGCCGCGCCAGCGGCCGAGCGTGTCGGCGACGCGTCGCGCGAGCGGAGCGGCGCGAAAGACGCCGCCGTTCAGGAGCAGCGTGTCGGGAACGGGAAGGGCGTCATCGGCTTTCGAAGCTTCGCGCAACGCTTCGCGGGAAGGCGTCGCGTGCTGCGCGAGAAACGCCGCGACGTGGCGCGTGATCGCCGGATCGCTCGCATAAGGCAGCCCGAATTCGACGATGCCGGTGCGCGTGCGCCCCGGCCGCTCGTTCTCGGACACGAGCGGAAAGAAGCCCTCGACGATGATCCGTTCGATCTCTTCGCGCGTCACCTCCGCTGAGCGCGCGCCGCCGATCAGCTTCGATCCCGCGCCGAGCAGCGTGATGGACGCCGACGCGGGCGCGTTCTCGCCGAGCAACTGCTCCTTGGCGGCGCGGCACCGCTCGACCAGTTGCGACAGCCGCGCCGCCGACAGCCGTCCGTCGCCGCCCGCGAGCTGCTTCTCGACGAGATGCGCAAGCGCGAGGTCCATGTTGTCGCCGCCGAGCATCAGGTGATTGCCGACGCCGATGCGCGTGAGACGCGGCTCTTCGCCGTCGCCGGCTTCGACCTGAATGAGCGTGAGATCGGTCGTGCCGCCGCCGACGTCGCAGATCAGCACGAGGCGCGTCTTCGCGAGTTCCTCGCCGAGCGTCTCGCGGTGGTGAAAGAGCCAGTCGTAGAACGCGGCCTGCGGTTCTTCGAGAAGCCGCAGCGCGTGAAGCCCGGCCATGCGCGCTGCTTCGACGGTGAGGGCGCGCGCGCCTTCATCGAAGGAAGCGGGCACGGTCAGCACGATGTCCTGCGCTTCGAGCGGCGCGTCGGGGAACTGCTGGTTCCACGCGGCGCGCACGTGCGCGAGATAGCTCGCGCTCGCGGCGACGGGCGAGACCTTGGCGACATCGTCGCTTGCGCCCCACGGCAGGATCGGCGCGACGCGATCCACCGATGCATGCGAAAGCCAGCTTTTCGCGCTCGACACGAGCCGCCCCGGCACCTGCGCGCCGAGATGGCGAGCGAGGCGGCCGATAACCGCAGGCGGCTCGGTCGCCGAAGCCGGCGGCCACGGCAATTGCACGTCACCCGGCGCGAGTTCGCCCAGCGCGGGGTGATACCGCAGCGACGGCAGCAGCGGCTGCGCGGCCACTTCGCCGGGACCGACGAGCTGCTCGACCGGAAACACGCGGATATCGTTCGAGCCGGCCTCCGCATAGGCGACGACGGTATTGCTCGTCCCCAGGTCGATGCCGACGCGATACCGCGCGCCCGACGCCGCCGACGGCTTCTTCTTGCACGCCGACACTTACAGGCCCGCGCCGTGATCCGCGCTTGCGCTGCCGCGCACGTCGAACTCGACCTTCCAGCGTTCCTGCGAGCCGCGCGGGACCGCTTCGAGTTCCAGCGTGCCGGCTTCCGTCACGCGCGCGTGCAGCTTGACCGGCACGACTTCGCCCGGCGTGCGCCCTTCGGACGGCAGCGATGCTTCGATCTCTTCCAGTTCCTGCAATTCGTCCGGCTGCCAGTAATGGAGCAGCGTGCCGACCTGATCCTGCCTGCGCACCGACGAGCCGAAGAAGCGGAAATGCACCGGCTCGCCGACGACGAGCCCGAACTCCTGCGCGGGCAACGCCGCGTCGGTGCCTTCCTCCATGCCGAACGGCGCGACGCAGAGCGCCGACACGGGCGGCTCCAGTCCGGGTACGGCCGGCATGGCCGATTCGACCGCCACGTAATACGCCCGCGCCGTGCCGCCGCGAATGCGCACGCCCTTGCCACGCCGCACGTAGCCGTAATAGGCCGCGCCGCGCGCCACCGCGAGGTCCAGATCCGCGCCTTCGAGCAGCCGCGCGGGCGGCGCGTTCTCGGCGGCGAGCCACGCGTTGAGCGTCGTCATCACGCGCTCGACCAGCAAGTGCGACTTGAACACGCCGCCGTTGAACAGCACGGCGGTGGGATGCAAGAGCGTCGCGCCGGGCGGCACGTCGCGCTGAATGCCCTCGACTTCGGCGAGCGCGTTCACTTGCCGGCCGAGGAACGCGGCCAGATGGCGCGTGACGGCCGCATCCTGCGCATACGGCAGCCCGAGCTGCGTGAGACCGACGCGAGCGCGCGCCACCGGGCGAGCGGACGCGTCCACTTGTGGGAAGAAGCCTTCGAGCAGAATCTGCGTGAGCTCGGCGCGCGTGAGTTCGGTGCGCAGCGATCCGCCGATCAGCTTCGAACCGCGGCTCGGCACGACGAGCGGCACGGTGTCGGTGTTCGGATCGGAGAGCAGCGTTTCCTTGGCCGACCGGCACGCGTAGGTCAGCGCGCGCAACTGCCACGGATCGGGCTGCGTGCCTTGAGTGGCGAGCTTGCGAGCGACGACGTGCGCGAGCGCCAGGTCCATGTTGTCGCCGCCGAGCAGAATGTGCTCGCCGACCGCCACGCGATGCAGTTCGAGATTGCCTTCGCGCTCGACCACCGCGATCAGCGACAAGTCGGTCGTGCCGCCGCCGACATCGACGACGAGAATCACGTCGCCCACCTTGACCTGCTTGCGCCAGCCGCCGCCCGACTTCTGAATCCAGCTATAGAGCGCCGCTTGCGGTTCTTCGAGCAGCGTCATGCGCGCGTAGCCCGCGGCGGTCGCCGCTTCGGCCGTGAGCTCGCGGGCGGCGGGATCGAACGACGCGGGGATCGTCACCGTGACGTCCTGCTGATCGAACGGCGCGTCCGGATGCGCGTGGTTCCAAGCCTCGCGCAAATGCGTCAGATAGCGCACCGAGCTTTCCAGCGGCGACACGCGTTCGACTTCCTCGGGCGCATCGGCCGGAAGGATCGCGGCGCGCCGGTCCACGCCGGGGTGGCACAGCCAGCTTTTCGCGCTCGACACGAGCCGGATGGGCGTGCCCGCGCCGCGGCTGCGCGCCAGTTCGCCGACGATGAAGGGCCGCTCCTGCGTCCACGGCAGCGTCAGGTCGCCGGGCGCGAGTTCGTTCGGATGCGGCAAGTAGAGGAACGACGGCAGCAGATCGCGCTCCTCGGCGGCGCCGGGCGCGGTCAACTGGGCGATGGACAGCACGCCCTGCGCGGTCTTCTCGCCGTCGCTCGCGGACAAGTCCACGTACGACAGCGCGCAATGCGTCGTGCCGAGATCGACGCCGATCGAATAGCGCGGCGTGTTTTGCTGGTCGAAGTCGCTCATAGCTCCACCTCCGCCGGGGCGACGATGCTCGCGTCATGCGTCTCGGCGAGCTTCGGCAGGCGCGTTGCCTCGACCTTCCATCCGCGATGGCTGATGCTGCCGTTGAACGGCGGCTTGCCGACGACGTTGCCCGTGAGACGCACGGCGCTTGCGTCGAAGCCGTCCGGCAGCGTGATGCGGCTGCCTTCCGCTTCGCTGCGCACCGGCTTGATGGTGAAGTGCTCGCGCAGCACGGCGCGGCAGCCGTCGTGCACGAGGCGCGCGGCCGCGCCGATGTCGGCGTCGCTGTAGTTGGCGATGTCTTCTTCGACGAAGTCGATGAAGCGGGCGTCGCGCTGAAGCAGGCCCAGCAACTGGAGCGCGGCGACCGGGCTCGCTTCCCTCAGTGGCGAGGGCGCGGGTGCTGCCGGGGCAACCGGCGCTGCGGCGGGCGCGGGCGTCTTGATGGGTGCCTCGGGTGCTTGGGGCGCGTCGCCCGCTTCGCGCAGACGCTGCACGCGGCCGGCGAACGCGCTGTTGCCGAGGATGCCGAAAAACGCGCCGAAGGCGATGGATAGCCGCCCGAGAAAGGACGGATTCATGTCGGTCATGGATGATGCTCCTGTAGGCCGCGTTCGAGGACGACCTCATCCTCGGGCGGCGCGGGTGGCCGAGTTCGGTGGCTGACCGGCCGCAAAGGGCCGGTCGCCGTGGATGCTGCGTCGGCGCGACATGCATCGCGCGCCGGTGCGACGAGCGCAGGAAACGCCGGGGCGTTCGTGCCTCATCCCGTTATTGTCCATGAAGTTGCGGATCACGCGGGAAAACATCCTCGCGGGCGGGTTTGGGCTGGCCGCTCGTCGGGGCGTCGCGCGTGGCGGCGGCGCTCATTCTCGGGATTTGCGGGGGTAAGTCAAGGCGGGGCGGGTGCGTTGGCGCGGGGCGTATTGCTGAAGCGTCGAGTTTTCGCGGCCGGGCGGCGAGTCGGGGCAAGTCCGGGGCTGGGTCCGGGTGCGAGGTTGAGTTAGAGGGCAAGTCCACGCGCAAGCTCAGATCCTAACCGGAGCCGCGAGCCCAGCCCCGAGCGGTGGCACGGAGCCTCGGCTCGCAAGCTGCCACTCGCAGACCGCAACCCGTGAGCCGAAGCCGCAAGCACAAGCCGATGCGGCCGCGCGAAGCATCCACGAAGTTTATTGAGCCAAGCGCAATCGCTGGCGTGGCATTACACAAGCAGCGCGACGACACCATCTAAACGGCGATGCAATCACAGCACCGGCGAGTGATCATCCAGTCGAACGAGGCGGGGCGGGGCCGAAGCACGCACGCCGATCGCCCAACGCGGTCCATTCACCGATTCTTGTGTACTGCGCTATCTCCGGCGCGATCGGCGCCGCCTCAGGCTTTCACATCGAAGCCGGCGACATACGCCACCGGATCGCCGGCATCCCACACGCGGCCATCGCAGAGGGTCGCGGCTTGCCCTTCCGCAGGGATCGGCACGCCCGAAGCGCCCGCCGCCTCGCGATACAGAGCCGTCTGATTCACGGCCGCCGCAACGGCTGAGTCGTCGCCCTCGGCGGTGAGCATGCCCCATCGACGATACTGCGTGATGAACCACAAGCCCTCCGAGGCGCGCGGATAGTTGACCGCGCCGTCATCGAAGAAGCGCACCGGCGCGATGCCGTGCCGCGCGCCCAGCCGCGCTTCGATCAACTCGCGCGGCACGCCCAGCAAGTCCGACGAAGCGAGTTCTTGCGCGATCTCCGCGCGGTGCTCGGGTCGGTCAACCCAGGCGCATGCATCGAGCATCGTGCGCACCAGCGCACGCGCGGTATTCGGATAGAGGGCGACGAAATCGCGCCGGCAGGCAAGCACCTTCTCCGGATGATCCGGCCAAATCTCGCTGGTATGGACGACCGTGCGTCCCGCGCCGCGCGCTTCGGCGACGCCATGCCACGGCTCGCCCGCGCAGAAGCCGTCGAGCGTGCCTTCGGCGAGCGCCTCCGCCATGCGCGGCGGCGGAATCACCACACTGCGCACGTCGCGCAACGGATGCACACCGTTCGCCGCGAGCCAGTAGTAGAGCCACATGGCATGCGTGCCGGTCGGGAACGTCTGTGCGATAACCGGCACGCGACCCAGCGATGCCAGCGCGTCCTTCACGCTTGCCCCTTGGCGGATCGCGTCGGCAATCGGGTTCGACAGCGTGATCGCCTGTCCGTTGCGATTGAGCACCATGAGCACGGCCATGTCGGCCTGCGGCCCGCCGATGCCGAGTTGCACGCCATACACGAGCCCGTACAGCGCGTGCGCCGCGTCCAGTTCGCCCGACAAAAGCTTGTCGCGCACGACGGCCCACGACGGCTGCCGGCATAGCTCGATCTCGATGCCGTGGCGCTGTCCCATCTCGCGCAGCGCGGCGGCGGCGAGCGGCGCGGCGTCGCTGAGCGCGACGAAGCCGAGCCGCAGATGCGTGCGTTCGGGCGCGTGCGTGGCGGATGAAGCGGATATAGGCGAATTCATGACGTGATAAGGAGTACTGTCTAACCGAGCAGGTCGGCCACCGAAAGAAGCTGGCGGGCGATTTCCGCGACTTTCACGCCCTGATCCATCGCGCGTTTGCGCAGCGTGGCGTAAGCGTCGTTTTCCGACATGCCGCGCCGTTCCATCAGCAGACGCTTCGCGCGGTCGATGAGCTTGCGCTGCGCGAGTTCGTTCTCGACTTGTTCCAGCCGCAGCCGCAGCCGCGCTTCGTGAGCGAAGCGCGCGAGCGCGACCTCGATGATCGGCGCGAGCCGCTCCGGCGCGAGGCCCTCGACCGAGTAGGCCGTCACGCCCGCACCGACGGCAGCGCGGATGAACTGCTGATCCGCGTCGTTGCTGAACATCAGCACGGGGCGCGGCGCGGCCTGGTTCATCACCGCGAGTTGTTCGAGCGTGTCGCGCGAAGGGGAGTCCGTGTCGATGATGACGACATCCGGCTTCTGGCTCTCGACGGCCGCGTGCAGCTTGGCCGGCGCGGCGACCTCGGCGAGCATCTCATAGCCCATGCGGGCGAGCTGATCGCGAAGATCGCCGATGGGCTTGTCGGTGTCGGTGACGAGTAGGACGCGAAGCATCTGTTGAGCGGAAGCGGTGTTCGAGGTATCGGTGGATTCGACTCTAACGCACGACGCCACGAGCGAAAACCTGGCCGGATGGCATAGGCCGCATGACGGCGTCGCTCAGGCCGCGTGAGCGAAACCGGGCTCGCGACGCATGGCAAACTCGACCGCTTCGCCGATCGCTCCGCCCACCAAGATCACAGCCGGGCTGCCGAGTCCGGCTGCCGCAGCATCAGTGGCGAGGCGATCGAGCGTGGTCACGAGCCGCTTCTCATGCGCCGAGCCCGCGTGCTGCACGACCGCCGCCGGCGTGCTGGCCGGCAGCGCATCGAGCAGCGTCGCCGCGATACTCGCAATGCGGCTCATGCCCATGTAGATGGCGAGCGTCATGCCGGTGGCCGCGAGCGCGCGCCAGTCGGGCTCGCCGTGGTCCTGCATGTGCGCGGTCACGAAGGTCACGCCCTGACAATGATCCCGATGCGTGAGCGACATGCCGAGACTCGCCGCCGCAGCAAAGCCTGACGACACTCCGTTCACGATATCCACCGGAATGCCCGCGCCGCGCAGCGCGGTCAGCTCCTCGCCTGCGCGACCGAACAACAAGGCGTCGCCGCCCTTCACGCGCACGACGTGCAGGCCTTTCTTCGCGTAACGCTGCATGAGGCGCTCGATGAACGCTTGCGGCGTGGACTTGCAGCCGCCGCGCTTTCCCACGCGAATCACGCGAGCGCGCGGTGCGAGCGTGACGATGTCCTGATTCGCGAGGTCGTCGAGCAGCAGGATGTCCGCTGCGGCAAGCACGTTGGCGGCGCGGATGGTCAAGAGATCGAGGTCGCCGGGTCCTGCGCTCAGCAGCGTGACTTTGCCTGGGTTGTTCGCGCGAGTGGTGCTCATGTTGGGTCCTGTATCGCATGTTGCTGGATTCGGCGCGGCGAACGCGAAAAGCGTCCGCTCGTGTCGGGCACGAGGGACGCCGTTGTCCGTGGTTCGCAGTCGGTGCGTTCGATCCTTCAATACTCATGCGCCACAGCGTCGTTGCCGCGGCGCTCTTTCCAATGCAATAAGCGGGCCATTTTCTTCGTGGATGCCATCCGCCACGCGGAAGTCGCGTGAACAGTGGAGATAAGCGTGCGCTAACCGGATCGTTCACGCGGATCACGAATGAGCCCTTCGCACGCGATGAGTGCTGCGTCGCACCATCGCTGTGCCGGCGTGCATCCGAATGCGACGCGGGCCGAATGCACGCAACGAGTGCGCGCCGCGCTCGAAGCCTTATGCCACAAGCGAAAGCGGACGATGCGACGCGCATGGCATAGCCTTTGCCTTTAGTCTCGCCATCGGATCAACGGCGATCCGTCCTGAATATAGCGCCCGGCTGATTGAAGCCAAGTGGGCACGGACAACGGCGTCCCCTGCATCTGGCCATCGGCCCGGTGCACGGGACGCCTTTCTTTTTTTTGCGGAAAGACGATGGACAAAGCCACCCGAATCGATCTCTTCAGCTTGCGCACGGCGCCGATGCGCGCCTTCCATCTCACGTGGATGGCGTTCTTCGTGTGCTTCTTCGCGTGGTTCGCGTGCGCGCCGCTCATGCCGCTCATCAAGCGTGAATACGGACTCAACGCGGACCAGATCGCCAACATCAACATCGCAGCGGTCGCGGTGACGATTCTCGTGCGGCTCGTGGTCGGCCCGATGTGCGACCGCTTCGGCCCGCGCAAGGTGTATAGCGCGCTGTTGCTCGTCGGCGCGGTGCCGGTCATCGGCGCGGCGCTTTCCACGGGATACGACAGCTTCCTGTGGTGCCGGCTCGCCATCGGCGCTATCGGCGCGAGCTTCGTCATCACGCAGTACCACACGTCGGTGATGTTCGCGCCGAACGTGGTGGGCACGGCCAACGCGACGACCGCGGGCTGGGGCAACGCAGGCGCGGGCGCGGCGCAGGCCATCGTGCCCTTGCTCGTCGCGGCGGCGATTGCATTGGGCGCAGGCGAAGCATCGGCATGGCGTATCGCGCTGATCGTGCCGGGCCTGGCGATGCCCGTGATGGCGTTCTTCTACTGGCGCTATACGCAGGACTGTCCGCAAGGCGACTTCGCGCAACTGCGTCGCGCGGGCATCGCCATCGACGGCGGCAAGAAGGGCGGCTGGCAGAGCTTTGTCACCGCTTGCGCGAACTATCGCGTATGGATGTTGTTCGTGACGTATGGCGCGTGCTTCGGCGTCGAGGTGTTCATCCACAACATCGCGGCGGTCTATTACGTCGATCACTTCGGCCTGTCGCTCGGTCAGGCAGGCATGGCGGCGGGCAGCTTCGGTTTGCTTGCATTGTTCGCCCGCGCACTCGGCGGCTGGCTTTCCGATAAAGCCGCCGCGCGGCGCGGCCTCGACATACGCGCGACGCTGCTTTTCGTGTTGATCGCGGGCGAGGGCGTCGGTCTCTATGCCTTCGCTCACGCGGACGGCATCGCGCTTGCCCTCATCGCGATGATCGCGTTCGGTCTCTTCACGCACATGGCATGCGGTGCGACGTATGCGCTCGTGCCGTTCATCGACCGCAAAGCGCTCGGCGGCGTGGCCGGCGTGATCGGCGCGGGCGGCAATGTGGGCGCGGTAGCCGCGGGCTTCCTGATGAAGGGCGTCGGCAACGTGCAGCAGACGCTGTCGCTGCTCGGCGTGCTGGTCGCGGGCTCGGCGCTGTGCGCCATCGCCGTGCGCTTCTCTCCCGAACACAAGGCCCGCGAGGCCGCGCTGCGTGAAAGCGCGCTCGCAGTCAATAACGGCGTTGCCAACTGAGGAAAGGTCCCTGTCATGAATATCGTTGTCATCGGCCACGGGATGGTCGGCCACAAATTCCTCGAATGCCTCGCTGAAAGCGCCAATGAAGCACTGCATGTCACGGTGCTGTGCGAGGAACCGCGCGCAGCGTACGACCGCGTGCATCTGTCCGAGTTCTTCGCGGGCAAGTCCGCGGACGACCTCTCGCTCGTCGAAGCGGGCTTCTTCGATCGTTCGGGTTACGCGCTGAAGCTGAATGCGAGAGCCGTCGCCATCGACCGCGCAGCGCGCACCGTCACGACATCGACCGGTGAAACGCTCGCCTACGACAAGCTCGTTATGGCGACCGGATCGTACCCATTCGTCCCGCCGGTAGAAGGTAAGGACCGCGAAGGATGTTTCGTCTATCGCACGATCGAAGACCTGCAAGCGATGCAGGCGTTCGGCGCGCGTGCGAAGACGGGCACGGTGGTGGGCGGCGGCTTGCTCGGGCTCGAAGCCGCGAAGGCGCTGCGCGACATGGGGCTGCAAACGCACGTCGTCGAATTCGCGCCGCGCCTGATGGCGGTGCAAGTGGACGAGGGCGGCGGCCGCGTGCTGCGAAGCAAGATCGAGGCGCTCGGCGTGACGGTGCATACGAACCGCAATACGCTCGCCATCGTCGACGGCGAAGGCGCGGTCAACCGCATGAACTTTGCGGACGGCGCGCATCTCGACACGGACATGATCGTGTTCTCCGCAGGCATTCGTCCGCGCGACGATATCGCCCGTTCCGCAGGGCTCGAAGTCGGCCCGCGTGGCGGCATCGTGATCGACGACACCTGCCGCACGAGCGACGAGCATATCTACGCGATCGGCGAATGCGCATCGTGGAACGGCCAGGTGTTCGGCCTCGTTGCGCCGGGCTACGACATGGCGCGGATCGTCGCGAAGCAGTTGCTGGGCGAAGAGGCGTCGTTCGCGGGCGCGGACATGAGCACGAAGCTCAAGCTGATGGGCGTGGATGTCGCGAGCATCGGCGATGCGCACGCGAAGACGCCCGGCAGCCGCTCTTATCAATTCAGCGATGAACGCAAGCAGGTCTACAAGAAGCTCGTCGTATCCGATTGCGGCAAGTATCTGCTCGGCGGCGTGATGGTCGGCGATGCGACCGAATACGGCACGCTCCTTCAGTTCATGCTGAACAAGATGGAACTGCCCGAAGCGCCGGAATTCCTGATTCTTCCGCAGGCAGACGGCAAGGCCAAACCGGCGCTCGGCGTCGAGGCATTGCCGGACGGTGCGCAGATCTGCTCGTGCAACAACGTGAGCAAAGCCGAGATCTGCGCGGCGGTCTGCGCGGGCGCGACCAGCATCGGCGCATTGAAGAGCGCATGCAAGGCGGGCGCATCGTGCGGCGGCTGCGTGCCGCTCGTCACGCAAGTGATGAAGTCGGAGATGAGTCGTCAGGGCCTGGCGGTGAACAATCACCTCTGCGAACACTTCGCTTATTCGCGGCAGGAGCTGTATCACATCGCGCGCGTGGAAGGACATCGCACGTTCGCATCCCTGCTCGCGAAGCACGGCAAGGGCCTCGGCTGCGATATCTGCAAGCCCGTGGTCGCAAGCATTCTCGCTTCGTGCTGGAACGAGTTCGTTCTCAAGAAAGAGCACGCCAGCTTGCAGGATTCGAACGATTACTACCTCGCCAACATTCAGCGCGATGGCACGTATTCCGTCGTGCCGCGCATGGCGGGCGGCGAAGTCACGCCCGATGGGTTGATCGCCGTTGGTCAGATCGCGAAGAAATATGGCCTGTACACGAAGATCACCGGCGGGCAGCGCGTGGATATGTTCGGCGCGCGCGTCGAGCAATTGCCGCTCATCTGGGAAGAACTCATTGCGGCCGGCTTCGAGTCCGGACATGCGTACGGCAAGGCGCTGCGCACGGTCAAGTCGTGCGTCGGCTCGACCTGGTGCCGCTATGGAGTCGGCGATTCGGTCGGCCTCGCGGTGCAACTCGAAAATCGCTACAAGGGCTTGCGCACGCCGCACAAGATCAAGTTCGGCGTATCGGGCTGCACGCGCGAATGCGCCGAAGCGCAGGGCAAGGATATCGGCGTCATTGCCACAGAGAAAGGGTGGAACCTGTACGTCTGCGGCAACGGCGGCATGAAGCCGCGTCACGCGGAACTGCTCGCATCCGATCTGGATCAGGCGACGCTCGTGCGTTACATCGATCGCTTCCTGATGTTCTACGTGCGCACCGCCGACCGCCTCCAGCGTACGAGCGTATGGCGCGACAACCTCGAAGGCGGCCTCGACTATCTGATCGACGTCGTGGTCAACGACAAGCTCGATATCGCCGATGAGCTGGAAGCCGAGATGCAACTCGTCGTGGACACGTACGAAGACGAGTGGAAGAAGGCCGTCACGGACCCCGAAACCCGCAAGCGCTTCCGTCATTTCGTGAACAGCGACAAGGGCGATGAGACCGTGACCTTCGTGGAAGAGCGCGGCCAGATCCGGCCCGCGACGCCGGAAGAACGCAAGACTAAGCGCATCGACATTCCCGTGGTTGTCGAAACCGTCTGAACTCAGGAGCCCATCATGAACGACCGTATCGAACCCGACTGGACCGCCGTTTGCGAACTCGACGATATCGTGCCCGACACGGGCGTCTGCGCGCTCGTCAACGGCGCGCAGGTCGCCGTGTTTCACGTCGCGGCAGATGCGAACACCGTGTACGCCATCGACAACGTCGACCCGCACTCGCAGGCCGCCGTGCTCTCGCGCGGCATCGTCGGCAGTCTCGGCGAACGGATCGTCGTGGCCTCGCCGCTCTACAAACAGCACTTCGATCTGCGCACGGGCGAATGCCTCGAAGCGCCGGAACGTTCGGTCAATGCGTATCGCGCGCGCGTCGCGGGCGGCAAAGTCTGGATCGCGGCATGAGAACCGAATATGCGGTTGCGGCAGCGGCAGGCGCGGCTCGCATCGAGAGGCAAAAGCTCGTGGTGATCGGCAACGGCATGGCCGGCATGCGCACGGTCGAGGAGTTGCTGAAGATCGCGCCCGAGCTTTACGACATCACCGTGTTCGGTGCCGAACCTCATGGCAACTACAACCGCATCATGCTCTCGCCGGTGCTCGCCGGCGAAAAGAGCATCGACGATATCGTCATCAACACGCGCGAATGGTACGACGCGAATGGCATCACGCTGCATGCGGGCGATGCTGTCGTCGAGATCGATCGTGCGCGCCGTATCGTGCGATCGGAAAAGGGACGCGAAGCACGGTACGACCGCTTGCTGATCGCGACCGGTTCGACGCCGTTCGTGATCCCCGTGCCCGGCCGCGATCTTCCGGGCGTCATCGCGTTCAGAGACATTCAGGACGTCGAAACGATGCGCGAGGCCGCGCGACATCATCGCCGTGCGGTTGTCATCGGCGGCGGACTGCTCGGGCTCGAAGCGGCGAACGGATTGCAGCGGCAGGGCATGTCGGTGACCGTCGTGCATGCGAGCGATAGCCTGATGGATCGGCAACTCGACGCGAGCGCGTCCGCGTTGCTCAAGCGTTCGCTCGAAGCAAAGGGCCTGTGCTTCGCGATGGCCGCGCAAACCACCGAGATCGTCGGCGAAGAACGCGTGCGTGCCGTGCGTTTTGCCGACGGCACCCAGATCGAGGCGGACCTCGTCGTAATGACTGCGGGTGTGCGCCCGAATATCGCGCTGGCGAAGGCTTCGGGTCTGCACTGCGATCGCGCGATCGTCGTGGACGATACGCTGCAGACGTTCGATCCGCGCGTGTATGCGGTGGGCGAATGCGTGCAGCATCGCTCGGCCACGTTCGGCCTCGTTGCGCCGATCTGGGATCAGGCGCGCGTGGCTGGCGCGCATCTCGCGGGCGCGGGGCATCGGCGTTACGTGCAGCGTGCAACCGCGACCAAGCTGAAAGTAACCGGCGTGGACCTGTATTCCGCGGGCGATCTCATCGGCGGCGAAGGCAGCGAAGATCTCGTGCTGCGCGATCCGCGCCGTGGCGTGTACAAGCGACTCGTGCTGCAAGCGGGCCGCGTGATCGGCACGGTCCTGTACGGCGACGTGAAGGACGGCGGCTGGTACTTCGATCTGATTCAGAGCGGCACGGATGTTTCGCGGTATCGCGACCGCTTGTTGTTCGGCAAGACACTTTGCGAAGGGGCCGCATGAGCAGCATCGACATCATTCCCATCACGCGCGCCGATCCGGTCGGCGTGCGCACGACATGCCCATATTGCGGCGTTGGATGCGGCGTCGTCGCCACGCCGCGAACCGCGACCGATGTTGCCATTGCAGGCGACGAAACGCATCCGTCGAACTTCGGCCGGCTGTGCGTGAAGGGCTCGGCGCTCGGCGATACGGTCGGCCTCGAAGGGCGGCTGCTGAACCCGAAGCTGCGCGACCGCGCGACGGGCGCACTCAGCGACGTGTCATGGGACGATGCAATCGGCACGGTGGCGAGCGGCTTCGCGCGCATCATTGCCGAACATGGGGCCGATGCCGTCGCGTTCTATGTGTCCGGGCAGTTGCTGACGGAGGACTATTACGTCGCGAATAAGCTCATGAAGGGCTATATCGGCAGCGCGAACATCGATACGAATTCGCGGCTCTGCATGTCGTCGTCGGTGGCGGGGCACAAGCGCGCATTCGGCGAGGACCTGGTGCCGATGAACTACGAGGACCTCGAACTCGCGGACCTGATCGTGCTCGTCGGATCGAATACGGCGTGGTGTCATCCGATCCTTTTTCAACGCATGATGAAGGTAAAGGAAGCGCGGCCCGACGTGAAGATCGTGGTGATCGATCCGCGTCACACCGCGACGTGCGAGATGGCGGACCTGCATCTTCCGTTGAAACCCGGCAGCGACGTTCGGCTTTTCAACGGCCTGTTGGCGTTCCTCGCGGCGCATGGGGCGACGGATGCGGCGTTCGTCGACGCTCATACCGATGGCTACGATGCCGCGCTCTCGGCAGCGGGAGTCGCGGACATCGAGCAGGTGGCGCGCGACTGTAATGTGGATGCGCATGACCTGCTCGCGTTCTATCGACTCTTCACGCGGACGGAGCGTGCCGTCACGGTCTATTCGCAAGGCGTCAATCAGTCGAGCGCGGGGACGGACAAGGTCAACAGCATCATCAACTGTCATCTGGCGACGGGGCGCATCGGCAAGCCGGGCATGGGGCCTTTCTCGTTCACGGGCCAGCCCAATGCCATGGGCGGCCGCGAGGTCGGCGGCCTCGCCAACACACTCGCCGCGCATCTCGAACTCGATAACGGGAATCACCGCGGCATGGTGCAAACGTTCTGGTCGTCGCCGCGCATGGCAGCGCGCGCTGGCCTGAAGGCCGTCGAACTGTTCGATGCCATCGAAGCGGGCCGTGTTAAGGCAGTGTGGATCATGGGCACGAATCCGGTGGTGAGTCTGCCCGACGGCGATCGCGTCAAGCGGGCGCTCGACAAGTGCGAACTGGTCGTCGCATCGGACATCATCGAGAAGACGGATACGAATGCCTTCGCGCATGTGCTGTTGCCCGCGCTCGGATGGGGCGAGAAGGAAGGAACGGTGACCAACTCCGAGCGGCGCATCTCGCGTCAGCGCGCGTTTCTGCCCGCGCCGGGACACGCGCGCGCGGACTGGCGCATCATCTGCGATGTCGCGCGGCGCATGGGCTACGATGGTTTCGACTTCGACGCGCCGCATGAGATTTTCGACGAGCACGCGCGTCTTTCGTCGTATCGCAACGATGCGGAAAGCGGCGTGTATCGCGCATTCGATATCGGCGGACTGAGCGATCTGACACGCGAACAGTACGATGCACTGGAGCCGGTGCAATGGCCGCTGCGTGCCACCAAAGCCGCAAGCGGCACGCGCTTGTTCGAAACGGGCCGCTTCAGCCATGCGGACGGCCGCGCGCGTTTCGTCGCAACGCCGCCGCGCGCACCCGTCAATGCGCCTGATAGCGACTACCCGTTCGTGCTCAATACCGGACGCGTGCGCGACCAGTGGCACACGATGACGCGTACGGGACGTTCAGCGAAGCTCGCAGGACATATCAGCGAGTCGTTCATCGACATGCATCCGCAAGACGCGCTTGCATGCGGCGTGCGTGAAGGCGAGCTGGCGCGTATCACGAGCCGCTGGGGTTCGATGATCGCTCGCGTGCAACACAGCGGCGGCATGCAGCGCGGCAGCGTCTTCGTGCCGATTCACTGGAACGACCAAGTGGCATCGGATGCGCGCGTGGGCGCAGTGGTGAATCCCGTTGTCGATACGGTGTCGGGCGAGCCCGAGTTCAAGCATACGCCGGTGGCCGTCGAGAAATTCCATGTGACGTGGCATGGCTTTTCGCTTTCGCGCAGCACGCCGGTCATCGATTCGGTCACGCACTGGACCCGCGTTCACGGCGACCGTTTCATGCGTTATGAACTCGCGGGACGCAATCGCTTCGATGACTCGCATGGCAATCATCACGACTGGGCGCGTGCGTTTCTCGGCGTCGACGATCCGCACGCCGACTGGATCGAGTACGAGGACAAGAGCGCGGGCGTGTATCGCGCGGCGCATGTGGTGGATGATCGCATCGAGAGCTGCGTGTTCATCTGCGAGCGCCCGGACCTGCCGGCGCGCGCGTGGCTCGCGAGTCTCTTCGATAAGGAGCGTCTGAGCGACGACGACCGCGCGAGCCTCTTGCTCGGCCAGGCGATCGGCAAGGGCGAGGACACAGGACCGACGGTGTGCTCATGCTTCGGCGTGGGCCGCAACACGATCTGCAACGCGATCCGCGAGAAAGGGCTGAAAACAGCGGCGCAGGTCACTGCCTGCGTGAAGGCGGGCGGCAATTGCGGGTCGTGTGTGCCGGAGTTGAAGAAGCTCATCGTCGAGACGGAGATGGCGCTACTGAGCGTCGGCTGACACTTGCCTCGTCTATCCGGCGGGCCGTATGCCTATCTTGCCTTCGCGCGTTTGCGATGACTGCGATGACTGCGGCGCGCCGTTCTTCGCGAGGGCATGCGCGGTGCCTTGCATGCGTAGATCGTGCATCGGCCGATCGTCGTTGCCGAAGCGCGCAACGGAGAACGCGAACGTATTGATGCCATTCTCGCTCGTCGCCGACACCGTGCCGCGATGCATCTCCGCGACCGCTTTCACGATGGCAAGCCCGAGCCCGTGATTCTCGCGGCTATTCGTTCGCGAACTCTCCGCGCGATAGAAGCGGTCGAAGAGATGTTCCATGATGTGCGGCGCAATCGGCTCGCCGGGATTGGCGACCGCTATGCGCACGCGCGTCTGCTCTCGTTTGATCGACACCGATATGGTCGCGCCCGGCGCGCAATGCTGAATCGCGTTCATCACGAGATTCGACAACGCGCGTCCGAATAGCGATGTATTCACGAAAGCACGCGCATCTCCGCTCGATACCGCGCGCACTTGCGCTTCTTCGAGCGGAATCTCCAGGAAGTCCAGCGTGCGTTGCACTTCCGCGGCAAGCGACACCTCCACGAGGCCCGTCGCGCGTTCGCCCTGATCGGCGCGTGCAAGAAACAGCATGTCGTTGATGATCGCGCGCACGCGCTCGAATTCCTCGAGATTCGACTGCAACGTATGACGCAGTTCTTCGATCGGACGGTCTCGCGTCAATGCCACTTCGGTTTGACCGATCAGAATGGTGACAGGCGTACGCAGTTCGTGCGCGACATCCGCGTTGAATGCTTCGAGACGCCCGTATGCATGATCGAGCCGTTCCAGCGCACCGTTGAACGACTTCGCGAGGTCTTCCAGTTCAAATGGCAACGAACGCGTGTTGAGCCGTTGCGAGCGATTGTTCGGGCTCACACTCTGGGCATCGCGTGTGAGCCGCGTGAGCGGCGCCAGGCCGAGTCGCGCGACGGAGTAACTCAGCAGCAATACAGCGACCGTCGCGAGCGCCGTCAGCGCGGCGAGCGCCACGCCGAATACGCGCATGGTGCGTACGTTCGGCGAGCAGTCAACTGCGACGAAAAGCTGTAGCGGCGGGCGGTCGGCGTTGGGCGGAATCGTGAGCGTGGTCATCAGCATGTCGTACGCGCGGCCTTCGGGCTTGAAGCGTGCATAGCCGCCGAGCACGCGCTTGGTGACGTGGCCCGCAGGCGGCGTGCCGTAGCGGAAGCGCGCGTCGTTGCTCGTCACCGCGAAGAGCGTGGAGCCGTCGCGCGGCGTGATATCCGCGAGCTTCTCTTTCGCGATCTTCCACTTGTCCGCGTTGGACACATGCGTGACGATGAGCCGCGCAATCTCGGCGCGGTTATCGAGCGAATCGCGCAAGTGTTGTTCGAGTTGCACGCGAAGCACGAGAAAAAGCCCCGAGCCCACGAGCGAGAACACGAACAGCGCGACGAGCGCGAACATGACCGCGAGCCGCCGCGCAATGGAACGCTGCGAACGCGGCAGATTCTGTGCGTGCGGACCCTCGTGCGATGCTGCCCACGGAACGTTCATGATGGCCTCGCGTCTTCCCTCGTGTCACGTGCATCGCGCGGCTCGCGCACTTCGAGCACATAGCCCATGCCGCGCACCGTATGCAGCAGCTTCGTGCGAAACGGTCCGTCGAGTTTCGCGCGCAAGCGTTTGATCGCCGTCTCGACCACGTTCGTATGGCTTTCGAAATCCACTTCCCATACGAGCTCGGTGATCGCCGTCTTCGACAGGATATCGCCGTGACGACGCGCGAGCACGCTCAGTAGCTGGAACTCCTTCGCGGTGAGATCGAGGCGCACGCCGTCGCGGGTCGCGCGTCGTCCGATCAGATCGACGTAGAGATCTCCGACCGAAATCAGCGTGGATTCCTGCGCGCGCGTGCGCCGAGCGAGCGCATGCAGCCGCTCGACGAGTTCCAGAAAAGAAAACGGCTTCGTGAGGTAGTCGTCCGCGCCTTCGCGCAGTCCGCGCACGCGGTCATTGATGTGATCGCGTGCGGTGAGCATGATGACCGGCGTCGACTTCTGCATGCGCAGCGCCTTCAGCACGGCGAAGCCATCGCGCCGCGGCAGCATCACGTCGAGCACGATCACGTCGTAGTCGTATTCGACGGCGAGATGCGTGCCTTCTTCGCCATCCATCGCGATATCGACGACCCAGCCCTGCTCGGTCAGGCCGGAACGAAGGTAATCGACCACCTTGTGTTCGTCTTCCACTATCAGGACTTTCATGCCTGCACCTGTGTGTTCAGTGTGTGCTTATTGTGCCGCGGCGGTATTCACTTGGCACGCGCGTCGGCGACATCTTGCGTCTGCGCCGGCTCGCTCGCATCCCATCCGCCGCCCAATGCCTTCACGAGCGCGACCGATACCGTATGCTGCTGGCCGCGAATCTGCACGTCCTGCCGCTCGCTCGTGAGCAACTGCTGCTGCGCGGTGATGACGTCGAGATAGGCGACGAGGCCGCCGGAATAGCGGTCATTCGCGAGCGAGAGCAGGCGCTGCGCATCCATCACGGCGGCATGCGACTGCTTCGCTGCGCCATCCAGCACGGAGAGCCCGACGATGCCGTCCTGCACTTGCTGGAAGGCGTTCAACACGGTCTGACGGTAATTCGCTTCCGTTGCGCGATACCCCTCGCTCGCGAATGCGACCGCCGCCGAGCGACGGCCGCCATCGAACACGACCTGGCTCGCCATCGTGCCGATGGTCCACAAAAGACTCGGCGCAGAGATCAGGTTCGTGAGCGCGGTGCTTTCCCAGCCGATAGAGCCGTGCAACGTGAGGCTCGGAAAGAACGCGGCCTTCGCCACTCCGATCTGCGCGTTGGCGGCGGCCATCGCGCGTTCCGCGGAAGCGACATCGGGTCTGCGTTGCAGCACGTCGCTCGGCACGCCGAGCGGTATCGGCGGAATCGGGCGTTCATCGATTCTCGCGGCAATCGAGAATTGCGGCGCGGGCGTGCCGACCAGCGCGGCGATCGCATGCTCGTATTGCGCGCGCTGATTGAGCAGCAGTTGCGCTTGCACACGCGTCGAATCGAGCTGTGATTGCTGTTGCAACACATCGAGGCCGGATACCGCGCCGAGACTGTGCTGCGTGTTCACGTAGTCGAGCGCCTTCTCCTGCAACTGCACCGAGCGATTGAGCACGTCGATCTCAGCATCGAGTTCGCGCATCGAGAAGTAAGCGCTCGCGAGATCGGTGGTCAAGACGAGGCGCGCGTTGGCGAGGTCATCGCGCGTCTGGTCTTCCGATGCTTGCGCGCTTTCCACTTCGCGGCGAATGCGGCCGAAGAGATCGAGGTCGTAATCGACCGTGGGCGCGAGCTTGAGATCGTTCTGCACGGTCGACATGCTCGGCGTGCTGTAGTTGTTCACCGGGCGATTGCGCGAGCTGCGCGTGCGTGCCGCTTGTGCGCCAAGATCCACTTCGGGCAGCGCGAGCGATGATGTTTGCGCAAGTGTCGCGCGAGCCTGCTCGTAATGCGCGCTCGCGGCGGCGAGCGTCTGGTTCTGCGCGAGCGCCTGCGATTCGAGGGCGTCGAGAATGTCGTCATCGAAGCCGCGCCACCAGTCGAGGGCAAGCGGCGCATGCGAAGGCTCGCCCACGCGCCAGTACGAGTCCGTCTTCCATGTCGGCGGCGTCTCTGCAAGCGGGCGCTGATAGTCGGGGCCGACCGTGCAGGCCGCGAGCATCGACAGCAACGCGATAGAGGCGATGCGTCTCATGATGCGGCCTTCTTGTCGCTCGCCTGCTGCTCGGGTTGCTGCGGTTGTTGAGGTTGGTGTTGCTGCTCGTGCTGCTGGCCTTGTTGCGGCGCGATCACGACATGATCGCCGTCCGCCACCGAGTCGCTCGGGTTGATGATGATCTTGTCGTTCGCTTCGATGCCGCTCTCGATCTCCAGCGTCTGCCCGAGGTCCTGCGCGATGACGATCTTGTGGAGATGCACATGCCCGCTCGAATCGACGACGGCCAGGCGCGGACCCTCCGAGCGAAACAGCAACGCGTTGCCGGGAACGACCAGGCGCGCATGCGCGACGGACGGCACCGCGACCTGTACATACGCACCGGGGCGCAGACGTCCATCGGCATTGGGCAGCGTCACTTCGATTTGCAGTGAACGCGTGGGCACGTCGATCGCGCCGGAGATATGCGTCATCTTGCCGTGAAACTGTTGCCCCGGCAGCTCGGCTTGCGTGACGACCACCTGCTGCCCGACCGACACGTTCTGCGCGTAGGCCTGCGGCAGTTGCACATACACGCGCAACGGATCGGACTGCGCGAGCGCGAAGAGCGCGCGGCTTGCGCCACTGCCTGCATCGATGAGATCGCCGACATCCACATTGCGCTGCGTGACGACGCCAGCGAACGGCGCCACGATACGCTTGAACGATTCGAGCTGACGCAGGCGCTTCACGTTGGCGTCGGCGGCTGCGAGGTTGGCGACATCCTGGTTATAGGTGCTCTGGCGTTCATCCAGTTCCTGCTGCGAAACGGCATCGCGTTGGCGCAACTGCTTCCACCGTTCGAGTGATGTCTTCGCAAGCCCGAGGCTCGATGCGGTCTGGTCGCGTTGCGCGACGGCCTGCGCGAGTTCCTGATCGATCTCGGGCGTGTCGAGATCGGCGAGCAATTGCCCCTGCTTCACGCGCGCGCCGATATCGACGTACCAGTGCAGCAGATAACCGGTTGCGCGCGCATAGATCGGCGACTCGACGAAGCCGCGCAACGTGCCCGGCAGCGTGGTTTCGCCGCTGCCGTCCGTTTGCGTCGGCGACGCCACGTTGACGTATTGCTGCGCGTTCTGCTGCGTGCGCGTGGCGACCGAGCGGTTATGCACGAGGTCGCTCACGACCGTGCGCACCGCGCCTATCGCCAGCAGCGCGAGCACGATGACGATCGCAATCTTCGCGCGCTTCCATTCGAGGTTGCGCGGCGGCAGCGCCGGGCCTTCGTCGGGATCGCGCGCGGGAATGGCCAGCGATGCGTGGTTCTTTTCAGTCATGTTCGGCTTCGGGCGTGATGCGTTCAATGTTGATCGTGATGCTGCGCTTCGTCTTTGCGCCGTGCACGGCGTGCGAGCCGCGCGTGAATGCCGGCGAATACGAGCGGCACGAAGAAGAGCGTCGATACGGTGGCGAAGAGCAGGCCGCCGATGACCGCACGGCCGAGCGGCGCGTTCTGCTCCGCGCCTTCGCCGAGGCCGAGCGCCATCGGAATCATGCCGATGATCATCGCGAAGGCGGTCATCAACACCGGGCGAATGCGGCTAGCGCCGGCTTCGAGCGCAGCCGTGAGCGGCGGCGCGCCGGCCGCGAGGCGTTGGCGTGCGAAGGACACCATCAAGATGCTGTTGGCGGTGGCGACGCCCATCGTCATGATTGCGCCTGTCAGCGCCGGAACGGACAGATGCGTGCCCGTGAGAAAGAGCATCCAGATGATGCCTGCAAGCGCCGCGGGCAGTGCGCTCACGATGATGAGCGGATCGACCCATGACTGAAAGTTCACGACGATCAGCAGATACACGAGCACGATCGCCATCGCGACGCCGACGCCCAGGCCGAAGAACGACGTGCGCATGGTCTCGACCTGTCCGCGCACGGCGATCTGGCTTCCGCGTGGCAGCGTGCCGCGCGCCTGATCGACGAGCTCGTTCACGCGACGCGCGACGCTGCCGAGATCGCGTCCTTCCACGCTCACGAAGATATCGATGACAGGGCGGATGTTGTAATGCGACACGACCGCGAACTGACTCTCGGGCGACAGGCGCACGAGGTTGCCGAGCAATTGCGTCGGCCCCGTGCCGGGCGCGGAGACCGGCGTGCGCATCAGTTCATCGATCGACGATATCTGATACTGCGGCGTCTGCACCGCCATGTTGTATTCGACGCCGTTGCGCGGATTGAACCAGAAGCCCGGCGACGTCTGGGAACTGCCCGACAGCGAAATCAGCACGTTCTGCGCGACATTGCTCGCGGACAGATTGAGTTGCTGCAAACGCGTGCGGTCCATCTGAAGACTGAGCGTGGGTTGGTCGAGCTTCTGCTGGATATGCGTATCCACGTTGCCGGGAATCATGCGTATCTGCTTCATCAGGTTGCTGGCCACCTGAAAATTGCCTTGCTGGTTTTGCCCTTGAATCTGCACGTCGATGGCCGCGGGCAGACCGAAGTTCAAAATCTGCGTGACGATATCCGCTGGCTGAAAGAAGAACTCGACGCCGGGAAAAAGGCGCGGCAGCAGGGAACGCAACTGGTCGATGTAGGTTTGCGTCGGCGCATGATCGGGCTTGAGCGCGACCTGTATCTCGCCATCCAGCGTGCCGATCGTGCCCGCGTTGCTATACGACAAGTTGATGCCGCTATACGGCAGGCCGAGGTTGTCGAGGATGGTGGCGAGTTCGTCCTGCGGCACGACCTTGCGCACGACTTTCTCGACTTCATCCGCAAGACGCGCCGTTTCCTCGATGCGCGTGCCGGTCGGGGCGCGCATGTGCATGCGGATATCGCCTGCATCCACGCTCGGGAAGAAGTCTTCGCCGAGCACGAAAACCAGTCCTGCCGACAACAGACAGAAGCCCAAAAATAGCGAGCCGAACACGCGGCGCCGCACGAGCAGGGTACTCAGAATGACGATGTAAGCAGCGCGCATGCGTTCGAAGCCGTGATCGAACCGGCGATGCAGCCGCATGAAAAGATTCGGCCGGGCCTTCGCATCCGCTGCGTGCGCGTGGCCCATCAGAAGCATCGCGAGCGTCGGGACGAGGGTGCGCGAGAGGACATACGACGCGAGCATCGCGAAGACGACGGCTTCCGCGAGCGGCACGAACAGGTAGCGGGCTACGCCGGTCAGAAAGAACATCGGCACGAACACGATGCAGATGCATAGCGTGGAAACGAGCGCAGGCACGGCAATTTCGCCCGCGCCTTCGAGAATCGCTTCGTGCAAGTCCGTGCCCATGTGCAGATGACGCTCGATGTTCTCGATCGTCACGGTCGCGTCGTCGACCAGTATGCCGACAGCAAGCGCCAGGCCGCCGAGCGTCATGATGTTGATGGTCTGCCCGAGCGCATGCAACGCGAGCAGCGAAGAAAGAATCGACAACGGAATCGAGACGGCGATGATGCACGTGCTGCGCCAGTTGCCGAGAAAGAGCAGGATCATCGCGGCGGTCAGCGCGGCGGCAATCAACGCTTCGCGCACCACGCCTTCCACGGCGGCCTTCACGAAAACGGACTGGTCGAAGAGCGCAGTGATCTTGAGATCTTGCGGCAGCGCCGCGCGTGCTTGCGGCAAGAGGCTGTGCAACGTATTGACGATGGCGAGCGTCGACGCGTTGCCGTTCTTCAGCACCGAGATAAGCACGCCGCGTCGACCGTCCTGCCGCACGATATTCGTCTGCGGCGAGGAACCGTCGCGTACGTGCGCCACTTCACGCAAGTACGTGGTGGCTCCGTTCACCGTGCGCACCGGAATGTCGTTCAGGCCTGCCACCGTTGTCGGCGAGCCGTTCATGTTGATCGTGTATTCCTTCAAGCCGATCTTCGCGGTCCCGGTCGGAAGAATCAGGTTCTGCGCGTTGACGGCGCTCACCACGTCTATCGGCGTGAGGCCCTTGGCGAGAAGCGCGCGCGTGTTCAGGTCCACGGAAATCAGGCGCGTCTTGCCGCCATACGGATACGGCACGGCCGCGCCCGGAATGGTCACCAGTTGCGGACGCAGAAAGTTAAGGGCGGTGTCGTTCAGTTCCTGCTCCGACTGCTTCGGACTCGACAGGCCGAGTTGAATCACCGGAATACTCGACGCCGAATAACTGATGACGAGCGGCGGCGTCGCGCCTGGCGGCATCTGCTTGAGCTGCGCCTGCTCGACGGCTACCGTCTGCGCAATGGCCGTCTGAATGTTGGCGGTCGGCTGCAGGAACAGCTTGATGATGGCGATGCCCGGAAGCGACTGCGACTCGATGTGCTCGATGTTATTGACGGTGGTCGTCAGACTGCGCTCGTTGACGGACGTGATGCGATTAGCGATGTCCTGCGACGACAAGCCCGTGTACGTCCAGATGATGCTGACCACGGGGATGTCGATCTCGGGGAGCACGTCTACCGGCGTCGTCAAGAGGGCGAACGGCGTGGCCAGCACGATCATGATGGCCATGACGATGAACGTATAGGGGCGCTTCAGCGCAACGTTGACGATCCACATTGAGTCGTTAGGAGAGTGCGGGGAAAGGCGCCGGAATCGTGCTGGTTAGCGCGCGGCGTTCCACGAAGAGGCGGGCGCCTTACGTTCGGTGCCGCTATGGTAGTGCGCGGGCACCAACGAGATAATGACGCGAAAATGGCGCAGCGGTCATTTTCGCGGTTACGCGAACGTTCGGACGTTCATGGAAAGCGGAGCGACCGCGTGGGCCGATCGCTCCACTAGGGCATCAGTTCAAGTTGCCGTTGGTGTCGTTGGGCGACGATTGCGGTGCCGCCGAGCGATACACGCTTGCGCCGGTATAGATGCCCTCGCGTCGGTCGAGGAAGCTGCCGGGATACCGTTGATCGTCGACGCCCGGAAAGTATCCGGCCCGCTCGGCTCGGATCAGGTCGTCGCGGACCTGCTGCCGCGTCAAACCGTTCGACTGCGCGGCGGCGGCAAGCGGCGAGAGCGCGAACGCAACAATGGCAATGCGCGTGACTGGCTTCATGGCGAACTCCTCATGCAGATGATGGACGGACGCAATCGCAATGCGCATCCACGGCACAGTTGCCGTGGACCGGTCCATTGTAAGCACGAGTGGTTGCGAGAATTCGCCTGTTTGCGGCGGTTGCCGGGAAAGATGCGCGGACTATTGCGGCATCTGCTGCGAAGGCGTGTTCGACATCGTGCCGCCCGAGGCCGACGTGCCTTCCGGCGATGCACCATACGCGGTGCCTTCATGCACGCGCGCTTCGGCAGCCTGAATGTCGTCGGGATAGAACGCCTCGCGTGCCGCCGGCCGATAGCCGGCCTGTTCCAGTTGCTGAAGGTCCTGCTTGACCTGATCGCGCGTGAGGCCTTGCTGGGCCATTGCAGCGACGGGCGAGGCGATGAGCGCGGCGGCAACGATACGCATGACGAGTTTCATGGCGAACTCCTGATAACGGGTGAAGGGCGATCGCGGCATGCGGTCGGGAAGGTGAGCGAGAGCAGAGAAGACGGCTTTCGCCACGGCTGAATTCTATTTGTCGTACCGTGACGAGATGCTGGCGCGCACATGGCGTTTCGGTCAGCGGCGCGCGCGTGTCGGCTGCCTGAAAGACGGCGCGGCCAGTGATAGACTCGCCTGCGCGCGAGGCCGGCCCATCCGACGAAACGCTCGACGCCTCGCCTTCCTTTATCGAACCGGATACGATCAATTGCCGTTCAAGCTGCCGACTACCGCTACCGCTCCGTTCTGCCCGTCCGAGGTCAAAGGCTCCGTCATCGTTGCGCCGGGCACGCCGCTCTGGAAAAAGCTGCTGCAATTCGCGGGGCCGGGGCTGCTCATCTCGATCGGCTACATGGACCCCGGCAATTGGGCGACGGACATCGAAGCTGGCTCGCGCTATGGCTATAGCCTGCTGTTCGTCGTCGTGTCGTCGAGCATCGCGGCGATGGTGCTGCAATGTCTGTCGATGCGCCTTGGCATCGTCACCGGCCGCGATCTCGCGCAGTTGTCGCGCGAGCGTTACGCGAAGCCTGTCGCGAATGCGCAATGGATGCTCGCGGAGTTGTCGATCATCGCGTGCGATCTCGCCGAAGTACTCGGCGGCGCACTGGCGTTTCACCTGCTTTTCGGCTGTTCGCTGATGTGGGGCGTGGTGCTCACGGCATTCGACACGCTCATCGTGCTGGGGCTGAAGGGCAAGAACTTTCGCGATCTCGAAGCGATCATGCTCGGGCTCATCGCGACCATCGGCGTGGGATACATCGTGGAGTTGGCGCTCGTCAAACCGCACTGGCCGTCCGTCGCGGCGGGACTCGTGCCATCGTTTCACGTGCTGTCCGAGCGCGAGCCGCTTTATCTCGCCATCGGCATTCTGGGCGCGACCGTGATGCCGCATAACCTGTATCTGCATTCTTCCATCGTGCAGACACGCGTGGTCACTCGCGAGCCGAAGGATCTTGCTTCGTCGATCAGGCTTTCGCGGCTCGACACCATCGCGTCATTGATGCTTGCGCTGCTCATCAACGCGGCGATCCTGATTCTCGCGGCTTCCGCGTTTCATGCGACAGGTCACACGCAAGTGACCGAGATCGAGGACGCATACAAGCTGCTCGCGCCCATCGTCGGCAGCGGGCTTGCCGCGATTTTGTTCGCGGTGACGCTCTTCGCTTCGGGGCAAAGCTCCACCTTCACTGGGACCATTGCAGGGCAGGTCATCATGGAAGGCTTTCTGCGCCTGAAGATTCCGTGTTATCAGCGGCGCTTCATCACGCGGGCGCTCGCGCTGGTGCCTGCGCTGATCGGTGTCTATATGCTCGGCAACGGCGCGGTCGGCAAGCTGCTGGTCGCGAGCCAGGTCGTGCTGAGTCTGCAATTGCCGTTCGCGCTGTATCCGCTGATTCGCATGACGAGCGATCGCACGCTGATGGGCAGCTTCGCGAATGCGCCGCATACGAAGGTCATTGCGTGGCTGCTTTTCGTCGTGATCAGCGCGGCTAACATCTGGCTCGTCGTGCAGACCGCGACGGAGTGGTTCGCGTAAGCGCGAGGCCTACGCGAACCGCCTACCGCGTACTAAATGCGGCTTACTTGACGACAGCGACCGGCGTATTCGATTTCGCCGCGACGGCAGCGGGAATCGCAGCGTCGGCGGGCAGTGCCTGATCGACCGTGGTGCGTCCGCCATCGCGGAAGAACGCGAGTTCAGCCGCCTTGTTCAGCACGAGAATGCTGATGCGCCGGTTCGTCGGCTCGTCGATGACGTCCTTGTTGAGCGGCAGGGCGTCGGCGAGACCGCGCACTTGCAACACCTTGCCTTCGTTCATGCCGCCCGCGACCAGCGCACGCCGCGCCGCGTTCGCGCGCTCGCTCGACAGTTCCCAGTTCGAATAGCCTTTCTGGTTGCCGGAGTAGGGCACGGCATCCGTATGGCCTGCGATCGACACGCGATTGTCCACGTCGTTGAGCGATGCGCCGATGTTGGACAGAATCGTCGTCACATAGCTTTCGAGCTTCGAGCTGCCCGATGCGAACATCGGCCGCTTCAAAGAATCGACGATCTCGATACGCAAGCCTTCGCTCGTGATCGCAATGCGGATCTGATCCTTGAACGCGCGCAATGCGGGCGTGTTCTCGATCAGCGCGGTCAGCTTCTGCTTCAGTTGTTGCAGGCGCTGCATGTCGTCGACGGCGACGGCCGCGCGCGCGACGGAAGGCGGCACCGGCTGCGTCTGGCTCTTGTTGGCTTCGCCGGGACGCGAGCTGGACAGGTCCTTGCCGCCGCCGTTGATGACGCTCGTATGGGCGGAGGCGCCGCCTTCGTTGCCGAACAGCGCCGAGAGCGGCGTATTGAAGTATTGCTCGATGCCTTCCTTGTCGTACTTCGACGTGGAGCCGAGCAGCCACATCAAGAGGAAGAACGCCATCATTGCGGTCACGAAGTCCGCATAGGCGATCTTCCACGCGCCGCCATGGTGGCCGCCGTGGCCGCCGCCCTTCTTCTTGCGACGCACGACGACAGTGGGCGCGAGCACGGATTGCAACGGGTCGCGAGACGGTCTTTCAGCCATGAACGATGCTCCTTGTGTCTACGCAGAAGCGGGTCAGGCCGACTTCGGCGACTTGGTGGCGCGCACGGCGTCGTCCAGTTCCTTGAAGCTCGGACGGTCCGCCGTGAAGAGCACCTTGCGGCCGAACTCGACAGCGACCGTCGGCGCGTAGCCGTTCATCGATGCGAGCAGCACGGACTTCACGCACTGGAACGGCTTGGCTTCCGCCGCGCCCTTCGCGTTGAGCAGGTCGGCGAGCGGGCCGATGAAGCCGTAGGCGAGCAAGATGCCGAGGAACGTGCCGACCAGCGCGCCGGCGATCATCTCGCCGAGCACGGCGGGCGCAGCGCCTACCGAGCCCATCGTATGCACCACGCCCATCACCGCGGCCACGATGCCGAATGCGGGCAAGCCATCGGCCATCTTCTGAATGGCGTTCGCGGCCACCGCGCTTTCCGTGTGATGCGTCTCGAGTTCTTCGTCCATCAGGTCCTGCAATTCGAGCGCGTTCACGTTGCCCGCCGACATCATGCGCAGGTAATCGACGATGAAATCGAGCAGGTGATGATCCGCCATCACGTGTTCGTACTTCTGGAAGACCGGGCTGGACTCGGGCGCGTCGACGTCCGCTTCGAGCGCCATCATTCCTTCCTTGCGGGCCTTCTGCAGCAGTTCGTACAGCAGCGCGATAAGCGAGAGGTATTTCTCTTTGGTATATCCGCCGCCTTTGAAGACCTTCGGCAGTGCCTGCAAGGTTTTCTTGAGCGTGGACGTGGGGTTCGATACGACGAACGCCCCGATGGCCGCGCCGAAAATACACAGCAATTCAAAAGGCTGAACGAGGGCTGCCAAGTGACCGCCGACCCCCATGAAGCTCCCGATGACGGAGCCGATGACGACTACCCATCCGATAACGACAAACATGATTTCTCCGCAAATGTCCGGGCGTTGCGAGCCGTGCGCACTCGTTAGCGAAACACGCACGGCTCGCAATGCATTGTCTGCATGATGCTGGGCTTTTTAACGGCGCGGTACACGCCGACATTTAGGGTGGCGCCCGCAAACATTTCGAGGCGGCCTCCGCCAAGGTAAAACTTACGCGCGTGCTTTACGCGCAAGGTAATGGATTGCTGCCATGCGCTTCGTCTAACATCGGCGCATGGACACGACACTGACCGAAGCCAAGGCCCGCGCGCCGGGCGTCACGCCTGCCACGGTTGGCATGTTGCTGCGCGAATGGCGTCAACGCAGGCGCATGAGTCAACTGGAACTTGCCTGTATAGCGGACGTTTCGACGCGCCACTTGAGCTTTATCGAATCCGGACGCTCCGTGCCGAGCCGCGACATGCTGATCCGGCTCGCCGAGCAACTGGACGTGCCTTTGCGCGAGCGCAACGCGCTTTTTCTCGCAGCGGGCTATGCGCCGCTGTACAAGGAGCGGGCATTCGCGGACCCGGAACTCGCACCCGCACGGCGTGCCGTCGAACTCGTGCTGAAGGGCCACGAGCCGTATCCCGCGCTCGCGGTGGATCGTCACTGGACGATGATCGCCGCCAATGCCGCGCTGCAACCGCTCGTCGCAGCGGCGGATGCGTCCTTGCTTGCGCCGCCCGTCAACGTGCTGCGCCTCGCGCTGCATCCGCGCGGGCTCGCGAGCGTCATCGAGAACTGGCACGAGTGGCGCGCGCATCTGCTTGCGCGGCTGCGTCGGCAGATAGACGTGTCAGGCGACACGACGCTCGCCGCGCTGCGCGACGAACTCGAAGCGTATCCCGCGCCGCCGCACGCGGGACGCGCCGAGCGCGGCGCAACCGATCTTGTCGTCGTGCCGCTGCGCTTGCGCACGGAGCTCGGCGTGCTGTCGCTCATCAGCACGACCACGGTGTTCGGCACGCCGGTCGATGTCACGCTCTCGGAGCTCGCAATCGAAGCCTTTTTCCCCGCAGACGACGCCACCGCGCGCATACTCCATCGGGCGCACGGCGAGCGTCGCTAACGGGTGATGTGGAACCTGCTGCCGCCGCGCGAATCAATCAACAGGAGGGGAGCGGCGCGCTGCCATACGCGCGCGCCGGTGCCAGCGTCAGCTTTTGTCCAACCAACGCAGAAGGCAGCCATGATTCAGACATTCGAACACGTGATCGGCGGCGAGCGCATGCAGTTTTGCGCGAGCATCGCGGAAGGCGGCGGACCGCAGCGCGTCATCATCAGCCGAGCGGACTCGGCGGAATCGCTCGTCATCGTCCAGGCCGATGGCATCATCGGCACGATCAGGGCGGAAGTGGAAGCGCCGGATACGTTCGTCGCGGACGCAGTGCGCAAGGCGCAGCAGGAAGCATTGATCGAACGGGCGCTGGAAACCGGCGAGGTGCAGACGACAAGCCTCTAGCGTGTTTCTATCCGACGATGCCCGCGCAGCCCGAAAGGGTGCGCGGGCATTCGTCATGCGGGACATGAACGAGCCGCTACATGCGCGGCTCGCCGTTCTTCGGATCGGCCGGGACGAGCGGCATCGCCGAATCGGGACCGTCCGGCATGTCGGGATCGTCGGGATTCGGCGCCGCATCCGGATCGAGCAACTTGTCCGGATCAGGTTCGACGGTTTCTTCCGGGGCGTGTGGCTGGTTGGACATGATGCGGGTTCTCCTTGAAGTGACTTGAGCCGGTTCGCAACCTGTGTTCCCGCCGAATGCGCCAAGCTATTTCGCCGCGCGTCGGTGCCGGTTCGCGGCTTCATCGCCGTCCGCCGCTGTCCCGCCGCGCACGCCACGCGCGATGACCGCCGCGCACGCCAGCATCGCCACCGAAGCAGCCGCCGACCAGCGCACCGCATCGACGATTTGCGCCGATGCCGCCGTGCCTCCCGCGTGGCCCGCGTGGGCCGCCAACGCGCCGAACGCGGCCACGCCCATTGCGCCGGCAGCCTGCCGCGCGGTGTTCAGCACGGCCGACGCCGTGCCCGTGCGCCGCTGGCCGACCGTGCCGAGTAGCGCGGTCGTCATTGCCGGAACGGCCACGCCCATGCCGGACGGGATCAGCAGAAACGGAAGCAGCAGAGCGACCGTCGGCGTCTGGGCATCGACGAAAGCGAGCGCCGCGAAACCCGCCGCGTCGAGCAAGGCGCCCGCGATCATCGGGCCGCGCGAGCCAAAACGCGCCACGACCGGACCGCTCGCGAGATTCGACAGCAGGAAGCCGCCCGTGAGCGGCAAGAACGCGAGGCCGGTCTGCAACGGCGTCTGTCCGAGCACGCGTTGTAAATACAGACTCAGCACGAACACGCTTCCATAGTAGGTGAAGTTCACGGCGATGCCGAACAGCACCGCGGCGCTGAACGTGCGCTCGCTAAATAGCGCGAGCGGGAGCATTGGCGCGGGGCTTCTCCTCTCGACTGCGATGAACGCGGCCGTCGCCGTCGCCGCAATAGCGAATGCGCCGGTCACGAGCGGATGCGACAGCCCGAGCGGCCGCGCCTCGATCACCGCGCCGACCAGCGCCGTGAGCGCCACGATGGCGAGCGCCTGGCCGCTCACGTCGATGCCGTCGCCGCGCCCGTGCGACGGCGACTCGTCCACCCATGCGAGCGTCGCCGCGACGCCCGCCGCGCAGATCGGCAGATTGACCCAGAAGATGCTGCGCCAGCCGAACGCCGCGATCAGCGCACCGCCGACAATCGGCCCTGCCGCGATGGACACCGCGCCCGCCGCCGTCCAGAGGCCGACCGCGCGCGCCCGCACGCGCCGCTCGTGGCCGCACGCGGCGTTCAGCAGCGCGAGCGAATTCGGCAGCATCGCTGCCGCGCCGACGCCCTGAATTGCGCGCGCCGCGATCAATTGCGCGGCATCGCTTGAAAAGGCGCAGGCGAGCGAAGCGAAGGCGAAGACCGCGAGTCCGCCGACGAACAGCCGCCGCGCGCCGAGCCGGTCGCCGAGCGAGCCGGCCAGAAGCATCAGCGCGGCGAATGCGAGCGCGTAGGCGTCCACGGTCCATTGCAGGCTCGCGACGCTCGCGCCGAGATCATGTGCGATGCTCGCGAGCGCGACGTTCACGATCGACACATCGAGCTGCGAGACGACGAAGCCGACGCTCGTCGCGGCGACGACGCACAACTGGCGGGAAGACAGGTTCGAGTTCATGCCGCTCATCGTAGGCGCGTGACGCGCGGGATGTTTCGGCCTCACCTGAAATGAAAATGGCGCACCGCCGAGGCGTGCGCCATTGTCTTTCCGTCACGACGAAACGGCTTGCGGCTTCAGCGCGCTTCCTTGATGAAGAGCGCGGTAACCGCGCCGACCACGCAAAGCGCGCCGACATACAGCGCGGGCGCGGCCGGGCTCGATTTCATCATCAACGAAACGACGATCGGCGTGAGTCCGCCGAACACCGCATACGCGACGTTGTACGAGAACGAGATGCCCGAAAAGCGCACGGCGGGCGGGAACGACTTGACCATCACGAACGGAATCGCGCCGATCACGCCGACAGTGAAGCCGGTGAGCGCGTACCACGGCAGCAGCGTCGAGGCATCGACCGCGACTTGCTGGAACAGCGCGTAGTACGAGCCCGCCAGCAGGAACGCGCCGACGAATAGCGTCTTGCCCGCGCCGATGCGGCCGGCAATGGCGCCCGCGAGCACGCAGCCGACCGTGAGGCAGAGCGTCGCGGCGCAGTTCGCGATCAGCACCGTGGCCGGCGCAATGTGGAACTGCTTCTGAAGCAGCGTGGGCGTCATCAGAATCACGACGACAATGGCGGCCGAGAGCATCCACGTGAGCAGCATCGACACGATGACGGCGCGGCCGTGGTCGCGCAGGACCGCCTTCAGCGGAAGTTCCGCCGCCAGCGACTTGCGCTTCTGCAGTTCGGCGAACACCGGCGTTTCATGCAGCCAGCGGCGCAGATAGACCGAGCAAAGCCCGAACAAGCCGCCGAGCAGGAACGGCAGACGCCACGCGAAGCTCGCGACATCGGCAGGAGCAAACGTCTTGTTGATGGCCGTCGCGATCAGCGAGCCGAGCAGAATGCCCGCAGTCAGGCCCGCCGTGAGCGTGCCGCACGCATAGCCGATATGGCGGCGCGGCACGTGTTCCGAGACGAATACCCACGCGCCCGGCACTTCGCCGCCGACCGCCGCGCCCTGCATCACGCGGAACACCAGCAGCAGAACCGGCGCCATCAGGCCGAGGGACGCGTAGGTGGGCAAGAGTCCCATCAGGAGCGTCGGGACCGACATCAGCAGGACGGAAAGCGTGAACATGCGCTTGCGTCCGAGCAGATCGCCGAAATGCGCCATCACGATACCGCCGAGCGGCCGCGCCAGATACCCAGCGGCAAAGATGCCGAAAGTCTGCAATTGCCGCAGCCAGTCAGGAATGGACGCCGGAAAGAACAGCTGGCCGATGACCGGCGCGAAGAACACGAAGATGATGAAGTCGTAGAACTCGAGCGCGCCGCCGAGCGCGGCGAGCGCGAGCGTCTTGTAATCGCCGCGCGTCAGCGCGCGGCCGGCGGCGTGCGACGCGCCGTCGAAAGGTGTTGCCTGCATCGAATGAGAACCCGTAATGAGAAAAGCCACGCGTGCGGTCGAGCGACGCATGGGACGAGGCGATGCCCTGCGGGATGTCCGACGCGCCGGGTGAGCGCGAAAACGGGAACGACTGGGGCGCGGTCCGAAACCGGCGCCCGTCACCGCGCTGCGCATGTCGGCGGACAGCCGTATCGCAGCTTGCGCTCACGCCGTCTCTGTAAGGCGGCGGAAGCGGGGACTTTCGGCTCGATGTAAGCCGAAGGCGGCATGTTACAGGATGTAAGTCGCCGCTACACGAAAAATCACATTCGGATGTCGCGTGCTCGCGCCACTGACGGCGCGCGGCGGTTACATGCGTTGACATTTCGGAGGAGTCCGATGGGAAAGGGTGGTCGCGCTGACCAGAATGCGTGCCTGTATTTGCCGTCTCTTTTTGTAACGAGACGCCCGGGGAGATGCCGCGAGAGCGGTATCGGCCCATGTCCTTAGACTCATCAGGCTTGACACTATGCGCGTCGCCGTTTTGCAAACCGACCCAAGTTACCGAAATCTCATCGCCGAAGTCGTCAAACGACTCGGACACACTGTCGTCACCTTCGGCGACGGCCTGCTGCTTTCCAAGGCGCTGTCCCGCTCGACCGTGGATCTGCTGATCCTCGACTGGAACTCGACGGGTCTTTGCGGACTCGATCTGCTCAAATCCGTGCGCTCGAGCTTCGGCGAGCGCGTTCCCGTCATGTTCGCCACCGCGGACGGCGCGGAGCACAACGTCGTCTGCGCGCTGACGGCGGGCGCGGACGACTTCGTGGTCTATCCCATCCGTCCGGGCGAGTTCGGCGCGCGAGTCGAAGCGCTGCTGCGCCGCGCGTATCCGACGACTTCCAGCGCATGCCTTGAGATCGGGCCGTATCGCTTCGATTCGCGTCAGCAGACCGTCACCGTGCGCGGCCGTCCGGTGCAATTGAGCGGCACGCAGTTCCGGCTGGCGCAGCTTTTCTTTTCGAATATCGGCCGCGTGCTGTCGCGCGACCACATTTTCGCCATGGTCTGGGGCCGGGAATTCCGCGAAACCACGCGCACTATAGATAGCCATGTTTCGCGTTTGCGTCTCGCGCTGGAAATCGAGCCGGTGAATCACTTCCGTCTGCAGCCGGTGTATAAGAGCGGCTATCGGCTGCTCCATCTTTACGATGACGGCGAAGACGCGGGCGACGATCGCGTGGAAACGGAGCATGCGCGAATCGCGGCTTGAGGCGTGGTTGAACGAAGGTGAATGAAAATGCCGTCGTGAGACGGCATTTCGCTTTTGGCTGAAATGAAGCCATCCACTTGTTCAGACGTTGAATAGCAACTCGGTTGAGACGCTGTCTCACGCGCTAATTACCGCCACGGCTGTAAGCACGATAATCGCAATACCGAGAAGCCACGCGGCGACGGGATTCGTGCCTCCACGACGGACTAACTCAGCGTTGCGTATTTCAGCCGGTAAGGGAGAATCGCTGACCGTCTTGAGAATCTTCTCGACGTGCGCGAGGTAAATTGAATTACCGCTGAACCCCATCGCCACCGGAAACGCGTAAGAGAGCGCACGATTGATTCCCTCGCTCAGCGAAGACGTCGCTACGGTGCAAACCACAGCGATTGCAATGTATGCGGCGGCTTGCCAGTGCATTTTCCTGTACACGAGCCAGACCGGCCCTAATAGGAACGCGGCGCCGTTCCAGGTTAGCTTCGACGTGCGCGGGTTTTGAATCACCCACTTGCGACTGTAATAATCAATGTTCTTTCCGACGAACAGTGCCATGTCGCGATCAAGTTGAAATGATGCGGAGCGTGTGTCGGTTTCCGGTGCGGCTTGCTCGTTGATTTGATTCATCGGCGATTTTTTTTGTATTAATCAAAGGAGCCAGCTTCGCACGATCAGCGTAGCGGCGTCCATGTGTTCGCCTCGGTTTGATCAAATGTTTTAATTCGTTAGGGAGGCTAAACGACGATGAAACTCGGATTCCGAATCTCCGCCGTTGGGTGCCATGCGCCCGTCGATTAATGAAAAAGCGAAGTGAGCAGGCGGGAAAGCGTCTCGAGCATCGTCGTCGGCACCGCGTGGTTAAGGGAATTGCGGCGCGGGTCAGATTGGCGGGACAGGGCTGCCACGTCGATCAGGAAGAAGGGGCTCATGATTCGTTACCTCGGTTGCGTTTGGACAGGTGTAATTTTGAGATAGCGTGCTTTTGCTTGCCATCGGATGTATCTCAAAATTACGCCGGCGTCGCGCTACGGAGGAAAAGCGCCCAGGTAGGACCGGTTACTCCTGGTCTGGCGAGCATTGGCCGCGCAGCAGCGCCCATTCCTCGCACGACTTGCCGCTTGGAAAGCTGCATATGCCGATCTGGCCGTCGCCACTATCGACGATTCGCAGTGTCCCGCCTCGGCGGATGCAGTTCGTGGAAGCAGGGTTGGGAAGTCCTACCTGCGGATTGGCCCGCGAGGCGCTCTGGTCTGCCGTAACGCCGGAGGAGGAAGGGGCAGGCGACGCGCACGCTGCCAGCAGAACAGCAACGGCGAAGGAGGTGGCGAGTTTGAACATGGAGGAACGAGATCGATCGGATACCTGAGCGCCGCGACTATATCAAGCGCTCCCGGCGCCGTCGAATTCCCGCGCCGTGGGTTCCAGTTGAGCGGCGCGCGTCGCGCGTCGGGCGCCGCCCGCCAACCATCATCCCGTCTGCTCAACCGGCGTCACATCGACATCGATCATCTGCGTGCCGCGCAGCACCGCGACCTTCACCGCGCGCTCGATACGCGATGCATCCAGCGCGCGCTGCAAACCGTCGACGCTATCGACGCTCACGCCATCCACCGCGACGATACGGTCGCCCGTGCGCAGCCCGCCCAGCGCAGCCGGACTGCCCTTGACGACTTCCATCACGTGGACCGCGCTCGCCGAGGTCAGCCCGAAGAAGCGTTGCACGCGCCGCGACACCGGCGCGGTCGTTCCCGCCACGCCGATATAGGCGCGCCGCACGCGTCCGTACGCGAAAATCTGCATGATGACCCACTTGGCCGTATCGATGGCAGTCGCGAACGAAATGGCCTGCGCGCCCGAAATAATGGCCGTGTTCACGCCGATCACCTGTCCCGCCGAGTTGATGAGCGGACCGCCCGAGTTGCCGGGATTGAGCGCGGCATCGGTCTGGATCACGTCGTAGATCATGCGGCCGGAGGTCGAGCGCAGCGACCGTCCGAGCGCCGAGACGACGCCTGTCGTCACCGTCTGCGCAAGGCCGAGCGGATTGCCCACCGCGATCGCGATCTGGCCGACGCGCAGCTTCCCGGATTCCCCGAGCTCGACATGCGGCAGCGGCTCCGGCGAGCCGATGCGCAGCACCGCGAGATCGCTGCCCGGATCGTCGCCGACGAGATCGGCGTGAAAGTGCGCGCCGTCAGCGAGCGTCACGGTAATGCGCGTCGCGCCGTGAACGACGTGGCTGTTGGTCAGCAAATAACCGTCGGGGGTGAAGATGAACCCCGAGCCGGTGCCGCCCGCCTGACGACGCGCGCCGCGGGCATCGGCCATTTCGCGCTCGACCGAAATGAAAACGACGGCCTGCTGCACACGTTCGAGCGCGCCGATCACGGTGCGCGAATACGCGTCGAGCAGCGCGGTGTCGTCGAGCGGTTGCGGCTGTGACTGCGAGGCGTCTTGCGGGCCGCGCGCAAGATCGTCGATGAATTGTGGCCGGCTTCCCATGTTGGACTCCCGATATTCGAGAGGCGACATGTGGGCCGCGCCGGCGCTTTTCAACCCCGCGCGGCGCGGGAGAGCAGGTTCATCGGCCCGAGCGTCTCGACGATGCGGCGCTGGGCGTCGTCCCGCACGAAAAACGAACCGGCGAAGCCGAGCGCGTTGATCGCGATGCCTTCGACATCGGGCACCGTGCGCGGCACGGCGAGCATCCAGCGGCGGGTGACGAGCAAGTTGTACGGCGCGGCCTGATGCGTTGCCCCGGCGACGTCGAGCGGTTCGACGCCGATTGCGTCCAGTAACCGTCGATACGTGTCGTGCGCGCGGTGCGGCGTGTTCTCGGACGAGTCGTCGAGCCACGCCGCCGCGTGACCGAACGCGAGCTCCGGCACGCGGAAGATCGCGCCGTTTCGCGCGTTCGCGATCAACGGTTCCACGGGCGCCGCGAGACCATCGAGCGGCAGCCGCACCATCTGCATGTGTTTGTGCGGCTGGCTCGATCCGGCGACGGCGCCGCCGTTGTAGAAGCCGAGCCCGTCGTACTGGTTCAGGCACGCGAGCAGGGCGGCGAAATCGTCCGCGTCGAGAAGGGCTTCTTGCGGCTCGAACTGCGTCGTCACGATCAGCAGATGGTGCGCAATGACATTGAACTTGTTCAGCAACAGAAAGTGCCTCTCGCCTATATCGCCGACGCGCAACGCGTCCTCGCATGGTGAGAACGGATCGCGCCACGCGCTTGCAGCATCGGTGGCAGACTTGGCCGCGAGCTTCGCGGCCTCGTCCTTGCGCGCGAGATTGGCCGCTTGCCGCACGAGAAAGCGCACGCCGCCTTCCTCGACGACGCGCTCGATCGTGTCGAACGGACGCAGCGCGCCGCACGCGAGCGCGCGCGCCGTTTGATCGACGACGGCTTGCCATGAAGGCGCTTCTGGCAGTGAAGTTGAGCTCATGTTCCTGACGAGTGATTGCCCGAATGAGCATTCTGCTGCCTTTACGCATATAGCGTGCGGAAGCTGTGTCCAGACGGCTGCTAAAGAACGTCTGCGCAGCGAAACAGCACAGAATAGCTTCGATAGTTCAGACTTTTCGGCGTTCAGTTCAGGCGGCGACTTGGATAGACTTTCTCCCACTCAGTCGATCGCGAATGCAGTTATCCGTTCGTTGTGCAAAACGAACAGGCTTCGTGACTGAGGGCGACGCTGGCCGGGGATTGCGCGCAGCGCAGATCTCTTCTGGCGTATTACCTACATTTTTCTGTTTCAAGCGAGAAGCACTCTCATGCAAAAAATCGACCGCGCTGCTCTGGTTCAGGCAAACATCGCTGGTGGCACCGCCAAGGCGTCGAGCACGTCTTCGTCCACCACGAACGTCAGCGTCACGATCACGGCTTAAAGCTGCGACGTCGACGTTTTAGCATCATCGTTTCAACCGTCATTCAAGAAGGTATGCAAATGCAAAAGATCGAACGCGCTGCGCTGGCTCAAGCCAACATCGCTGGCGGCACCGCCAAGGCGTCGAGCTCCTCGTCGACCAACACGACCGTCGACATCAACATCTCGGCGTAAGGTTGCCGCTCCCTTTGTGAGAGCGTGACTGGTATTCGAAGGCTCCCGTTTCAGGGAGCCTTTGTCGTGGGGTGAATCACGCCCAGTCTTCCTCCCCGTTCTTCGGCTCCGGCAACGTCAGGCCGGACGCAGGCAGCGGCAGCGCCGTCTTGTAGCGCACCTGCTTGAGCGCAAAGCTCGAGCGGATATTCGACACGCCCGGCATCTTCGTGAGCCGCTCCAGAATGAAGCGCTCCAGCGCCGCCACGTCGGGCAGCACCACGCGTAGCAGATAGTCGGCATCGCCGGTCATCAGGTAACACTCCATGACCTCCGGGCGCTCGCTGATCGCCTGCTCGAAGCGCGCCAGCGCGTCCTTGATCTGCTTCTCCAGACTCACTTGAATGAACACGTTGATGCTGAGTCCCAGCGCCTCGGGACTGAGCAGCGTGACGTGTTGCCTGAAAAGCCCGGCTTTCTCCAGCGCCCGCACGCGATTGAAGCACGGCGTCGGCGACAGATTGACGGCGCGCGCAAGCTCCGAATTCGTGATGCGCGCATTGTGCTGAAGCGCGTTGAGAATGCCGATGTCGATGCGGTCTAACCGCTGCTTCGCCTGGGTGCTCATAGTCGAGACGTTCCTGTTTTGCGCGTTTTCGCAGAATAAGAACACTACCGCAAAGCGATCTCGCAGCCAAATGAGATGCATATTCTGCGCGCGACTGGTTATCCTCGACTGATACTAGCCCTGCCAGCGGAGCCGCGCCATGACCGACTTGTCGAACGGAACCAGTCAGCTTCTTTCTCTTGCGCGGGGGCGTGAAGACGCCGACCCCGGCGAAACAGCCGAGTGGCTGGATGCGCTCGACGCGGTGGTGGCCCACGTCGGCAAGGAGCGCGCGCAATATTTGTTCGACCGCCTTGCGGAGCATGCGCTGTCGGTCGGCGTCGAATCGGCGCGGGCGCGCGCGACGCCGTACGCCAACACGATTCCTGTCGAACAGCAGCCGCCGTATCCGGGCAACTTCGACATCGAAGAGAAACTCGCCGGCGTGCTGCGCTGGAACGCGCTGGCGATGGTGGTGCGCGCGAACCGCGCCTACGGCGAACTCGGCGGCCATATCGCGAGCTACGCGTCGGCCGCGGATCTCTTCGAAGTGGGCTTCAACCACTTCTTTCGCGCAGCGGGCGAGAACCACGGCGGCGATCTCGTCTACTTTCAGCCGCACTCGTCGCCGGGCGTGTATGCGAGGGCCTTTCTCGAAGGCTTCCTCGATGAAGCGCATTTGCAGCACTACCGGCGCGAGATTGGCGGGCCGGGGCTGTGCTCGTATCCGCATCCGTGGCTGATGCCTGATTTCTGGCAGTTTCCGACCGGCTCCATGGGCATCGGGCCGATCAACTCCATCTACCAAGCGCGCTTCATGCGCTATTTGCAGAACCGTGGCCTGAAGCAGACGGAAGGGCGCAAGGTCTGGGGCTTTTTCGGCGATGGCGAGATGGACGAGCCCGAGTCGATCGGCGCGCTGTCGCTGGCTTCGCGTGAGCGGCTCGACAACCTCGTGTTCGTCATCAACTGCAATCTGCAGCGGCTGGACGGGCCGGTGCGCAGCAACGGGCGCATCGTCGACGAACTCGAAGCCCAGTTCACCGGCGCGGGCTGGAATGTCATCAAGGTGCTGTGGGGATCGGACTGGGACGCGCTTTTCGCTCGCGACCGCACCGGCGCGCTGCTGCGCGCGTTCGCGCATACCGTCGACGGCCAGTTTCAGACGTTCTCCGCCAACGACGGCCGCTACAACCGCGAGCGCTTCTTCGGCCAGAACCCGGAACTGGCCGCGCTCGCCGCGCATTTGTCGGATGAAGACATCGACCGTTTGCGGCGCGGCGGCCACGACGTGCGCAAGCTGCATGCGGCCTATGCGAAGGCGCTCGCTCACACGGGCCAGCCGACGGTGATTCTCGCGAAGACAATGAAAGGCTTCGGCATGGGCACGGTCGGGCAGGGCCGCATGACCACGCATCAGCAGAAAAAGCTGGATCTCGACGACCTGAAGGCGTTCCGTGACCGCTTTCGCCTGCCGCTTTCCGATGCCGACGTCGAGGCGCTGAAGTTCTACAAGCCCGCCGACGACGCCCCGGAAATGCGCTATCTGCACGAACGCCGCGCGGCGCTCGGCGGCTACCTGCCGCGACGACGCGCGAAGGCGTCGGAATCGCTCGTGCCGCCTGCGCTCGGCAGCTGGGCGCAATTCGCGCTCGACAGCGCCGGCAAGGAGATGTCCACGACCATGGCGTTCGTGCGCATGCTCGGCAGTCTGATGAAGGACGCGACGCTAGGCCCGCGCATCGTGCCGGTGGTCGCCGACGAGGCGCGCACCTTCGGCATGGCGAATCTGTTCCGGCAAGTGGGCATCTATTCGCCGCTCGGCCAGCTTTACGAGCCGGAAGACATGGGCTCGATGCTCTACTACCGCGAGGACACGCGCGGCCAAATTCTTGAAGAGGGCATCTCCGAGGCGGGCGCGATTTCGTCGTGGATCGCGGCGGCGACCTCCTATAGCGTCCACGACCTGCCGATGCTGCCGTTCTACATCTACTACTCGATGTTCGGCTTTCAGCGCATCGGCGATCTTATTTTCGCGGCGGCGGACCAGCGTTCGCGCGGTTTTCTGATCGGCGCGACGTCCGGGCGCACGACGCTCGGCGGCGAGGGCTTGCAGCATCAGGACGGCACGAGTCATCTGACGGCATCGACCATTCCGAACTGCCGCGCCTACGATCCGGCGTTCGCGTACGAAGTCGCGGCGATCGTCGATGAGGGCATGCAGGAGATGTTGACGCGCCAACGCGACGTTTTCTACTACGTCACCGTCACGAACGAGAACTACGCGCAACCCTCCGCGCCCGGCAAGACGCTCGATTCGGCCACGCGCGAAGGCATTCTGCGCGGCATCCACCGCATTTCCGGCGACGACGAGGCGAGTCGCGCTCAGGTGCAACTGCTCGGTTCGGGCGCGATCCTGAACGAGGCGATCGCCGCGCGCGCCATGCTCGAAGCCGACTGGAACATCGCGGCGGCGGTGTGGAGCGTGACGAGTTATGCGGAACTGCATCGCGATGGCGCGGCGTGCGAGCGCCTGGACCGCCTCTCCGACGACGCGCCCACGCCCTATGTGACGCGTGCGCTTCAGGCATCGCGCGGGCCGGTGATCGCCGCGACCGACTACGTGCGCGCGGTGCCCGAACTGATCCGCGCCTATGTGCCGCGCCGGTACGTGACGCTCGGCACCGACGGGTTCGGGCGCAGCGACACGCGGCAGTCGCTGCGCGCGTTTTTCGAAGTGGACCGCGTGGCCATCGTGCTTTCGGCGCTGAAAGCCCTGGCGGACGACGGCCTGATCGAGCGCGCGGTGCTGCGGCTCGCACGGGAGAAGTACGGCGCGACGCATGCCGAACGCGACGCTCCGTGGACGCGCTAGGCGCTGAGTCCTAGAAGCGCGCGCACTTCGTCGTCGCTCGTCTGCTCGAAGTCGATGTAGAACTGCCCGACGCCCATGAAGTGACGCGGCTGAAGCACGCAGACGCATGAATCGACGACTTCCGTAAAGCGCGACGCCGCATCCAGCGGCGCGACCGGCAACGCCGCAATCACCCGCGTGGGCGGGGCGCCGCCGTTGCGCAGCGATATCGCGGCCGCGCGCAGGGTGGCGCCCGTGGCCATGCCGTCGTCCACGACGATCGCGACCTTGCCGGCCGTATCGAGCGGCGGACGCGATCCGCGATACATCGCCTCGCGGCGGGCCAGTTCGGCGCGCTCGCTTTCGATCACGGCGTCGAGTTCGGGCTTGCTCACCCCCGCATAGGCGACGATGCGCTCATCGAGAAAGAAGGCGTCGCCGGATGCGATCGCGCCCATCGCAAGCTCGGGTTGCGACGGCACGCCCAGTTTGCGCACGATGAGCACGTCCAGCGCGGCGCCAAGCGCGCTCGCCACTTCGAAGGCTACCGGCACGCCGCCGCGCGGGAGGCCGAGCACGATCACGTCGTCGCGGTTCGCGTAGTCCGCGAGCAGCGTGGCGAGTTCGCGGCCGGCCTCGCGCCGGTCCTTGAAGGTGGAGTTCATGTGGCATGGGTCCTGCCGGCGCGTGGGGCTGCAATTCACGCCGAGGCACGCGTAGCGCCCATACGGCGCGGCCGCCGGGCGTCTGCGCGGTCCCGCCTAGGCAGCTTCCTACATCGTAGGCGATAAATCGTCTGTCACCCATATGAAGGAGCGCACGCGCACGACAGCGCGCCACGAACCGGCCCGGCGAAAAAAAAGCGCCCCGACTCGGGGGCGCTTTCGGATGAGGGATTCGAACGCTCAGAGATTCGCGCGCACTGCGTCCCTGAGAGCGTCCATCACGATGCCGTAATTGAGCGGAATGTCCAGCGAGTCCGAGTAGCCCGTTTTCTCGGCCGACTCGGCGGGCGCAGCGCCGACCGGAATCGGCTCGTAGGCAGTCTCGCCTGCCGGATTGTTGCGTCCTTCGATGGCACTCTGCAATTGCGGATTCTTCACGATTAACTCCTTTCCGGTAAGGGAGCGGCGAGGACCTGCAAGATAAACCAGTGTCGTGACAAATTGACGACTTCGATTGAGCACGCATCCGAAACTTACGCGTCCGGCGCGCCGGTATTCGCCGTCATGACGCAGTTGTCGATGAGCGCGGGGGCTCTAGTGTAACGGCGGCGCGCGCCGGCCGAAGCGAGTTTTTCTTATGACGCTCGCGTAGCGGTATCGGATGCGGATGCGGCAAAGCGGCGCGGAAATTGCATCTGCCGCAATCGGGCGCGCCGCTCGGGAAGCGGCGTAGCGTACGATCGTACTCAGCATGGGCTGTTCGCGGGAAGGAATCCGAACCATCAGGACCGCTCACTCGCCGTTCCTTATCCGCACCCGGCGCGAGAGGCCGGCGCGATGGCCATGCGCACGCGATAAAACAAGGAGAAAATAACATGAGCAGGATCGCAATCATCGGCGCCACCGGCAATGTCGGAAGCCGGCTCACCCACGAAGCGTTGCGGCGCGGACACGCCGTGACGGCGCTCGCCCGCGACACCTCGAAGCTCGAAAAGCGGGACGGTCTCGACGCGCGAAACGTGGATGCGCTCGATCTCGACGCGCTCGCCGATGCCATCGCCGGCCACGACGCCGTCTTCAGCGCGACGCGTTTTTCGACCGTGCCCGAGAGCGCGATCGTGGGCGCGGTGAAGCGCGCGGGGGTGGAACGGCTGCTCGTCGTGGGCGGGGCGGGCAGTCTGTATCTGGCGCCCGGCCAGCGCGTTCTCGACGCGCCGGGCTTTCCCGACGCCTACCGCGCGGAAGCGACAGCAGGCGCCGCATTTCTCGACGCCCTGCGCCGCGACCGCGAGCTGAACTGGACGTTCGTGTCGCCGTCGGCGGAGTTCGTGAGCGGCCCGCGCACGCAGCGGTTCCGCATCGGCGTAGACGAGCTACTGGTCGATGCCAACGGCCGAAGCTGGATTTCCTTCGACGATTTCGCGATTGCGTTCCTCGACGAATTCGAGCGCGGGGCGCATATCAAGCAGCGGTTCACGGTCGGTTATTGACCGCAGGCGGCGGGGCGGCCGCCGCCTGCGCCGGTTAGCCGTGGACGTCGGCTTCGACTTCCTCGGTCTTGGGCATGGCGGCGGCGAGAATCATCGCCGATGCGTTCTGGGGCTTCGGATCGCGCTGCGACGGCCGATAAACCTGGTCGCCGCGATGAATCGGCATGCCCGAGAGCGAGCACACGCCGTCGCCGGACGCCGTGGTGGCGCGCCAGCCCTGATAGCCGTAATGGCACGTTCCCGGGTCGGACCAATAAACGAGCGCGGTTGCGCTGCTCGGGCGCTCGATGACGCGCACGATGGCTTGCGGAAAAGGCAAGCGGTCGTTCGACTCCCGCGGATGCGTGCGATTCCAGTCGCGGGTCAGGCGTTCGAGGAACGCGCTTTCGGCCCGAGCCGTCTTCTGCGACGGCGCGGTGCGTCCCGACTCGACGGGGATTGTTTCAAGTTGGTGGACGGTCTGTGACCACGGGTCCGCTCTTTTCGAAAAAGCTGTCATGGCATTGTTCCAGGCTTTGACTCGACCTAGAACGTACGTCATTAAGCATATTCCGATAAATACGGCATAGGTGAAAACACTGTCCCGTTCCTGCGAATAATCCGAATGGGCGGCGGACGGCGCTGGCGGACGGGCCGTCGAGTTAGCATGTGGACCCGGTCGGAGGCTTGTGGGGCGGGGCTTTGCGCCGGGTCGCCCGGTCGAGCGAGGGCTGGTTGGCGCGATGCTGTTTAGTCGGGATAGAGAGACAAACACGCGCTTTTCCTCACGTGCGATGTGGGTTTGTCGGGCAGAAATGCGGGTATCTGGGCCCGGGCCCTGCGAGAGAGCCAGCGGCCGTTTCGATTCGCGCTTGTGTGGGCATCGCGTCGGAGGCGCAGGAAGTCGATCGACAGCGCTGGCTCAGATGGCGTCTCTGGCCCCAGGCAGATCCTTGTCAGAGAAGGCAGAGCGGCGGTCCACCGGCTCGGTCTCGGCCCAATGCCGGCCATGGAAGTGGCAGTCGAGCGCGGGCGGAAGGCCTTGGGAAAGCGGATGAACGATTGCGAGTGCGGCAATGGTCCACCGTTGGCACCTGCCGGGGCAAGCAATGCCGTTTGGTCGCCTCAGGCGACGAAGGAGCGCCTACGAACTCAACTGGCGCGAGACGACTGGCAGCCCGGTCACGAAACGCGCAGACGCCTTGTGGGCACGGCCGGACGCGCAGATCGTACGCGGGCGGCGGGCGCGGCGGCGCGCTCGGAGCCGGCCATAGCGTCCTCACCGCGTCAAAGAAGTCGCCGATGCGGGTGCGCGGTCCGACGGCAAGGGCTGCGGCACAACGAGGCGCCCCGGTCCATCGCCACTGGCTCGGACCGATACGACCCGCGCCCGTAAAGCCATGCGAGCGAAGAAGCCGTCGAGAAGAGGGTTTAACGTGTGCCAGTGCCGCGATTGTCGGACGATAAGCAGTTCCGCCGGGGAACGCTGTCTGGTCCGCTCGCGCGCGTACGAGCGTGATGAGACTCTAGGCCAGCGCGCCCGGCCGTCACGTCCGGCGCGAAGCGCAACATCGCGGCGCATCCTGCCCGACGCCGCCGACCACCGACGACGCCTTCGCAACTGCCGTCACGCGGCTACGATGCCGCATACTGGCCATGCCTGTCCCTGACGCGCAAATCGCGCCCGCGTCCAAGGACCGCGTGGGCGCGATCGAGCCTGCTCAGGAAATCGCAGCATGTTCGCCGCATTCTTGCGCGCCCTGCAACGCCTCGGTCGATGCGGGCTGCACGAACGGCCGCCACACGGGCGCAGTCGGCGCGAAATCGTCGAGCATGGAGAATTGTTCGAGCGATGTGTTATCGAACATGATCGACCTCGTTATAAGTAGTTAGGTAAGCGAAATAATTCAACGCGCGACGACATTGTTTCGCACCGGCGACCCATTCGCATACTCGACGATCCCGCGATTGCGCGCTTCCGCTTGGGCGGCGACCGCATCGCCCCACATGCTGCGCGACGGATAGCTATTGCGATTCAACGCGGGCAGCGAGCCGTCCGAGTAAGCCGCTGCAAGTTCCGCGCGGACCTGCGCGCGGGTCTTCGGTGCTTCGCTCGTGCTCGACGTTGTCTGAGTCAGATACGTCCCCGCACGGCCAATGCCTTGACCGCCTTCAGCGAAAGCCGTGCTCGAAATGACGGCAGAGATAGCGGCAAGCGAGACACTCGCGACGAGATAGTTTTTCATGTTGCGACTCCTTTCGGTCCGTTCCATATGCATCGGGATACGGCGCATTGTTCAATCGAGCGATGCGTCGTGGCAGGACGAAATGTAGTCGCGCGGTGCGGGCGGATAAATGCCCCATCCGCGAATAGATTTATCGACATCCGCGAATAATCGCTCGCGGCGTCGTCATCGAAGTCAGTGGGAAACGAGAGAAATGCTTTCCATCATGGCGATGGAAAGCATTCGAGAAACGGGAAGAACAGCGAGAGAAGAACAGCGATGCTTCGTTAAACCACAACGTCTGCCGTGCCTGCCACTTCGGGCGTGCCATGACGCACGATCATCGGCGATGCGGTGCTCGTCGGCAGGCAACGCTCTTCCGCATCCTTCTGTCCTTGCAGCAGCGGGCAGCGTTCGAATAGCTCGGCGACCCAGTCCACGAAGACGCGCACTTTCGGCGACAAATGCCGGTTGTGCGGATAGACCGCGGAAATAGGCATCGGCAGCGGATTCCATTGCGGCAGGACTTCGACGAGTTCGCCTGAACGCAAGTAGGGCAGCGCCATGAAACGCGCGATCTGCACGATGCCGACGCCCTTCAGCCCGCAGCTCAAATACGCTTCGGCGTCGTTCACCGCGATCATGCCGCGCATCTTCACTTCGATGGTTTCACCGTCCACGACGAAATCCATATCCATGATGCGGCCCGTGCGGCTCGAAAAATAATTGACCGCCGTGTGGTTCTGCAAATCGTCGAGCGTGTTCGGCGTGCCGTGGCGCTCCAGGTATTGCGGGCTTGCCACCGTCACGCCCTGGAACACGCCGATGCGCCGCGCGACGAGACTCGAATCCTGCAGCGTGCCCACGCGAATCACGCAATCGACGCCTTCCTGAATCAGATCGACGGGCTTGTCGCCGAAGCCCATCATCAGTTCGATATCCGGATAGCGGGTGTGGAAATCGCATAGCTGAGGCATGACGATCAGACGCCCGATTGCGCCCGGCATGTCCACGCGCAGCTTGCCGTGCGGGCCTTTGCCGTTGTTCGAGAACGTGCTCTCCGCTTCTTCGATATCCGCGAGAATGCGCACGCAACGCTCGTAATAAGCTGCGCCGTCCGGTGTGAGATTGAGCCTGCGCGTCGTGCGCTGAAGCAGACGCACGTTGAGAAACGCTTCGAGGTTTTGAATGATCGTCGTCACGGATGCGCGCGGCAGATTGAGCGTATCCGCCGCCCGCGAAAAGCTGTTCGTGTCGACGACGCGGGTAAAGACCTGCATTGCTTGTAGCCGATCCATGTTCTCGTACCTTCGTTGCTGAGTGAGCGAGGAATTAAGCGGTGGCTAAAAATGGAATTGCGCGGTCTAGCCACGATTGCCCCGATTGTTCGGGGCGACCGAATTGTGTTGCCGGATTATAGGCATTTATCTAAAAAGGCGTGGACTCCAGAATTCGGACCATCGCAACTCATGCGCGGACGCCTTGTACGCAAGGCCGTGCAAACGGAATAACCATGGCAACACTGCTGGATCAGGAGCAACGCCCGAGACTGTGCATCGAAGAAGTGCATATCGCAGGGCACGTCCAGCCCATCGTGCTGCGCAGCTATCGCCCGGCATCCGATGGCACTGTCTTGCCCATCGTGCTCTATTTTCATGGCGGTGGTTTTACACACGGCAATCTGGACGATGCCGACATCGCCGCTTCGACCATCGCACGCGATACGCCGGCGTGGGTCGTGTCCGTCGGCTATTCGCTCGCGCCGGCCTATCCGTTTCCCGCTGCGCCAGAGGACGGTTATCGCGCGGCGCAATGGGCCTTCGCCCATGCACGCGGCCAGCGCGCGGACCCGCAGCGCATGGGCGTCGCGGGCCACGATGCAGGCGGCAATCTCGCGACCTGCGTGGCCGCCATCGCCCGCGATCGCGGCGACATTCGCGTGTCGGCGCAGGCGCTGCTCGCGCCGCTGCTCGATCCGAGCATGACGCGCGTGGCCGACGAGCGCAAGGTTCTGTGCCCCGATCTCGAACTCAGCGAGTGCGCGCGGTGCTATCGCGCGTACTTGCCGAATCCGTCGCAACGTTTGCATCCGTACGCCGCGCCGCTCGAATCGCGCCGTCTTGCTGGCTTGCCTCCTGCATTGATCGCGAGCGCGGAGCATGACCTTCTGCATATCGAAGCCGAGAAATACGCGGCCGAACTCATTGCGGCGGGCGTCCCGACCGAGGTCACGCGCCATTGCAAGGCATCGCACCAGGCGCTCGCCGCGCATGCGGCGGCATTGAAGGATGTCGTCGCGTTCTTCAGGAAACGGCTCGCGCGCACCACATAAGCGCAAAGCCACGCACCACAACAATACGAACTCAACGCAACCGGAGCTTTCCATCATGATGTTCACTCGCAAACGCATCTACGCCGCGCTAGGCGCGACGCTGATTCTCGCAGGCGCGGGCGGCTATACCGTCTGGCGCGGCCAGGGCGACGCAGCCATCAATCAGGCGCACGCCGCGGCACACGGTCCGACCGCCACGGAAGTGGACGTGGCGACCGTCGTGTCGAAGACCATCACGGATTGGCAAAGCTATTCCGGCAGGCTCGAAGCGGTGAATCACGTGGACATTCGTCCGCTCGTGCCCGGCACTATCGTCGCCGTTCATTTCAAGGACGGCGCGCTCGTGAAGAAAGGCGATCCGCTCTTCACCATCGATCCGCGTCCCTACGAAGCCGAAGTGGACCGCGCACAGGCGCAGCTCGCGGCGGCGCAAGCCCGCAACGGCTATACGTCGACGGACGCGGCGCGCGCCGAACGTCTGCTCGCGGACAACGCCATTGCCAAGCGCGACTACGACGAGAAGCAGAACGCCGCGCGCGAGGCCGTCGCGAACCTGAAGGCCGCGCAGGCCGCGCTCGAAGCCGCGAAGATCAATCTCGCGTACACGCATATCGTCGCGCCGGTGTCGGGCCGCGTCTCGCGTGCGGAGCTGACGGTCGGGAACATCGTGTCGACGGGCGCGAACGCGCCGCTCCTGACGACGCTCGTCTCGGTTTCGCCGATCTACGCCTCGTTCGATGTGGACGAGCAGACCTACCTGCGCTATCTCGGCCGCGATGCGGGCAGCACCGTGCCGGTCTCGCTCGGCTTGGCCAACGAGGACGGCTATTCGCGCGAAGGCGTCGTTGATTCGGTCGATAACCGGCTCGATACGACGTCCGGCACCATCCGCGTGCGTGCGCGATTCAACAACCCGGACGGCTCGCTCGTGCCGGGGCTCTACGCGCGCATCAAGGTGGGCGGCGGCACGCCGCATCCGGCAGTGCTCGTCGACGACGCCGCCATCGGCACGGATCAGGACAAGAAGTACGTGATGGTGGTGGACAAGGACAACCGCGTGCAATACCGCGAAGTCACGCTGGGCCAGACGCATGACGGCCTGCGCGTCATCGCGAAGGGACTCGCGCCGGGCGAGCGCATCGTCGTGAACGGCTTGCAGCGCGTGCGTCCGAACGATGTCGTGAAGGTCAACGCCGTCGCCATGAACAACGCCGGCGATGCGCCCGCGGTGAAGACCGCATCGGCACAGTGATGCGCGTCATTCGTAACGAACAGAACCCGTCATGAACATATCCAAATTCTTCATCGACCGCCCGATTTTTGCGGGCGTGTTATCGGTGGTCGTGCTGCTGGCCGGGATCATCGCGATGTTCAGGCTGCCGATCTCCGAGTATCCGGAAGTCGTGCCGCCTTCGGTGGTCGTGCATGCGCAGTATCCGGGCGCGAATCCGAAGGTGATCGCGGAGACCGTCGCTTCGCCGCTCGAAGAGCAGATCAACGGCGTAGAGGACATGCTCTACATGCAGTCGCAGGCCAACAGCGACGGCAACCTGACGACCACGGTCACGTTCAAGCTCGGCACCGATCCGGACAAGAACACGCAGCTCGTGCAGAACCGCGTGAATCAGGCGTTGCCGCGTCTGCCGCAAGACGTGCAGCGGCTCGGCGTCACGACGATCAAGTCGTCGCCCACGCTCACGATGGTGGTCCACCTGAACTCGCCCAACGGCCGTTACGACATGACGTATCTGCGCAATTACGCGCTGATCAACGTGAAGGACCGGCTCGAACGCATTGCCGGCGTCGGCGAAGTGCAACTGTGGGGCTCGGGCGATTACTCGATGCGCGTATGGCTCGATCCGCAAAAGGTGGCGCAGCGCGGCCTGACGGCGACCGATGTCGTGAATGCCATTCGCGAGCAGAACGTGCAGGTCGCGGCCGGCGTGATCGGCGGTTCGCCCACGCTGCCTAACGTGCCGCTGCAACTGAACGTGAATGCGCGCGGCCGCTTGCAGAACGAGTCTGAGTTCCGCGATATCGTGCTGAAGACGTCGCCGGACGGCGCGGTCACGCATCTGGGCGATGTCGCGCGTGTCGAACTCGCGGCCTCCGAATACGGCTTGCGCTCGCTTCTCGACAACAAGTCCGCAGTGGCTATCGCGATCAATCAGCAGCCGGGCGCGAACTCGCTGCAAATCTCCGACGAAGTGCGCAAGACGATGAAGGAACTGCAGGCGGACATGCCCGCAGGCCTCGAATATCAGATCGTCTATGACCCGACGCAGTTCGTGCGTTCCAGTATCGAAGCCGTGATCCATACGCTCGCGGAAGCCATTGCGCTCGTCGTGCTCGTGGTGATCGTGTTCTTGCAGACGTGGCGTGCGTCGATCATTCCGCTGCTTGCCGTACCGGTGTCGATCGTCGGTACCTTCTCGCTGTTGCTCGCATTCGGTTTCTCGATCAACGCGCTGTCGCTCTTCGGCATGGTGCTCGCCATCGGTATCGTCGTGGACGATGCGATCGTGGTGGTCGAGAACGTCGAGCGCAACATCGAAGCGGGCTTGTCCGCGCGAGAGGCGACGTATCAGGCCATGCGCGAAGTGAGCGGGCCGATCATCGCGATTGCGCTGACGCTCGTGGCCGTATTCGTGCCGCTCGCGTTCATGTCCGGCTTGACGGGCCAGTTCTACAAGCAGTTCGCGATGACCATCGCCATCTCGACGGTGATCTCCGCGTTCAACTCGCTGACGCTGTCGCCCGCGCTGGCCGCACTGCTGCTCAAGGGTCATGACGAGCCGAAGGACTGGCTCACGCGCGGCATGGATCGCGTGTTCGGTGGCTTCTTCCGGCGCTTCAACGCGGTGTTTCATCGTGGGTCCGAGTCCTACAGCAAGGGCGTGAAAAGCGTCATCAACCGCAAGGCGATCATGATGGTGCTCTATGCGGTGCTGCTCGGCGGCGCCGTATTGATGGGCAAGATCGTGCCGGGCGGCTTCGTGCCCGCGCAGGACAAGGAGTATCTGATCAGCTTCGCTCAGTTGCCGAACGGCGCATCGCTCGACCGCACCGAAGGCGTGATCCGCGAAATGAGCGCCATCGCGCTGAAGCAGCCGGGCGTGGAAAGCGCGGTGGAGTTCCCGGGCTTGTCGGTGAACGGCTTCACGAATTCGTCGAGCGCGGGCATCGTGTTCGTCACGCTCAAGCCGTTCAAGGACCGCGTGCATGACAAGGCGCTTTCCGCGAACGCAATCGCAGGCGCGCTGAATCAGAAGTACGCGGGCATCAAGGGATCGTTCATCGCCGTGTTCCCACCGCCGCCGGTGCTCGGCTTGGGCACGCTCGGCGGCTTCAAGATGCAGCTCGAAGATCGCGGCGCGCTCGGCTATGCGGCGCTCGCCGATGCCACGCAGGCGTTCATCAAGCGTGCATCGCAAACGCCGGAACTCGGGCCGACGTTCTCCAGCTATCAGATCAACGTGCCGCAATTGAACGTCGATCTGGATCGCGTGAAGGCGAAGCAACTGGGTGTGTCCGTCACCGATGTGTTCGACACCATGCAGGTGTATCTCGGCTCGCTGTACGTGAACGACTTCAATCGCTTCGGCCGCGTGTATCAAGTGCGCGTGCAAGCGGATGCGCCGTTCCGCGCGAATCCTGAGGACATCGGCCTGCTGAAGACGCGTAACGCGAATGGCGACATGGTGCCTTTGTCGTCGCTCGTGAAAGTCTCGCCGACGTATGGCCCCGAAATGGTGGTGCGCTACAACGGCTATACGGCAGCGGACATCAACGGCGGTCCCGCGCCCGGCTATTCGTCGGGACAGGCGCAGGCAGCAGCCGAACGCATTGCGGCGGAAGTGCTGCCGCGCGGGATCAAGTTCGAATGGACCGATCTCACGTATCAGCAGATCCTCGCGGGCAACGCGGCGCTGTGGGTGTTCCCGATCAGCGTGCTGCTTGTGTTCCTCGTGCTTGCCGCGTTGTATGAAAGCCTGACGCTGCCGCTCGCAGTCATTCTGATCGTGCCGATGAGTATCTTGTCCGCACTGATCGGCGTATGGCTCACCGACGGCGACAACAACATCTTCACGCAGATCGGCTTGATGGTGCTCGTGGGCTTGTCCGCGAAGAACGCGATTCTGATCGTCGAATTCGCACGCGAACTGGAGATGCAGGGGCGCTCCATCGTGCAGGCCGCGATCGAAGCCAGCCGCCTGCGTCTGCGTCCGATCTTGATGACGTCCATCGCGTTCATCATGGGCGTGGTGCCGCTCGTGTTGTCGTCGGGTGCAGGCTCTGAAATGCGGCACGCCATGGGCGTCGCGGTGTTCTTCGGCATGTTGGGCGTGACGCTCTTCGGCCTGATGCTCACGCCCGTGTTCTACGTGATTCTGCGCAAGCTGAGCCGCACCGAACATGTGACGGACAAGCATGGCACGCATCCGCAGATGCGCGGTATCGGCGCTTCGTACGAGGCGCAATGAGGTCGATAATGAACAAGATGCCTATACAAAAATGGCTGGGTTTGCCCGCGCTGATGAGCGCGTTGCTGGTGGTCGCGGGATGTTCGCTCGCACCCACTTATGAAAAGCCGGACGTCAACGCGCCGAGCGCCTATAAGGAAACGCCGACGCTGTCGCCATCGGAAGCGGGCACCTGGAAGACCGCGCAGCCTTCGGAAGAGATGATGCGCGGCGAATGGTGGACGCTTTTCGACGACGCCACGCTGAACGATCTGGAACGTCAGGCGCAGGATGCCAACCAGAACCTGAAGGCCGCGGCGGCGCGCGTGAAGGAAGCGCGGGCGATCAATCAGACCGCGCGCGCGGGACTCTTTCCGACACTCGACGCAGGCTTCGGTCCGACGCGCGAGAAGTTCTCGCCCGCATCGCAGTTTCTGCCTCCGAACGCGAACGTTCCCGCGCAGACGTTGTGGCGCGCGCAGGCCAGCGTGTCGTACGAGGTGGATCTGTTCGGGCGCGTGTCGAATTCCGTGCAGGCCGCCAACGCCGACACGCAGCAAAGCGAAGCGTTGTTCCGCTCAGTGCAGCTCGCGTTGCAGGCGGACGTCGCGCAAAACTACTTCGAGCTGCGCGAGCGCGATGCCGAACTGGACGTGTACACGCGCACCGTGAAGTTGCGTGAGGAAGCACTGAAGCTCGCAGAGCGACGGTTCGCCGAAGGCGATATCAGCGAGTTGGATGTCGCACGCGCCAAGTCGGAACTCGCGACCGCGCGTTCGGATGCGATGACGGTGCAACGGCTGCGCGCGGCATCCGAGCATAGTCTCGCGGTGTTGCTCGGCAAGACGCCTGCCGAGTTCTCGATGGCCGCTAATCCGCTCAAGCCTGTCACCGTGCACGTGCCGCCCGGCTTGCCGTCTTCGCTGCTCGAACGTCGCCCGGACATTGCGGCTGCCGAGCGGTCGATGGCGGCGGCCAACGCGCGCATCGGCGTCGCGAAGGCGGCGTTCTTTCCGTCGCTCACGCTGACAGGTTCGGGCGGGTTTGAATCGGCCACGCTCGGCGATCTCTTCAACTGGTCGAGCCGCACGTTCCTGCTGGGACCGTTCGCGGGCACCATGCTGAATCTGCCTATCTTCGACGGCGGCCGTCGCAAGGGCAATCTCGCCAATGCGCGCGCCATCTACGAAGAGGACGTGGCGAATTATCGCCAGCAAGTGCTCGTGGCGTTTCGTGAAGTCGAGGACAACCTGTCGGACTTGCGCATTCTTGAGACGCAGACGGCGACACAAGCGGATGCGGTGAATGCGTCGGTACGCGCCGCGCAACTGTCGCGCACGCAGTACACCGAAGGCGCGGTAAACTATCTCGACGTGATCGACGCCGAGCGCACCGTGCTGCAATCGCAGCGTGCAGCGGTTCAGCTCGCGGGAGCGCAGGCGGTATCGACGGTCAATCTCGTTCGGGCTCTAGGCGGCGGCTGGGGCGATGCAGTGCCTACGCCCGTGCCTGAACCGAGCCTCGCACAGAAGTAATGCACACACACAAAGCCCCGCTCCAAGCGGGGCTTTTTGCTATGAAGCCGATTGTTCGTCGCGAGGAACATATGTCTTCACCTGGCGCCCATTTATCCCGTGCGACGCGATCCCTAGAATTTGAATCATGGGAACGGGAGCGTGCAATGAGAGCCTTGATCGAAAGACAGCTATATCAACCGTCAGTGGTCCTGCCACTGCTTCTTCTAACGCGCCTGATGGTCTCGCTGGACTTCAACCTCGCGCAAGTCGCATTCGTGATGCTGCTGAGAGGGTCGCAGCACGCCTATCATTTCATGCATCAAGTGGCGCTGCGTCAGCGTGGCGGCGCGGCGGTGGAGCGCATCGCCTGCCGTCACTGCTGCTGAACTTACTCAATACACTTCGGGGACGTACATCGATTCCGGCACGGGCTGACGCAGGTAATCGGGATTGAACACGCGCTCGGGCAGCGTGATTGGCGGGTGTTCTATCTCGTGATACGGCACCTGGCTCAACAGGTGATGAATGCAGTTGAGGCGCGCGCGCTTTTTGTCGACAGCCTGCACGACCCACCACGGCGCTTCGGGAATATGCGAGCGTTGCAGCATGACTTCCTTCGCGGCCGTATACGCTTCCCAGCGACGGCGGCTCTCCAGGTCCATCGGACTCAGCTTCCACTGCTTGAGCGGATCTTCGATTCGCGCCTGAAAGCGCACTTCCTGTTCGTCGTCGGTGATCGAGAACCAGTACTTGATGATCTGGATGCCGCTACGCACGAGCATCTTCTCGAACTCCGGCACCGAGCGAAAGAATTCCTCATACTCTTCGTCGGTGCAGAAGTGCATCACGCGCTCGACGCCCGCGCGGTTGTACCAGCTTCGGTCGAACAGCACGATCTCGCCGCCCGCCGGCAAGTGCGAGACATATCGCTGAAAGTACCATTGCGTGCGCTCGCGATTGTTGGGCGCGGGGAGGGCGGCGACGCGGCAGACACGCGGATTGAGCCGCTGCGTGATGCGTTTGATCGCGCCGCCCTTGCCGGCGGCATCGCGCCCCTCGAAGATCACGACAAGCCGGTGACCGGTATGGACCACCCAGTCCTGTAGCTTCACCAATTCGCCCTGTAGCCGGAACAACTCGCGGAAATAAGTCTTGCGAAGCTGCCGCTCTTCGTCCGAGAACGCCGCTTCGCCATCGAGGAAGCGATCGTCGATCTCCATCTCGAACTCTTCGTCGTAGCTGTCGATCAGGTCAGCGTGAAAGCGGCGCTGCTTGTCCGTCGTGGTCATTGAATGCTCCATGTGCGTGCTGTGGCCTGCTTCTTGGGCGCAGTGTTCGGCCGGCGCTGAACGCCCGATGGTGACGTTCCCGCATGGCAGTCGTGTGACACCGCCTTCCGCGTCATTCATTGTATGAAGCCGCGCGCTTTATGACACGAGCAGCGCGGCCCTTAGAATGGTCGAGCGTTTGATGGCATCACGATGGCACACCCATTCCAGAGGCGAACCGCACGATGATCGACACAGCTGGCGCAATTCCCTTTTTCGACGCGACGCAAACCGCACGCCTTCTGCCTTACGACCGCTTGGCGGATACGCTCGCCGCGACCATGCTCGATTATGCAGCCGGCCGCATAGCGAGTCCCGAGCGGATGGTGGTCCCGCTCGCGCACGGCGGAGTGATGCTCTCGATGCCCGCAACGGCCGCCGATATCGCGATGCACAAGCTCGTGAACGTGTGCCCGGGCAATGGCGCACGCGGCCTGCCGACGATTCACGGTCAGGTCACCGCTTTCGACGCCACGACAGGCGTGCCCCAGTTCATGCTCGACGGTCCCACGGTCACCGGTCGCCGAACGGCCGCAGTCTCCATGCTCGCGATACGCGCGCTGGCCGCCGATGTTCCGCGCGAAGTGCTCGTGATTGGCACCGGAAAGCAGGCGGCGTCGCATGTGGAAGCGCTTGCGAGCCTGTATCCGGAAGCGCGCCTCTACATTCTCGGCTCGCGTGCGGGGCGCGCGAGTGTTTTCTGCGCGGACCACGCCGAGCTTTCGCCGAACCTGGTCCCGCTCGAAGGTCCGGCGATACCGGACTCTATCGACGTGGTGATCACCACGACGACCAGCAAGACGCCGGTGTATTCGCTTGCGGCCAGCGCGGCGCGACTCGTGATAGGCGTAGGCGCTTTCACCGCCGATGCCGCTGAAATCGCCGCCTCGACGATTCATGCCAGCGCCTTGTTCGTCGACGATCTCGCAGGCGCGCGTCACGAAGCGGGCGATTTCATCCTCGCCGGAATCGACTGGAACACGGTGCGGCCGCTCGCGACGGCGCTTGCATCGCACGAAAGACCCGACATTCCGGTGGTGTTCAAGTCGGTCGGATGCGCGGCGTGGGACCTCGCAGCCTGCCGTGTCGCGAGGGTGGTCTTGTCGGACCAGAGCCAAGCCGCGTGACAGGTGGAACAACCTTTGCTGTAAGTTTGCTCGATGACGATTGCGCGACGGCGCTCAAGCACTCCAGCGAATGAACAGACCAATGAACAGTCGAATCGACACCGACCGGGCAGCATGGCCGGCATACCGAACCGCCGATACCAACGACCTCGCGGTTTCGCGGGCACCGGCGCCTTCGGCCCAAGGGCGCGCCGCGCCGCCCGCCGCTTATTTCATCTCCGTCCTCGAGATGGCGACCGGCGAGCAGTTGGGCAACGAGGAGCGCGTGCGCGCCGTCGCCATGCTGGAAAGCGAATTCGGTGCTGGACGGCCGCGCACACTCAAAGAGGCGGTGCGCATTTGCGCCGCCGCCATCGACTCGTCCACTTTGCAGCGCATGGCGCGCGGAGCCAAGGCCTGATTCGAAGCGCCCAAATCGAAGCGCCCAAATCGAAGCGCCCAAATCGAAGCGCCCAAGCGGTCATAGCGGACGCTCTTTAAGCACATTCTTTCATCAACGTGTAAAAGAAACGTGCTACTTGACGGTCTGAATGACTTCGAAGCCTTCGAATTCAGGGTGCCCGAGATAGAGCTGGCGCGTCTCGCCGCCTGCGTTGCGATGCGCGGCGCGAAAGGCGTCGGACCGCGTCCAGTCTTCGAACGCCGCCCGATTCGCCCAGATCGTGTGGCTCGAATAAAGGACGTGATCGTCCTTGGCCGGGCCCTTTAGCAAATGAAATTCGACGAAGCCGGGGACATCCCTGAGATGCGTGTCGCGGCTCGTCCATAGGCGCTCGAAGTCCGCTTCTGCGCCGGGCACGATCTTGAAGCGATTCATGGCGATATACATGTCGATACTTTCCTTTGTGGTGAGTCAACAAACGAAGGTTTAAGGGCGCGCCAGTTCGACTATCGTCGCAAATCCGCCGAAGAACATGCGCTTCGCGTCGAACGGCGGCTCGCCTTGCTCCATCATCGCCTTCAGGCGCGGGTCGTTCATGACCTTGGCGTTGACTGCGTCGCGCTGCTCGCGGGATTCATACAGTATCCACGAGAATGCAATCGTTTCACCTTCTCTCAATTGCACGCTCTGCGGAAATGAAGTGACTTCCCCTGGCTTGACGTCGTCGGCAATGCTTTCGACGAATTGCAGTGCGCCATGCTCAAGCCAGATCTTGCCTGCCTGCTCGGCCATGACGCGATACGCGTCGATCTTGTCGGTGGGAACAGGTACGACGAATCCATCCACATAGTGCGCCATGTGAGCCTCCTTGAGCCATATCGACAGCGTCATGCCGTCAATTGCATTGGAGCTTGAGCCGCACGACGAAGTTCAGGCCACGGTCCAGACGCCGCACCGTCGGTCATAGTCGAGCGATATGGACGACAGGGGCGCGAAGTCCATCGCAAAGATGGATTCGAGCGGGTCGCCTCGCACATGCGCCAATGCGGCTTTGATGACGATGGCATGCGTGACGATCAGGCAGCGTTCGATGCGGGCATCGTCACGCACAAGAGTTGCAAGCGCGCTCGCAATGCGTTCGGAAAGCATGGCAATACTCTCGCCGCCGTGCGGCCGCGCGGCGACATTCGAAAGCCATGCGCTCATGCCTTCAGGCTCTTTTTCGGCGATGGCGCGTATCGCATGCCCGCGCCAGCGGCCGTAGTCGATATCGTTGAATGCGTCGTTCGTTTCGACGGTGCTTGCTATGCATGCGGCAGTCGCGCGCGCAGCGGCCGCGGGACTTGCAATCACGCGGCCGTCGAAGCGTGCGAAGCGCTGCGCAAGAGCCGCGCGTTCATCGCATGCAGGCGGCTCGTCGCCCGTCGGAAAGCGGGCGGTTTTCATCGCGTGCGTGGCGGCGTGGCAGAGAAGCGTGACGTTCAATGATTGAGGCAATGGGCGCATCGTTGCTTTACTTTGCCCGCAATCGTCCTAGAATGGCAAGCTTGCAGTGTGAGGAAGCCGGTGCAAGCCCGGCACGGTCGCGCCACTGTAAGCGGCTTTCGTGAAAACGACGGTCCGCGAGTCAGACCCCGCTGCAAGCTCTTTCGTCTATTGGGACGCGCTTTTCCCTCGGAGAAAATCAATGAATGTCGCTCACGCGCCGGTCTATGCCGCCGCTCCTGTTTCGCCCGCCCTCGATGCGCCGGTGCCTATTCCGGTACGTGAAGTCTTGCCTTGGGCCGTGTTCATCGGCCTGATCCTTTTGATCGCCATTTATTTCGTCGGTGCGGAGCAGGGCGCGACGTCCATCTTCTCCGGCATGGTCGTTCACGAATTCGTGCATGACGGCCGGCACCTGCTCGGCTTTCCCTGCCACTAAGGGCGCGTCATGATTCGCAGTTTGTTGATACGCGGCATGATCGCGGGTCTCGTCGCGGGCGTGCTCGGCTTCGGTTTTGCGAAGCTGGTCGGTGAGCCGTTCGTTGCACAGGCCATCGCGTTCGAAGGAGAACATGCGCATGGACATGACCATCACGAAGCCACGACTCATTCACACGATCACGAAGGCGGCGACGGCGACGAAGAACTGGTGAGCCGGGACACGCAGGCCGGTGTCGGCCTCTTTACCGGCGTCGCGGTATTCGGCACTGCGCTCGGCGGCATTTTCTCGCTCGTCTTTGCGCTTGCTTATGGGCGGCTCGGCGCATTGCGTGCGCGCGGCACATCGGCGTTGCTGGCGATGTTCGGCTTCTTGAGCGTGGCGGTCGTGCCGTTCCTCAAGTATCCACCGAACCCGCCTTCGGTCGGCAACGCGGCGACGATCGGTCCGCGCACCGCATTGTTCTTCGGCATGTTGGCCATCTCGATCGCGGCAGCGGTGATCGCCGTCGCGCTGCAAAGGCGGCTGCGCGTGCGGCGGGGCGAGTGGAACGCAACGATGATTGCAGGCGCTTTCTACATCGCGTCGATGCTGCTCGTGCAGTTCGCGCTGCCGCGTATCGAAGAAGTGCCGGCAGGCTTCTCGGCGTCGTTGCTCTGGAACTTTCGCGTCGCGGCCATCGGTGTTCAGGTCATCATCTGGACGACGCTCGGGCTCGTGTTCGGCGCGCTCGCTGCTCGCGAACTCGAGCGGCCCGCATTGCGGAAAGTGGCGACCGTCTAAGCGTTTTCTCGCGATAACGCTGCTTGCCTTGCGGGCAATTCATCCAGTAGCGCGAGTTTCGCCGCATCGTCCATCGAGCGGAACGACTTGATCTCTTCGCGGCTCCGGAAGCATCCCGCGCACAGACCATGCGCGGGATCGAGCTTGCATACGCCCGTGCACGGCGAACCAACCGGCTCTTGCGACTTCGCGCGCGCAATAGTGAAGGCGAGGTCGACGATCGTCATAGCGATTCGCCGCGAAAGAGCGCCGCGGCGGCGGCCGGATTCGATGGCCAATACGCGTGCATATACGTGGCCGTGATCGGACCGTGGCGATAGAGGGCTTCGCCTTCGGCGCCTGTGGTTGCATGCTTCGAGGTCAGATGCGGCTGCATGGGTGTGTCGAGCGTGGAGTAATGGAACGTGTGACCGGTGAGCGCGCCGTGCGCGGTATCGAGCCTTTGCATTGCAAGACGCGCGAGGCGGCGCTGCATGAAGGCGTTGCCCGGGAGAAGACCGAGCATTGCATGCTTCGTGCCTTCCACGTCCGTCAGCGTATCGAGCAGATACAGCATGCCGCCGCATTCGGCGACGACAGCTCTTCGACGCGCCACATGCGCTTCCATGGATGCCCGCGTGCGCAGGTTCACGGCAAGCGTAGCCGCATGCAGTTCCGGATACCCGCCGGGAAGATAGAGCGCGTCGGCATCGGCTGGCACGGGTTCATCGGCGAGTGGCGAAAAGGTGCTCACGCGCGCGCCCATTGCGTGCAGCAAGTCGATATTGGCCGGATAGACGAATGAAAACGCGGCATCGCGTGCCACGGCGATATGCAAACCGTCGAGCAAACGCGGCGGCGCTTCGGGCTTCGCGTCCTCGAAGTGCACAGGCGGCGGGAGGTCCGCGAGCGCGGTAGCGGCAATGGCATCGGCGGCGCGATCCAGACGCGCATCCAGTCCCGCCACTTCTTGCGCTTGCGTCAAGCCGAGATGACGCTCGGGCAGTGCGATGTCCTCTGTATTCGACAGATGCCCGCAATAGCGCAGCCCATCCGGAATGGCTTCGGCCAACATCTGCGCATGCCGCGCCGATGCAACGCGATTGGCGAGCACGCCATGGAACGGCACGTCTGCGCGATAACGCGCCAGTCCGAACGCCACTGCGCCGAAGGTCTGCGCCATGCCATGTGCGCCGATCACGGCGAGCACCGGCACATTGAACGCGGCGGCGAGGTCGGCGCTGCTCGGCGTGCCGTCGAAGAGACCCATGACGCCTTCGATCAGAATCAGATCGGCTTCGCGCGCGGCCTCTGCGAGCAATGCGCGGCATGCGTCGAGACCGACCATCGACAGATGCAGCGAATAGACGGGCGATCCGCATGCGCGTTCCAGGATCATCGGATCGAGAAAATCGGGGCCGGTCTTGAATACGCGCACGCGCAGGCCACGCCGCGCATGATGACGCGCCAGCGCGGCCGTCACCGTGGTCTTGCCTTGATGCGACGCGCTCGCGCCGATGAAGAGTGCGGGGCAGGACGGCATGAGCTCAGTACTCGACGCCACGTTGAGCCTTGACGCCCTGCTCGCGATACGGATGCTTCACGAGCCGCATTTCCGTGACGAGGTCCGCCAGTTCGACGAGCGCATCCGGCGCATGACGGCCCGTCACGACCACATGCAGCATCGCAGGACGCGCCTTCAACACATCGAGCACTTCGTCGAGCGGCAAGTACTCGTACTTGAGCACGGTGTTGAGCTCGTCGAGCACGACCATCTGATATTCGCCGCTTTCGATCATGCGCCGCGCTTCGTTCCAGCCTTTGCGCGCGGTCGCCATGTCGGCCTCGCGGTTTTGCGTGTTCCAGGTATAGCCGTCGCCCATCGTCACGAAATCGCAATTGGCGACCGCGCTCAGGAAATCGCGCTCTGACGTATGCAGCGCGCCTTTGATGAACTGAACGACGCCGAGCTTCATGCCGTGCCCGAGCACGCGCACGGCCATGCCGAATGCCGCCGTCGTCTTGCCCTTGCCATTGCCTGTGTTGACGATCAAGAGACCCTTCTCGTGATCGGCGGCGGCCTGCTTCTTTTCGTGGCCTTCCTTGCGACGCTGCGTCACGCGCAGATGTGATTCCGTATCGGTTTTCATGGGCTCTTTCAGGCTTTCTTCGTTGCTATGGCGACGGTCACATGACCGTCGATCATCTTCGGCACAACAAGCTCTCCGCCCTCGCTCGCGAGCAGCGCGCTAGGCTCGCATACACCGTCGGCGGGCATGTGCGCGAGCTGGTCTGCGCGATAGAAACGCAATGGCAGCGCATGACGCTCGCAGAAGACACGCAAGCCGGCTTCGTCGTGTTTGATGTCGATGCTCGCGACCACCGCGATGTGCGCGAACGTGAGTTCCGCTGCTTGAAGCGCACGAAGGACGGCCGCTTCTATCGCATCGGCGCTTACGCCGCGTTTGCAGCCGATGCCGACGGCAAGATGGCGCAGGCTCCCGCAAGGAAGTATCATCGAACGAATGGACGGAAATGCTTGCGCCGCCCATGCGTCCCTCGCGGATGGCGGCGTTCGGCGAAGGCATCATGACAGCGAGATGCGCTTCGTCCCCAGCGATGGCCGGTATCCGGGCTTGCGGCCTTCATCGCGCAGCCTTCCCACCGTGAACGGGCAGTGGCCGTTTGCGCCATGCGCGATATCGTGCGAGCCGATACCGCCGGTCGCGTACCGTTGCGGGGACAGCACAGGTTGGCGAGCGCTTGCATGCATGTGAAGACGCCGCTTTCTGTTTCCCGTTTAACTGCGCGTTTCGTGTGAACGCGCGAGCACCAGTCGCGCGCCAACGATACCACATGCACCGGTTTCAGCGCCGGATTCCTTGACGCTCCCTCGCGGGGAGCCTAGACTTCACGCAGTTCTGGTGCCCGCGTGCGAGCTTCTTTCGCACGCAGTTAAACGGGAAGCAGGAAGCGCATCGTCCATTATGCGAACGGACGCGCCAACCTGCGCTGCCCCCGCAACGGTAAGAGACCGGCGGTATCGCTATTAGGATATCGCGCGTTGCGCACGAAGCCACTGTCGGTGCACGGCAGGAAGGCTGCGCGACGAGGTCCCAAGCCCGGATACCGGCCAGAACTTCGCAGGGCCCACGCCGCGGGGATGCGGCATGTCCCATGATCCATCAGTCGTGCGCTTTTTCCCGCAGATCTCGCCGGCGATACCTTGCTCGCGCGACGCACGCACGACGCATGCACGACGCATGCATACACGAGCCACGGAGCGACGATGCAAACCCGCAAGATACCCGTCACGGTCGTGACCGGCTTTCTCGGCAGCGGCAAGACCACCTTGATGCGCCACATCATGTCGAATGCGCAGGGCTTGCGCCTTGCTGTCATCGTGAATGAGTTCGGCGAACTCGGTATAGACGGGGAAATCCTGAAGGGTTGCGGCATCGGTTGCGACGACGAAGCCGGGTCCTCGGAGCGCAATCTCTATGAACTCGCTAACGGGTGCCTGTGTTGCACGGTGCAGGAAGAGTTTTATCCGGTGATGGAGCAGTTGCTCGAACGCCGCGAGCGCATCGACCATGTGTTGATCGAGACCTCGGGCCTCGCGTTGCCGAAGCCGCTCGTGCAGGCATTCAACTGGCCGTCGATCAAGAATGCGTTCACGGTGGATGCCGTCATCACGGTGGTCGACGGTCCTGCCGCCGCAAGCGGACAGTTCGCCGCGAATCCCGCAGCGGTCGATGCGCAACGCAAGGCCGACCCGAATCTCGATCACGAATCGCCGCTGCACGAGCTATTCGAAGATCAACTGTCCTCGGCTGATCTCGTGATCGTCAACAAGACGGACCTCATGGACGTCGACGCACTGCGCCGCGTGGAAGCGCTGGTGCGGCCCGAGATTCCGCCGCAAGTGAAGGTCGTGCCCGCGCAAATGGGCAAGCTGGATCTGCATGCGCTGCTCGGTCTGCAGTCCGCGTCCGAGGACAGCATTCATCTTCGCCACGATCATCACGGTTCTGCCGACGACGAAGGCCACGTGGATCATCACCATGACGAATTCGATTCGGTCGTAGTCGAAGCACAAGTCGAATCACGCGAACAGGCCATTGCCGCGTTGCAGGCGCTTGTGGAGAGCCACACGATCTATCGCGTGAAAGGATTCGCCGCGCTGCCGGGCGCGGGCATGCGTCTCGTGGTGCAAGGCGTGGGCCGGCGCTTCGACAGCTATTTCGACCGGCGCTGGAACGAAGGGGAAGCCGCGAGCCGCTTCGTGCTGATCGGAGAAGACCTCGATCGTCAAACCCTGCAAACAGCGTTGAACGCGGCGCTGGCGAACGCGCTCGCGCAGGCCTGACGCAATGCATTTGTTACGCACGACGCCGGGAGGTTTTGTCGATGACGCGGCAGGCGTCATGCGTATCGAGCAGACGCGCGCACCGATCGTCGTACTGAGTTCGGCCGATACCACGCTCGCGCTGCTTGCAAGCGTGTTTCCGCGTCTTGAGCCGGGCTTTCCCGAAGTGCGGCTCGCGAATCAATCGTTTCTGCGCCAGCCCGCATCGGTCGATTTCTATGTCGACGATGTATTGCGTCATGCGCGCGTCGTCATCCTCGATCATCTCGGCGGTGAATCGTACTGGCCTTATGGCATCGAGCGAATCGTGGCGCTCGCCGAGCGCGAGAAGCAGATGCTTGCCATGTTCTCGGGCGATCTCACCGAAGACCCGAACCTGATCAGCAAGAGTACCGCGGATGCCGCGTTCTGCCGGGAGTTGTCGCGCTATCTGCGCGAAGGCGGCGCAGGCAATGCCGAAGAATTTTTGCGCGCAGTCGGTTATCACGCATTCGGCTTCGGCCGCGCGCCGCAAGCGCCGCGTCCGCTGCCTGCCGTAGCCATCTATCATCCCGAGCACGACATCGCCGCAATCGACGACTGGCGCGCGCGCTGGACCGACGGCGCGCCCGTCGTCGCGATTCTGTTTTATCGCGCGCATCTGCAAGCGGGCAACACCGCTGTATTCGATGCGCTCATCGAAGCCCTCGAAAAGGAAGGGCTGAATCCGCTGCCGATTGCGATCGCTTCGCTGAAGGAAAGCGTGAGCCGCGAAGTGATCGCGCGTTTATGCATGGAGCATCGCGCATCGCTCGTATTGAACACGACTGCGTTCGCAGCCAGCGTGATCGGCGAAAGCGAAGACTTCGACATCGCGGGCGATGCGCCCGTGCTGCAAGTGATATTGAGCGGCGGCAATCGCGAAGACTGGGAAAAGGACAACCACGGCCTCAATTCGCGCGATGTAGCGATGCATGTCGCGCTGCCCGAGGTCGATGGCCGCATCATCACGCGCGCGGTCAGCTTCAAGGGACTCGCGTATCACTGCGCGCAGACGCAAGTTGACGTGGTGCGTTATCAGGCCGATGCCGAACGCGTGCGCTTCGTCGCGGAGTTGAGCCGCCGCTGGTGCAAGCTGCGGCATACGCCCAACCACGAGAAGCGCATCGCGCTCGTGCTCGCCAACTATCCGGCGAGCGAAGGGCGCATCGGCAACGGCGTGGGGCTCGATACGCCGGCATCCGCGGTCGGCATCCTGTCGACGCTCGCACGCGAAGGCTATCGCGTGGGCGAATTGCCGGAGAACGGCGACGCGCTTATCGCCGCATTGACGCAAGGCGTGACGAACGATCCCGTGGTTCGCGACATGCGGCCGGCGTTGCAAAGCCTCTCGCTCGACGACTATCTCGACGCTTATCGCGCGTTGCCCGCAGATGCACGCGCCGCGCTGGAAAAGACGTGGGGCGCACCGGAAGACGATCCGACATTGAGGCGCGGGCGCTTCATGATCGCGGGCTATCGCTGCGGCGAAGTGTTCGTCGGCATTCAACCGTCGCGGTCGCGCGAACGCAACGACTATGCGAGCTACCACGATGCCGAACTCGTTCCGCCGCATTCGTATCTCGCGTTCTACTTCTGGCTGCGCATGCGCTTTAACGCGGATGCGCTCGTGCATGTCGGCAAGCACGGCAATCTGGAATGGCTGCCGGGCAAGAGCGTCGCGCTGTCGGCATCGTGCTGGCCCGATCTGATTCTCGGGCCGATGCCGCATCTTTATCCTTTCATCGTCAACGATCCGGGCGAGGGCAGTCAGGCGAAGCGGCGGGCGCAAGCGGTCATCATCGATCATCTGATGCCGCCGCTTACGCGCGCCGAGAACTATGGTCCGCTGCAAAACCTCGAACGGCAGGTCGATGAGTACTACGAAGCATTGATGGTCGACGTCCGGCGCGCGAAGCTGTTGCGCAAGTCCATACTCGCGAGCATCGTCGAGAACAAGCTGCACGAAGAACTCGGTCTCGATGCCCCGCGCGATACATCGGGCGAAGACGCGTTGCTCACGCGCGCCGAGGCGTATCTGTGCGAGCTGAAAGAAGCGCAGATACGCGATGGACTGCATGTTTTCGGCGAGTCGCCGCAAGGCGTGCAGCGGCGCGATACGCTGCTTGCGCTCGGGCGTTTTCCGATCGGCGACGGTCAGGGCGCGAACGCAAGCGTGATCACTGCGCTCGCACGGGACCTGCAACTAGGCGATGACTTCGATCCGCTCGACGCCGACTGGGCCGCGCCGTGGCAAGGGCCGCGTCCGCCGGCATTGCAGGCGATGAGTAATGCGCCCTGGCGTCATCACGGTGACACGCGCGAGCGGCTGGAAGGCCTCGCATTGCAGCTTATCGAGGGCAATGCAGCCGCACCCGGTCTGCATACGCAATGCGTGCTCGAACGCTTGCATGGCGATGTGCTCGCGCGGCTGGATGCATGCGGACCGCAAGAGTCGTTGCAACTGAAACGCGGTCTCGAAGGGCGCTTCGTTCCGCCCGGGCCGAGCGGTTCGCCATCGCGCGGCAGACCCGACGTGCTGCCGACGGGGCGTAACTTCTATTCGGTCGATACGCGCGCATTGCCGACGCAAGCCGCCTGGTCGCTCGGGCTCAAGTCCGCGAACATGCTCGTCGAGCGGCACGTACAGGACCACGGCGATTATCCGCGCGCCATCGGTCTGTCGGTGTGGGGCACGGCCACCATGCGCACCGGCGGCGACGACATCGCGCAAGCGTTCGCGCTCATCGGCGTGCGACCCAAATGGGCGGCGGGCAGCCATCGCGTCACCGACTTCGAGATTCTGCCGATCTCCATCTTCAACCGGCCGCGCATCGACGTCACGCTGCGCGTATCCGGCTTTTTCCGCGATGCGTTCGCGAATCTCATGCATCTGTTCGATGCCGCCGTGCAGGCCATAGCGGAACTCGAAGACGAGCCGGAAGACGTCAACCCGATTCGCGCGCGTATTATGCGTGAGCGCGACGAGTTGATCGGACGCGGCGTCGATGCCAAAGAAGCGCGGCTGCGTGCCGGCTGGCGCGTGTTCAGCACGAAGCCGGGCGCGTACGGCGCGGGCTTGCAGGAGCTCATCGACCTGAAGCAATGGGAAACCGATGCCGATCTGTCCGCCGCTTATCAAAGCACGGGCGGCTATGCCTATTCGCAGGCCGGCGATGGCGTCGAAGCGCGCTCGACCTTCGGCGCGCGGCTCTCGACGCTCGATGTAGTGCTTCAGAATCAGGATAACCGCGAGCACGACGTGCTCGATTCGAACGACTATCACCAGTTTCAGGGCGGAATGATCGCGGCGGTGCGTTACTTGTCGGGCGTGCAGCCGCAGGCGTACAACGCGGATCACAGCAACCCCGCCGCGCCGCGCATGCGCACGCTGAACGAGGAGATCGCGCGCGTCGTGCGCTCGCGCGTGGTCAATCCCAAGTGGATCGACGGCGTGAAGCGGCATGGCTATAAAGGCGCGTCCGAACTCGCCGCGACGGTCGATTATCTCTTCGGTTACGATGCCACCGCGCGCGTCGTCTCCGATCATCAATATGCGCTCGTCACGGATGCCTACGTGAACGATGCCGATACGCGTGAATTCATCGCGCGACACAACCCGCACGCGCTCCAGTCGATCTGCGAGCGCCTGCTCGAAGCGATGCAGCGCGGGCTGTGGCAGGAACCCGGCGACTATCGGCAGTCCGTGACGCAGCATCTGCTCGATGTCGAGCAGCAACTCGAAGGCCGACAGACTTGAACGAAACCTCATTTTTTCCCGCGTTTCCTTTCACCGCGCTCGTCGGGCAGGCGCCGTTGCAACAGGCCTTGCTGCTCGCAGCGGTCGACCCGTCATTGGGCGGCGTGCTCGTGAGCGGACCGCGCGGCACCGCGAAATCCACGGCGGCGCGCGCGCTCGCTGAACTGTTGCCGGAAGGGAAACTCGTCACCTTGCCGCTCGGCGCGAGCGAAGAGCAACTTATCGGGACGCTCGATATTCAGAGCGCGTTGCGCGATGGCGGCGTGAAGTTCTCGCCGGGCTTGCTCGCGAAAGCGCATCGCGGTGTCCTGTATGTCGACGAAGTTAACTTGCTGCCGAATCCTCTCGTCGATCAACTGCTCGACGTGGCAGCGAGCGGCGTGAATATCATCGAGCGCGACGGCATATCGCATCGGCATGACGCGCGGTTCGTGCTGATCGGCACCATGAATCCGGAAGAGGGGGAACTGCGCCCGCAATTGCTGGATCGCTTCGGGCTTGCCGTCGAACTCGCCAACTGCTTCGACGCCAATGTGCGCCAGCGGATCGTCAAGGCAAGACTCGCATTCGATTCGGACGCCGAAGCATTTCGCGCGCAGCACGCGGATAATCAGGCGGCGCTCGCCGAACGCATCGAAGCGGCGCGCGCGGCGCTCGATCAGTTCGATTTCGATGACGTCGTGCATGCGCACGTGAGCGAGCTGTGCATTGCGGCCAACGTCGACGGCCTTCGCGCCGATCTCGTCATGCTGCGCGCGGCGCGTGCGCTCGCGGCGCTGGAAGGCGCGGAATACGTCGAAACGAAGCATGTCGATTGCGTCGCCGACGCGGTATTGCGGCATCGCCGGCGCGAGCCTGAGGCGTCGTCTCGTGAATCAACGCGTGAATCATCGCGGCCGGAAGCAAGCGCCAATTCCGCGCAAGGCGGCGACTGGGGTTACATGCCGCCAGAGCCCGTCGGCATCGCGAAGGTCAAGCAGGTCAGGCCGCTCGCCGCAAAAAAAGCCTGAGCCATCGAAGGCCCGACGCCGATGCGAACGCGCATCGTCTTCGATGGCAGGAGGCGCGTTCGCGTGGGCGGGAACATGCGCGTGAAGGGCTCGCTACTGCATCGGTCGACTGGATGGCGACACTGCGCGCCAAACGCAATGCACGCTTCGATGCCGATCACTTGCGCTATCGACGCGGCCAAGGCGAAGCATCCGCGCTGCATTGCTTCGTGCTCGATTGCTCCGGCTCGATGCTCGGCGGCGAACGTCTTGCGCGCGCGAAGGGCTTGCTGATCGCGCTGTTCGACCGTGCGTATCGCGAACGCGCGGAGGTCGCGCTGGTGTGCTTCGGCGGCGGACGCGCGGAAGTGCGTCGTCAACCGGGGACGGCGCATTGGTTCAATGACCGCTGGATCGCGCCGATTGGCGGCGGAGGCGGCACGCCGCTTACGCTCGGGTTAGCGACGGCATCGACCGTGCTTGCGCGGGCCGCGCGTCGCAAGCCTTCGCAACGCCGCTGGCTGTGGCTATTGAGCGATGGACGCACGAACGAGCGGCCCGCAGCGCCCGCGCTGGCCGACCGTATCGTCGTGGTCGATTTCGAGGAAGGACGCGTGCGGGTCGGCGGGGCGCACGCGCTGGCGCTCGACTGGCGCGCGCAGCACATACCCGCCGAATCGCTTCAATACGAGCGGGGCGTATAAACCCAGTCGCCGTCGCCGATTACGCGCGTCTTCGACGACCCGACGATCACCATCGTCCGCATATCGACGAGGCCGCCGTGCAATTCGCCGAGCGTCACCACGCGCATCGTTTCCGCTGGACGTCCCACGTCGCGGCCGAGCACGACGGGCGTCGCCGCGTCGCGATGCTCGCGCACGATGTCGATTGCGCGATCGAACTGCCAGGGTCGCGCCTTCGATAGCGGGTTATAGAACGCCATCACGAGATCCGCTTCGCTTGCATGCCGAATGCGATGCTCGATCACGTCCCAGGGCTTGAGGTTGTCGGAGAGCGACAGCACGCAGAAGTCATGGCCGAGCGGCGCGCCCGCGCGCGCGGCCGTTGCGAGCGACGCGGATACGCCCGGCACGATAGCGAGCTTCACGGCAGCCCATTCGGCATGCGTCGCGCGTCCTTCGTCGAGCGCTTCGAGCACGGCCGCAGCCATCGCGAAGACGCCGGGATCGCCCGACGATACGACCACGACCTTCCGCCCTTCGCTCGCGAGCTCGAACGCATGGCGTGCGCGTTGCAACTCCTCGCGGTTGTCCGTCATGTGAATGCGCTGGTCTGCGCGAAACGGGCCGGCCATGCGCACGTAGGTCTCGTAGCCTAGAACGTCCTGCGCGGAATCGAGCGCAACTCTTGCGGCAGGCGTCATCAAGTCTGCGCTGCCGGGGCCGAGTCCGATGACCGTCAACGTGCCGCGCGCGCGACCGATGGACTCGGCATCTATCGGCGCTTCGGCCACGCTCAGCGCGATTCCGTGGGCGCGAAGCGCGTGATGGGGCGGCGGTTCGTTGCTGAAGCGAAGGGGCAGGTCGAGCGCGTTGGCAGCATCGCTGAGCGCATCGAACGTCATGCTTTCTGTCGGCGCGACCAGCGCAGCGAGTGCAAGCGGCGACAGTCCGTGTTCGCGCAATGCAAGCTGAACGCGATCAGCGATCCCATCGTCCGGCGCTTCGATCCACGCGGCCACGCAACACGGATGAATCACGAGACTACGCTCATCGTTCATCACATGCGGCGTGACACGCACTGCAAGGCGCGCGTCTTCTGCGCGAGGCAAGTCGGCCTGAGCGAGCCACGGTGCATGACCTTCGATGCGCGTCGTTTCGCCCGCGAGCAAGTCGGACACGAAACGCTTGCCACGCTCCATATCCGCCAGCGCGTAGCCATCGGGCGGAGCAAGCAGGCACATGCCGAAGCGAAGTTCGCCGCTCGTCGTGATCGCGGGCGTGGCATCGAGCGCCGCGGCGATCTCGCGCGCCAGCACATTCACGCCGCTCGTGCCGCCGAGCAACGGCACCACGGCGCTGCCATCCTGCGCGACCGCGAGCACCGGCGGCTCCGCGCCCTTGTTCGTGAGACAGGGCGCGAGCGAGCGAATGACGATGCCCGCCGCACACAGCGCGACGATAGGCGTGGCTGCAAGATAGAGCGCTCGCACGTGCGCGCCGAAATCGTCGTAGGCAATATCGGCATGAGCGCGATTAGCGAGACCATGCACGAGCGAACCCGGATAACGCGCCTGAATGCGGCGCGCGACAGGAAGCGCGCTTTCGCCGAGCACGACGATCGCAATCGATGACGCCGCGTTCATGCCTGCCATTTCTTTCCCGGCACGACGAGCAGCGAGAAATAGGGCGACGCCATCGGGTCGACTTCATCGAGCGGCACGATCCGTTGATTCGCCATCGTCGCGCGCTCGACATAGAGCGCGCGCTTGTCCAGCCCCAGATCGGTGAGCACGCGACGCACCTTGTCGAAGTTGCGGCCGAGCTTCATCACGACGGCTGCATCGGATGCTTCGAGCTTGCACTTCAACTCGTCTTCCGGCAGCACGCCGGACAGCACACAAAGACTCTGATTGCGATAAACGAGCGGCACGCCGAGCACCGACACGCCGCCCAGCATCGAACATACGCCGGGCACGACATGCGCATCGAAACGTCCGGCGAGACGGTCGTGCAGATACATGTACGACCCGTAGAAGAAGGGATCGCCTTCGCAGATCACGGCCACATCGCGGCCCGCTTCGAGATGATCGGCAATGGCGAGCGCGGCTTCATCGTAGAACGCGCTGATGATCGTCTCGTAGCACAGCGGCGGTTCGAGCGCTTCGGTCGTCACCGGATACACGAGCGGCAGGCGTGTCTGCGCGTCGTCGAGATGCGCTTCGATGATGCCGAACGCGTTGCCCTTCTTGCCCTTCGCGACGAAATACGCGACCACCGGCGCGGACTTCAGAAGCCGCAGCGCTTTCACTGTGATGAGTTCGGGGTCGCCCGGACCGACGCCGAGACCATACAGGCGTCCGCTCATTATTCGTTCTCCGAAGCAAGTGCGTTGACTGCGGCGGCGGCCATCGCGCTGCCGCCGCGTCGTCCGTGTAATGCGACGAAGGGCACGCCTCGGCTGTCGGCTGCGAGCATCGCCTTCGATTCAGCCGCGCCGATAAAACCGACAGGGAAGCCGAGAATGAGCGCGGGCTTCGGCGCGCCGGCGTCGAGCATGTCGAGCAGATGAAAGAGCGCGGTGGGAGCGTTGCCTATCGCGACGACCGCGCCTTGCAGATGCGGCCGCCAGAGTTCGAGCGCAGCAGCAGAACGCGTGTTGCGCATCGCGCGGGCGCGCTCGGGAACGGACGGATCGCCGAGCGTGCAGATGATGCGGTTATCGGCCGGAAGACGCGCCTCGGTAATGCCGTGCGCGACCATGCGGGCATCGCAGAGTATCGGCGCGCCGGCTGCGAGGGCCGTGCGGCCCGCGTCGCCTGCGCCGGGAGAGAAGCGCAGATCGTCGACGATATCCACCATGCCGCACGCGTGAATCAGCCGCACGGCGAGCTTTTCGAGGTCGCGCGGAATGGCGCTCAGGTTCGCTTCGGCGCGGATCGTCGCGAACGACTGGCGATAAATCTCGGCGCCGTCGCGGATATAGTCAAGCATCGGCATGGCTCCGGGCGAGCCACGCGGCCGCCTCTTCGATGGATACGTTCGGTGCGACGAGGCGCGCGTCGACATGCAAGTCATAGCGTCCGGTCGACACCGCGATCATTGTGTTCACGACGGGATGCGCGGCGGCGCACGAGCGTTCGCAGCCGCTTATATGCACATCGTCGTGCACAGGCAGCAGCGCGGCGAGGCGGTGCGTATCAGCTTTGGTATCGGCGCGACTCTTCGCGCAGCCCGGCGAACCGGCGCACGCGATAAGACGCGCAAGCGGATGGTCTGCGCGCGTGATGAGGCCGAGCGCGTTAATGCGGTCGAGCACGTGTTCCGTATCTCGCGGCATCACGTCAGGCATGAGCACGCCTTGCCAAGGCGTCATCAAGAGCCGGCCTTGCGCGTATGTCGAAGCAAGATCGGCGAGCGCGGCGAGCGTGGCGGCGTCGAGCCGTCCCAGTTGCGTCTGCGCACCGATATACCCGTTCGCGCTGTCCGGCATCGGATGCGCGCCGAAGCGCAGCGCGTCGTTGGCAGGGGCGCGACGCCAGGCAGTGTCGATAGGATCGAACGAAAGCATCGCGAGAAAGCGCGTCACGCCGATTCGCGCGAGCAACTCACGCATGCGATGTTCGTCGTTCGAAGCGAGCGCAACGAACGCGCGCAGCGCCGCGATCACGAAGTCCACGACCTGTCCGCGCGCGATGCTGCCGAGCGCGGGTGAGTCGCTATCACTATGCGGGATCGAACCAGCGAAGCCGAACGCGTAGCGCGTGCCGTCGTCGAGCGCGGAAAGCCAGAGATCGTGCGGATGATCGAGCATCGCGAGGCGTTCGCCGCCGTCGAGTTGCAGCGCGAACTTCGGCGACAACGCGTGCAGCGCGGCATCGCCCTGCATCGCGGTGACGATGGCGGCGGCGAGGCCGCGCGTGGCGTCGTTCGCGAGCGGACTCAGCATCACGTTGCGCAAGTCGTCGCCGCCTTCAGTGTGCGGGCCGAGCCCCGCGTTCAGCGCGATATCGACGAGTTCCGCGTGGGCATCGGCGCGAATGCCGCGCAGTTGCAGATTCGCGCGATTGGTCAGCTCGATGACGCCCGAGCCGCACTTAACGGCCGCGTGCGCGACGGCATGCGCCGCGTGCGCGCGGAGTTCGCCGCCTGCAAGGCGCAGGCGCGCGAGCCCGCCGTCGCGCGCCTGCACGATGCGCATGAGGCCGGGACAAGCCGATGGCCGCGGTGTCGGAAAAGAAGCGTTCAAAAGCGTGACCGGTGCGATTCTCGCTTCGGGCGATGCCACCGGTACACCCCGCCCGGACGGCGTCGCGCGAATATTGCGTGCAAAGCGTGTATAGCGTGGAAAGCGTGAGTCGGCAGGTCTCTTGGCTGGCAGGTCTGCGCCCGCGCCGGCCTTCCCGGTATAAACCAGTGGCAGTGGAGCGCGGACTCGCTGCGTACAATTGCGGGGGCAGCCACAGTTTCGCTGTGTTCCCTGTTAGGCCCGCGGGTTGAACCGTTGGGCACCGACGTACCGATGTATTATGCCCGCTTTTATCGACCATCAGCACGCTTCGTGCCGGGTATCGTCGCATGAAGCGCGTCGCGAACCGCAAGGAGGGCACGTCTCATGTCGAGCTGGCTGACCGTGATAGGCATCGGCGAGGACGGCTGGCAGGGCCTCAGCCGCGCGGCGCGACGCGCGCTCGTCGAGGCCGGCGCGATACACGGCGGCGAGCGTCATCTCGCGCTCTTGCCTGCGCGTATAGCCGCGCGCCGCGTGCCGTGGCCGAGCCCGTTTTCTCTCGATGCCGTGCTCGCCGAGCGCACGCGCGGCACGCCTGTGTGCGTGCTCGCGAGCGGTGACCCGATGTTCTTCGGCGTCGGCGCGACGCTCGCTCGCGAGCTTGCCGTCGACGAGATGCGCGTGATTCCCGCGCCTTCGTCGCTGTCGCTCGCCGCTGCGCGTTTGCACTGGGCGTTGCAGGACGCGCGCTGCGTGTCGCTTGTCGGGCGGCCCGTTGCCTCGCTGCTTGCGCATGTGTTTCGCGGCGAGCGCCTGCTGGTCCTGAGCGCGGACGGCGCGACGCCCGCTGCGATCGCTTCGCTCTTGACGGCGCATGGATTCGGCCCGAGCCGCATGACGGTCTTCGAGCATCTCGGCGGCGCGAACGAACGCCGTATCGACGAGCGCGCGGACGACTGGCGCGAGCCGTTCGTGGCGTCGCTCAATCTCGTGGCCATCGAATGCCGCACGCATGCGGGCCATGCCGGTCCGCCGCTCACACCCGGCCTGCCCGACGACGCCTATCGTCACGACGGCCAGTTGACCAAGCGCGATGTGCGTGCCGTCACGCTCGCGCGCCTCGCGCCGCAGCCGCGCGAACTGCTGTGGGACGTGGGCGCGGGCTGCGGGTCGATCGGCATCGAATGGATGCGCGCGCATGTGTCCTGCCGTGCCATTGCCATCGAAGCGAACGAGGGCCGGCAGCGTCTGATCGAACATAACCGCGATGCGCTCGGCGTGCCCGCGCTTCAGCTCGTCAAGGGCGAGGCGCCCGCCGCGCTCGCGGGCCTTCCCGCGCCCGACGTCGTGTTCATCGGCGGCGGCGTGACCGTGCCGGGCGTGCTCGATACGTGCTGGTCGCGGCTGCGTCAGGGCGGGCGGCTGATCGCGAACGCGGTCACGCTGCAAAGCGAAGCCGCGCTCGTCGACTGGCGCGCGCGGCATGGCGGTGAACTCGTGCGCATCGGCGTGGCGCATGCGGAGCCGCTCGGCGGCTTCGATACCTGGCGGCAAGCGTTGCCCATCACGCTGCTCTGCGCGAGCAAGCCTTGACCGCATTCGACGCTCATCATGCGTGACGAGACACCGGAACAACCCGCGCCGCTCAGAAGCGGCTACACGACCGGAAGCTGCGCGACCGCGACGAGCCTCGCAGCCGCGCGTCTGTTGCTAACCGGGCAGGCGAGCGATCGCGCGGAGATCGTGTTGCCCAAGGGCCAGCGCGTCACGATGAAGCTCGAGTTCTGCCGCCTGGTCGACGGCATGCGCGATGCAGCGGAAGCGGGCGTCATCAAGGATGCAGGCGACGATCCTGACGTGACGCACGGCGCGCTCGTGTTTGCGCGCGTGCGTCTCTCGGCGGATACGGGCGTGCGCTTTCACGCCGGGCCGGGCGTGGGCACGGTGACGCGGGCGGGCCTGGCGCTCGCCATCGGCGAGCCGGCCATCAATCCCGTGCCGCGCAGGATGATGACCGAGCATCTTCTCGCGCTCGCGCCACTCGCGGACTATGCGGGCGGCTTCGATGTGACGATAGGCGTCGAGCATGGCGAAGCGCTCGCGCAAAAGACGATGAACCCGCGGCTCGGCATCGTGGGCGGTTTGTCGATACTCGGCACCACGGGCATCGTCCGGCCGTTTTCGTGTTCGGCGTATATCGCCTCGATTCATCAGGGCATCGACGTGGCGCGCGCGAACGGCGTGCGGCATATCGCGGCCTGCACCGGCAATCAGAGCGAAGACGCGATGCGCGCGCGCTACGGCTTGCCGGATATCGCGTTGATCGAAATGGGCGACTTCGCGGGCGCGGTGCTCAAGCATCTGCGTCGCGCGCCGGTCGAGAAGCTCAGTCTGTGCGGCGGCTTCGGCAAACTCAGCAAGCTCGCGGCGGGACACATGGATCTGCATAGCCGCAGCTCCAGCATCGACTTGCCGTTGTTGGCGTGCTGGGCTGCGGAGGCGGGCGCGAGCGCGGCGCTTCAGTCGGCCATTCGCGCGGCGAATACGAGTCAGGAAGCGCTGAAGCTCGCGCGCGCCGAAGGCATCGCGCTGGGCGACCTCGTCTGCGCGCGCGCCCGCGACGTGGCGCTCGATACCGTGCCGAGCGGCGTGATCGTCGAGGCCTTTGCAATCGACAGGCAAGGCGTGATCGTCGGGAGCGCCGCATGACGCGCGCGCTGCTGTTGGGCGGAACGGGCGACGCGCTCTCCATCGCGCGAAACATGGGCGCGCCGCATGTCTACAGTCTCGCGGGACTCGCTCGCGTGCCGACGGATCTCGCCTGTGCCGTGCGCGTGGGCGGCTTCGGCGGCGTGGCGGGTCTCGTCGATTATCTGCATGCTGAGCGGATCACGCTCGTCATCGACGCCACCCATCCATATGCCGCGCAAATGAGCCGCCATGCGCGCGAAGCCTGTACGCTGGCGCATGTGCCGCTCTGGGCCGTGCGCCGGGCCGCATGGCAGCCGCAGCCCGGCGACGACTGGCGCGATGCGGCTGACTGGCGCGGCATCGTCGAACGCATCGCGCCGTTTCGCCGGCCGCTGTTCACGCTCGGACGCGAGCCGCTCAAGCATCTCGACGAGATCCCCGCGTCGCAGCACTGGACCATTCGCTGTCTCGGGGCGCACGAAGGGACGGCGCGCGCCAGCATCCTCGATGCGCGCGGTCCGTTCGATATCGACGGCGAGCGCGCATTGTTCGACGCCGCGCGCATCGATGTCGTCATCAGCAAGAACAGCGGCGGCAGGGCGACCGAGGCGAAGCTCGCGGTGGCGCGTGAACGGCACTTACCCGTGGTGATGCTCGCGCGGCCTACGCTGCCCGAAGCAGACCGCGAATTCGACGACCCCGCGAGCGCGCTTGATGCGCTGCTCGCTCTCGACTCTCACTGACATGACGGTCTATTTCATCGGCGCGGGACCGGGCGATCCGGAACTCATCACCGTCAAGGGGCAAAGGCTGATTCGCGCGTGCCCCGTGATTCTGTATGCGGGATCGCTCGTGCCGGAAGGCGTGCTCGAAGGGCATCGCGCGCATCGCGTCGTGAATACGGCGGAACTCGATCTGGATGCCATCGTCGCGTTGTTGCAGCAAGCGCACGCGAACGGCGAGGATGTCGCGCGCGTGCATTCGGGCGATCCGTCGCTGTACGGCGCGATCGGCGAGCAGATTCGTCGCATAGAAATGTTAGGGATTCCTTACGAAGTAGTGCCGGGCGTGACGGCGACGGCGGCATCGGCGGCGGCGCTCGGGCGCGAACTGACGCTGCCGGGCATTTCGCAGACGGTCATTCTCACGCGCTATGCGGCGAAAACGTCGATGCCTCCCGGCGAATCGCTCGCGGACCTCGCGCGTCATCGCGCAACGCTCGCCATTCATCTCGGCGTGCGGCATATCGAGCGCATCGTCGCGGAGCTGCTGCCGCATTACGGCGAGGACTGTCCGGTTGCCGTGGTCTTCCGCGCAAGCTGGCCGGACGAAGAACGCGTGCAGGGCACGCTCGTCGATATCGCGCAGAAAGTGCGCGCATCGGGCATGGAGCGCACGGCGCTGATTCTCGTGGGCCGCGTGCTCGACGCTCGCGATTTCGCCGATTCGACGCTCTACGCGAAGGACTGAGCGTCATGCGCGATCTCGACGCCGTGTTCGATGCGCTCGCGAAATCCGCGTTTCGCCGGCGCTTTGCGCTCGGCGTTCGCGAAGGCCGCTATGTGCGCGAGCGCGGCGTGGAAACGGTGGTCGCGCAGGCGCATGAATTGATCGCGAAACGGCTCGCGCCGCAGGCGCCGCTCAACGACGGCAAGCAGACGCCGTTTCGCGGGCATCCCGTGTTCATCGCGCAGCACGCGACGGCGACGTGCTGCCGGACCTGTCTCGCCAAATGGCACGGCATCGCGGCGGGAAAAGTGCTCGACGATGCGGAGCGCCAGCATGTGGTGGATGCCATCGAGCGATGGCTGCGCGCGCAGCCTATGCCGCCTGCCGCTGAGACAACCGAGGACAACCCGCAGCGCGAGTTGCCCTTCTGACGCTCAATGCGGCCTCTGCTCGCGCGGCCCCGCAACGCGGCGCTTGCCGGTCGCGCGGCGCGCCAGCATGTTCAGTCCTTCGACCAGCGCGGAGAACGCCATCGCGGCATAAATGTAGCCCTTCGGTACGTGGTTGCCGAAGCCTTCCGCGATCAGCGTCATGCCGATCACGAGCAAAAAGCCGAGCGCGAGCATCACGATGGTCGGATTGCGTTCGATGAAGCGCGAGAGCGGCCCCGCCGCGAACAGCATCACGGAAACCGCCGCGATGACCGCGACGAACATGATCGGGATGTGCTCCGTCATGCCGACCGCAGTCACGATGCTGTCGATGGAAAACACGAGATCGAGCAGCAAAATCTGGCCGATGGCCGACAACGGCGTGAGCCGCGCGCCGGATGCGGGCCCGGCGTGATCGTCGGCGTCGTGCGTGACGTGATGATGGATTTCGCTCGTGGCTTTCCACACGAGGAACACGCCGCCGGCAATCAGGATCAGATCGCGCCACGAGAAGCCGTGGCCGAACGCTTCGAAGATCGGCGCGGTGAGCCGCACGATCAGCGCGACGGTGCCGAGCAGGCCGAGCCGCATCACGAGCGCGAGCCCGATGCCGATGCGCTGCGTGCGCGCCCGGTGCTCGGCCGGCAACTTGTTGGTCAGGATGGAGATGAAGATCAGATTGTCGATGCCGAGCACGACCTCCATCACGACGAGCGTCGCGAGGGCCGCCCAGGCGGCGGGGTCGGTCAGAAGGGCGGCAATGTAGTCCATGCGATGCGTTTTCCTGGAAGGGCGAGAGGCGTGATCTTAGCCCGCGAAGCGGTATAGTGAAAGGTATTTGAAACCTTGGCCGTAGCTTGGTTCCTTGGAAACGTCGCGGTTTCGGCAAGTTGGCCGCGAATTACCGACAAATACCGAACTAAGGCCGAAAAGTCCTCCTGTTCCGATGATGCACCGCAACGAATACGGGTAAACTCCGATGCTTCGATGCGGCCGCTGTCGAACCGCTCTCCGTCCACCCACTGCACTCTGCAGCACACACGGTCACGCCGCATGTCCGGACAATCCCAACGCCTCGTCGAGCTCGACTTCTTCCGGGGCCTCGTGCTTTTGATCATTGTCGTCGATCATATCGGCGGGAGCGTGCTGTCGCATTTCACGTTGCACGCGTTCGCGCTGAACGACGCCGCCGAAGTCTTCGTGTTTCTGGGCGGCTTCGCCACTGCGACCGCTTACGCGTCGCTCGCTCAGCGCCGGTCGGAGCGCGCCGCGGGGCTGCGCTTCGTGCGGCGGGCGTTCGAGATCTACCGCGCGTTTCTGATCACCGCAGCGCTGATGCTCGTCGCCACCTTCCTGCTGCGACCGTTCTATGGTCACGCGCCGAATCTCGTCCTGCACGACCTCGACACGCTGACGGCGGCACCGGTGACGTCGATTGCCCAGATTCTGACGTTCGAGCGCCAGCCGTATCTCGCCGCCGTCCTGCCGATGTACGCGCTCTTCGCGCTGGCGGTGCCGCTCGTGTTGCCGCTCGCGCGCACGAAGCCGTGGGTGCTGCTGGGCCTGAGTCTCGCGCTGTGGTCGTTGGCGCCCGGCATCGGCGAATATATGCCGTCCGTCGACGATAACCTCTGGGACTTCAATCCCGCCGCCTGGCAACTCATGTTCACGCTCGGCGTGCTCGCGCGCTGCCAGCCGGTCTATCAACGCGTGGCGTCGCACCGCTTCGGCTGGACGATCAGCGCGGCCGCGCTCGCGGTGATCGTCGGCATGGCGTACTACAAGCTGCTCGTGCTGCCGCCCGTGCTCGACAGCGCGTTCAAGCGCGACCTGGCGGGCGCGCGCGTCGTCAATTTCCTCGCGATTGCCTGGATAGCGACCAACCTCGCGCGATACGGCGTCGTGAAGGCCGTCGCGAACCGTTTGCCGTGGATCGGCGCGGTAGGGCGCGACGGAATGGTGTGCTTCGTCGCGGGCGCGGTGATTTCGCTCGTGGTCGATTCGATCCTCTTCACCTTCACGGACGGGCTCGTGAATGTGCCGGCCGGGCTCGTTGGGGACGCGGTTGCCGTCATGGCGCTGCTTTCGGTGCCGCGTTTGCGTCAGCCGGTGGCGAACTGGCTCGGCAAGCGCACGCGCGTTCCTGCGGCAAGCGCAGCCGTTGTTGCGGCGGCGGAGAATCCGGCGCGCGGCGTGCGGTGAATTCGGCAATAGGGCACCGTCTTTTGGCGGTGCTTTTTTATCGGCGATCCTCGCAACTAACGGTCTTGCACGTCAGCGCCAGTAATCTGGCGAGGCACGAGGCTTGCATAAGGCGTGCGTATCTACAATAACAAAGGTTCGTCCATGCTCAAGCTCGCTATTCTGTTCGCGATCATCTCGGTCATCGCCGGCTTCTTCGGTTTCGGAAGCGTGTCGTCGGGCGCGGCCGGTATCGCGAAGATCTGTTTCTTCATCTTCCTCGTGCTGTTCGTGATCTTCCTGGTCGTCGCGATTTCGGCGGGGTCGCTCGTGCTTTGACGGGGCTACTTATCGGTAGCGACGCGCGCGACGAGCGTCGCAGAGCGTTCGCCCTCGATCCGCCCCACGCCCGCAGGCGGCGCCAGCGCACCGCTGTGATCTTTCAATCCGACGCCCGTTAGCCCGAGCCGCCGCGCTTCGTTCAGTAGCCAGTGCAGCTTGAACGCGGCGGCATCGTAGCCGAGTCCTTCGGGGCGCACGTTGGAGATGCAATTGCGCTCGGCGTCCATCCGCCCGGCGCGTGGCTCGTAGGTGATGTAAAGCCCAAGGCTGTCGGGCGAACTGAGACCCGGCCGCTCGCCGATCATCACCACGACGATCCGCGCCCGCAAAAGCTCACCGATGCAGTCGCCCAACGCGACACGCGCCTGCGTCGCGATGACGACGGGGCCGACGTTCCAGCCGTCGAGCATGGCGCGCAGTCTGGACAACAACGGCGCGGCGTGGCGCTGGGCAGCGAAAGCGGACAGGCCATCGGCGGCGACGAACACGACATCGGGCGCATCGCCGTGCTCGGCTTCGTATGCGGCGAGGCGCGCGGCGCTGGCGTCGTCGAGCATACGGCCCAGGTCCGGCCGACGCAGATAATGCTCGCGATCCGGCGCGGCGCTCGCCACTTCGAGCGTGGCAAAGCCGGCTGCGCGAAGGGCTTCGCCGAGCGACGCGGTGTCGAGCGGCTGATGCACCGCGTCGCGCGCCTGCGCGTGCGCCAGTTGAAACGCGAGAAGGGGCGTCGTCGGCAGGCTGTTGCCCGCGCGTCCGAGCGCAATCCGCGCGTTCGTGAACCGCCTGAGCGCGTCCCAAGGGTCCGCATCGACCGGGCTTGGCGTGGCGTCGTCGGTCATGAGTCGATCCAGTCGAGAAGCGGTTGCCGCACTGCGCCCGATGAATGCGGAAGCAGTGCGCCGTGCGCATCCGTGACCCGCATTCGCGCGAGCCACGCCTCGAACTCCGGCGCGCGCTTCAGATTCAGCACGCGGCGCACGTACAACGCGTCGTGGAACGACGTGCTTTGATAGTTGAGCATGACGTCGTCGGCGCCGGGCACGCCCATGATGAAATTGACGTTCGCGACGCCGAGCAGCGTCAAAAGCGTGTCCATATCGTCCTGATCGGCTTGCGCGTGGTTCGTGTAACAGATGTCGCAACCCATCGGCACGCCCAGCAGCTTGCCGCAGAAGTGATCTTCGAGTCCCGCGCGGATGATCTGCCGCCCGTCGTACAGATATTCCGGGCCGATGAACCCGACCACCGTATTCGTCAGAAGCGGCCGGAAGTGTCGCGCGACCGCGTAGGCGCGCGCTTCGCATGTCTGCTGGTCGACGCCATGATGCGCGTTCGCGGAGAGCGCGCTGCCCTGACCGGTCTCGAAGTACATCACGTTGTCGCCGACGGTCCCGCGCGCGAGCGATTGCGCCGCGTCGTGCGCTTCCCGCAACAGCGCGAGCGACACGCCGAAGCTCGCGTTGGCGCGCTCCGTGCCCGCGATCGACTGGAACACGAGATCGACGGGCGCGCCGTGCTCGATCGCCGCGAGCGTGTTGGTCACGTGCGTGAGGACGCACGACTGCATCGGCACGTCGTAACGCTGGCGGAAGTCGTCCATCATCGTGAGCAGCGCGGCAATGTCCCCGGGCGAATCGGAGGCTGGATTCACGCCGATCACGGCATCGCCGCAGCCGTAAAAGAGGCCGTCGAGGATGGAGGCGGCGATGCCTTTCGGATCGTCCGTCGGATGATTCGGCTGGAGGCGCACGGACAGCCTGCCCGGCAAGCCGATGGTCGTCCGAAAGCGCGTGACGACAGGACGCTTTCTCGCGGCGAGAATCAGATCCTGATTGCGCATGAGCTTGGAGACGGCGGCGGCCATTTCGGGCGTCAGGCCCATTTCAACGGCTTCGAGCGCGGCGGTATCGGTCGCATCCGACAGCAGCCATTCGCGCAATTCGCCGACGGTCAGATGCGCGATGCGCGCGAACGCGGCGGCGTCGTGCGTATCGACGATCAGTCGCGTCACTTCGTCCGTCTCATAGGGGATGAGCGGCTCGTCGAGGAATGCGCGCAACGGCAGGTCGGCGAGCGCCATCTTGGCGGCGACGCGCTCCTCTTCGGTGGCCGCCGCGACGCCCGCGAGTTCGTCGCCCGACCGCTGCGGGCTCGCGCGGGCGAGCAGCGTTTTGAGGTCGTCGAAACGGTAGCGCCGCACGCCGATAGTTGCCTGATAGCCCATCGATTCTCCTGCCCGCCTGACCGGATTCGCGATGCCCTTACTGTAACCGCATCGCGGCGCGCGCAAAAATCCACGGCAAAACCGAATTCGCTGCCCGTGCGATAATTTCGGGCTTCGCCGCCGCCGAATTGCGCTCAATTTCCGTGAAAAACCTGCTCGTTTCAATCGACCGTCTTCAGGATTTCGATGAAATCGTCGATGTCCGCACGCCGCTCGAATTCGCCGAGGACCACATTCCCGGCGCGATCAACGCGCCGGTGCTCGAAAACGAGGAGCGCGTGATCGTCGGCACCATGTACAAGCAGGTGTCGCCGTTCGAGGCCACGCGCGTCGGCGCGGCCATGGTCGCGCGCAACATCGCCCGTCATCTGGACACGATCTTTGCGGATCGCCCGCGCAACTGGCGGCCGCTCATCTACTGCTGGCGCGGCGGCAAGCGCTCCGGCTCCATGACGACGTGGCTGAACATGATCGGCTGGCAGGCGCGGCAGCTCGATGGCGGCTACAAGAGCTACCGGCGCGACGTGCTGGAGAGGCTCACGGCGTTGCCGGCGCAATTCCGCTTTATCGCGCTGATCGGCCACACGGGCAGCGGCAAAACCCGGCTCTTGCACGCGCTCGCGCGGGCGGGCGCTCAGGTGCTGGACCTCGAAGGGCTCGCGGCGCATCGCGGCTCGCTGCTCGGCGCGCTGCCGGGACACGCGCAGCCGTCGCAGAAGGCATTCGATTCCGCGCTCGTCCATACGCTGCGCGGCTTCGATCCGGCCAAGCCCGTTTTCATCGAGGCGGAAGGGCGGCGCATCGGTTCGATCTCGACGCCCGACTCGCTGCTCGACAGCCTGCACGCGGCCGCCTGCGTGGAAGTCGAAGCGCGCCGCGAGGACCGCATCGCGTTTCTGTTGCAGGACTACGCGCATCTTTTCGACGAACCGGCGTTCTTCAAAGGGCAGTTGTCTAAGCTCGTCGCGCTGCATAGCCGCGAGCGCGTGGAGCATTGGCATCGGCTGATCGACGAAGGCGAGCGCGCCGCGCTGTTCGCCGAGCTGATCGACCGCCATTACGATCCGGCGTACGGCCGCAGTAGCCGGGCGCTCTACACGCAGTTGCCGCACGCGGCGCATATGCTGTTTCGTCCGAACGACGCCGACAGCGTCGATCAGGCCAAGGCGCTGCTAGCGCAGTTGACCGACACGACCGCTGCGCTCGGCTGATTTTCTTTCTTCCGATTCGACCAAAGAATATGACCACGCTTCGACAACCCCGCGTCGCGCTCGGCTGGCTGGTTTTCCTGCTGATCGCCGTCGCGGGCCTTTTCTACGTCAAATGGTTTCCGTACTACAACCGCGCGTTCGTCGCGGCCAGCCAGCATTCCATCGGCAAGTCGATTTTGATGGGCGCGTCCGCGAGCGCGCCGGAGCCCTCGTGGCAGGCGGCGCTCGATTATGCGATGGCCTACGGCAAGGCCATCTGGCAGGCGATGGTGCTCGGCCTGTTGCTGGGCTCGGCGGTGCAGGCGCTGATTCCGCCGCAATGGGTCGCGCGCGCGCTCGGCCAGCATAGCTTCGGCAGCGTGATCAACGGCGGACTGATGTCCTTGCCCGGCATGATGTGCACCTGTTGCGCGGCGCCGGTCGTCGCGGGGCTGCGGGCGCGTCAGGCGGCGCCGGGCGCGGCGATCGCGTTCTGGCTCGGCAACACGGTTCTGAATCCGGCGGCGCTGGTGTTCATGGGCTTCGTGCTCGGCTGGCAATGGACGGGCCTGCGGCTGGTGCTCGGCGTATTGATGGTGTTCGGCCTCGGCTACGCGGTGAACCGCATGGTGACGCCCGCGCAGGCGGCGGCATCGCGCGAGGCGCTCGCGAAGCTGATCGAAGAAGACGAGCCGGGCACCGCGTTCTCGCGCTGGATCAAGATTCTCGGGCGCATGACGCTGCGGCTCGTGCCCGAGTACATCGTGCTGGTGCTGCTGCTCGGCGCGGCGCGGGCGTGGCTCTTTCCGCATATCGGGCCGGATATCGGTAACGGCGCGCTGTGGATCGTCGCGTTCGCGGTGGCGGGCACGCTGTTCGTCATTCCGACGGCGGGCGAAGTGCCCATCATCCAAGCGATGCTGTCGCTCGGCATGGCGGCCGGTCCCGCGGGCGCGCTTCTGATGACGCTGCCGCCGGTGAGCGTGCCGTCGATGGCCATGCTCGCCCGCTCGTTTCCTCCGAAAGTGCTGGCGTTCGTGGCGGGGGCGGTGGTGGCGTTCGGCGTTGTCGCGGGCACGATTGCGGCGGCGTTCTTCTGACGTTCGCCGCAAGTCGCGCGGTTCAATGAATCGCCGTCCCGAGCCGAATCAACAGCTTGAACGGCAGCGCGAGCAGCATCGCGCCGCCGACGCCCGCCATCCACAGCGCGACGAACCAGAACAGCTTCGTCGCCCGCGTCATTGCAGCCGCGCCGCCGCGCTCAGTGGTAGTGATGTTCGCCATGACGCACCTTTCCTCTGAAAACCCAATACCCCAACGTCGTGTACGCGATGATGACCGGCAGAATCACCGCCGCGCCAACGATCGTGAATAGCTGGCTCGACCGCGGCGAGGCCGCATCCCAGATCGACACGCCGGGGAAAATGTCGTGCGGCGAGATGCTCGCGACCAAGCCCGCGTAACCGAGCACCACGAACCCGAGCGCCACGGCAAACGGCCGCTTCTCATGGCGTGACAAGATGGACTGCCGCATCGCCCAGGCGCATGCCACGACCAACGCAGGCACCGGCAGCATGCGATAGAAAAGCGGCGAGTCGAACCAGCGCGACGCGATGCTCGCATCCAGCAACGGCGTCCATACGCTGACGACGGCAATCGTCGCGAGTTGCAGCAGCGTCAGCGGCCACACGACGCGGTACATGCGCCGCTGCAAGTCGCCTTCGGTCTTCGCGATCAGCCAGCACGCGCCCAGCAGCGCATACGTGACGACGAGCGCGCCGCCCGTGAACATCGAAAACGGCGTGAACCAGCCGAAGGCATCGCCGGAAAAGCGGCCGTCCGCGACCGGAATGCCGTCGAGGAACGCGCCGAGCGCCACGCCCTGAAAGAACGTCGCGCCCGCCGAGCCGCCGATGAACGCGAGATCCCACATCGGCTTGGTGCGCGACGCCTTCGCGCGAATCTCGAACGACACGCCCCGGAAAATCAGGCACACGAGCATCAGCACGAGCGGCAGATAGAGCGCCGAGAGCACGGTGGAATAGACCATCGGGAACGCGGCGAACAGGCCCGCGCCGCCGAGCACGAGCCACGTCTCGTTGCCATCCCAGACGGGCGCGACGGTGTTCATCATCACGTCGCGGTCGTGCTGGTCCGGGAAGAACGGAAAGAGAATGCCGATGCCGAGGTCGAAGCCGTCGAGCACCACGTACATGAGAAGACCGAGCGCGATGATTGCGGCCCAGGCGAGTGTGAGGTCCATGGTCATGCTCCTTCGATGGACTGATTGGGCAACGAAAGCGGGCGACGCGCGGTTCCCGCCGACGAAGCCGGCGCGTGCGGCGTCTCGCCCGGCAGCGCGGGACCGTGCCGCAGCAGCTTCAGCAGGTAGTAGATGCCCGTGCCGAAGACGATCGTATAGACGACCACGAACGCGAGCAGCGACACGCCGACCTGCTGCGCGGTGACGGGCGAGACGGCATCGGCGGTGCGCATCACGCCGTAGACCACCCACGGCTGACGGCCGGCTTCGGTCGTGACCCAGCCCGCGAGCAACGTGACGAAGCCGGTCGGGCCCATAAAGAGCGCGAAGCGATGAAACCAGCGCGCATCGAACAGCTTGCGCTTGCGATGCAGCAGCCACCCGGCGACCGACATCACGATCATCAATACACCGAGGCCCGCCATCACGCGAAAGCTCCAGAACACGATGGTCGAGTTGGGGCGCTCATCCTTCGGGAAAGACTTCAGGCCGCGAATCTCGCCGTTCCAGCTATGCGTGAGGATCAGGCTGCCGAGATGCGGAATCTGGACCGCGTACTTCGTCGTTTCTGCCTGCATGTCCGGAATGCCGAACACGTTGAGCGCCGTGCCGCCTTTTTCCGTGTCCCAGATGCCTTCTATCGCCGCGATCTTGGCCGGCTGATACTCGCGCGTGTTGAGGCCGTGCGCGTCGCCGACGAGCGCCTGAATCGGGGTCAGCGCGAGCAGCAGCCACAGCGCCATCGAGAAGGTCTTCTTGATCGCCGGATCGCGCCGGCCTTTCAGCAGATGCCATGCGCCCGTTGCCGCGACGACGAGCGCCGCCACGATGAACGCGGCAATCGCCATGTGCGCGAGCCGATACGGAAACGAAGGATTGAAGATGATCGCGAACCAGTCGACCGGCACGACGTGATCGCCTTCGATGCGAAAGCCTTGCGGCGTCTGCATCCAGCTGTTCGAAGCGAGAATCCAGAACGTGGAGATGAGCGTGCCGATGGCGACCATCAGCGTCGCGCCGAAGTGCGCCTTCGGGCCGACCTTGTTCCATCCGAACAGCATGATGCCGAGAAAGCCCGCTTCGAGGAAAAAGGCGGTCATCACTTCGTACGTCAGCAGCGGGCCGGTGACGGGACCGGCGAAGCTGGAGAAGCCGCCCCAGTTGGTGCCGAATTCGTACGCCATGACGACGCCCGACACCACGCCCATGCCGAATGCGACTGCGAAGACCTTCGACCAGAAAAGGCACAGTTCCTTGTAGACCGGTTTGCCGGTTTTGAGCCATGCGCCTTCGAGCACGGCGATAAAGCTCGCGAGCCCGATGGACAGCGCCGGAAAGATGATGTGAAACGATACGGTGAACGCGAACTGTATCCGCGCCAGATCGAGTGCTTCAGGAGTCGATTGCATGATGACGTCTGCTACGTTGCGTGTCTTGGCCAGGCCGGCCAGGTTTTGATTTGCGTTGATAACGAGGCAAAGCGTAGCGCCGAATCGCGCGACGTGTTGCGCTGCGTCAGCGACACGTGCTTGCGCGCAAATGCCGCAGATTCGGCGCAGTGACGCGTCTACATGCTTGAAAAGGCGGGGGTTTCGAGACGGCGGGCGCGGGCGGCATGCCCGACGCGAGCACGCATTGTCGCGACAATCGACCGCACTGCATCACGCGTTTTTCGCGACATTGGGCAATGCGTTAGCGTCGAAATAGGCGGACGAACTATGACGGACGCGCCGCGTAGAGGAGGGCGCCGGCGCGGGTACGATAATCGCTTTCATGAGCAGCGCGCGACGCGCCAACTAAACGGAGAAAGCAACATGCGCCTCGATGATGAAGCGGAAAGTCAGAACGTCGAAGACCGGCGCGGATCGGGAGGGTTCAGCATTGGCGGCGGCTCGATCGGGATCGGGACGATCGTTATCGCGCTGGCGGCGTCGTACTTTTTCGGCATCAATCCGATGACGATCATCAACGGCGCGCAAGTCCTGCACGGCAATGCGCCGCAACGCCAGGCCGCGCCGAGCGACGCGCCGCCCGCCAATGATCCGGGCGCGGTCTTCGTCCGCCGCGTCCTCGGCAATACGGAACGCACGTGGGAGCACATCTTCCGCACGCAGTTCAATCAGGACTATCCGGCGCCGAAGCTCGTGCTGTTTTCAGGCGGCACGCAGACGGCATGCGGCATGGGCCAGGCGGCGATGGGGCCGTTTTACTGCCCGGCCGACCGCAACGTTTACATCGATTTGTCGTTCTACCGCGAATTGCGCGACCGTTTCGGCGCGGGCGGCGACTTCGCTCAGGCTTATGTGATCGCGCACGAGGTGGGGCATCACGTGCAGAACGTCCTCGGCATCTCGGACAAGGTCGACCAGGCGCGTGCGCGAATGTCGCGCGAGCAGGCGAATGCGTTGTCAGTGCGCGTCGAATTGCAGGCGGACTGCTTCGCCGGCGTGTGGGCGGCCGTGGCGCAACGCGACAATGCGAAGCTCATCGAACCGGGCGACTTCGAGCAAGGCTTGAACGCGGCGGGCGCGATCGGGGACGATCGCTTGCAGCAAGAGACGCAAGGGCGCGTGGTGCCCGAAGCGTTCACGCACGGGACGAGCGCGCAGCGGCAGAGGTGGCTGCGGCGAGGCATGTCGACGGGGGATGTTCGGCAGTGCGATACGTTTTCGGCGCAGGGGTTGTAGGGCTGACCGAGTTTATGCGCATAACGTCGAGCGGGGAGAGACCGCTCGACACATCCGCGTCAGTGCGCCACGTCGGCGCGGCGCAATCCGGCGACGCGGGCATCGCGTACGGACTCGAATCTGAAGCGCTGGAACCGTCGCAGCGTATCGCGGAAGTCGTTGATGGCGGAGCATCACTGCTAGCCGATCTCCAGCGAGCGTGTGCCCTCAACTGCCCGGAAACCCGTCAGGAAACAGCCGCTCGATAGCCGCTTCGAAATGCTGGACCGGCGCGGCGCCGCGCAGGGCGATGGGCGGCGGCGGCTCTTTCCCGGGTGCCGGCTCGCGCGACAGCACCGCGAACGGTACACCGGTCACGCCGATCTTCTTTGCGAATTCTTCGTCTTCGACGACGAGATCGGTGTACGTGCCTTCATCGAGCGCTTCTTCCAGCAGTTCCGGATCGACGCCACAGGTCGCGGCGATGTCGAGCAGCGCGTCCGTGTCGCCGATATCGATTCCTTCCTCAAAGTACGCCTTGAAAATCGCGCGATGCACGACATCGTAACGGCCGGACTCACGCGCGAAGAGCGCCGTCTCGAACGCCTTGCGGCTGCGCGGCGCGACGGGCGGCATGCGCATGAGCAGGGCGCGCTCGTCGGCGAGCGGGCGCACCGACTTCTCCCACGATTCCGCAATGTGTTCGCTATTCGGGTCGAGCAGCGGCGCAGGCTCCGGACGCAGCTCGAACGCGTGCCAGCGAATCTCGACCGCGTCCCCGTAGGCGTTGCGCAACTGGTCGAGCACCGGCGTTTCCAGATAACAGAACGGACAGACGAAGTCCGACCAGACGTCGATGAACAAAAGGGGCGTGGATGCCATGAAAGCCTCGAAACGAATGAAGTGCGGCGGCGTCGCCAGCGAATCCGGTATGTTAGCGCGTGCCGCCGCGCGCCGCGAAAGCGCCCGTTCGTCAGAAGCCGCCGTCGATCTCGATCTTGCTGCCGTCGAAGAACCGCGACAGACGGAACGCATGGGGATCGACGAGCGGCGCGTCGTTGGCGACGATATCGGCCATCAACTTGCCCGCGCCCGGACCGATGCCGAAGCCGTGCCCCGAGAACCCCGTGCCGATGAAAAGCCCGGGCACGCGCTCGACGCCCGAGATGACCGGCACCGCGTCCGGCGTCACGTCGATATAGCCGGCCCACGACTGCTCCACCGTCACATGCGCGAGCGAAGGGAAAATGGACCGGAACTCGGCGAGCGCGGTTTCGTTGAAGGCTTCGACCGGCGCGGGGTCGAGCGTGCGCACGCGCTCGAAGACTGTCTCGCGGTCGAGCGGCCAGCGGCGCGGGCGGCGCAACTCCTCGAAAAATCGCGCGTTGAAGCCCAGCTTGATGGAACCGAGCTGGCTCTTGAGCGCGGGCAGGAACTTGCCGAAGAGACGAAAGCTGTCAGGCGTGATGTCGCTATAGCTGCGAAACGCGTTCGCAATCGAATAACCGCCGTCCAGCCGCTTGCGATAGCCGACCGACTGATTGCACGCGCTCACTTCCGGGCCGCCGGGCAGCGGCGCGGTGCGCACGACCGACGAGCGCACCATCAATTGCGGCACGTCGACGCCGAGATTGCCGGCGAAGAGCCGCGTCCACGCGCCGCCCGCGACCACCACGCTGTCGCAGCGAATCCGCCCGTGTTCCGTCACGACGCCGCTCACCGCGCCGCCGCTGGTTTCCACGCCGCGCACGGCGCAGGGCATCGCGATCTTGACGCCGCGCTCGCGCAGCGCGGCGGCCATGGCGGGCACGGCGCGTTGCGGTTCGGCGCGGCCGTCGCTCGGCGTGTAGATGCCGCCCGCGAAGCGCCGCGCCGCGCCCGGCATGAGCGCGGCGGTTTCTTCGGGCGACACGATGCGCGAATCGAGCGCGCCGCGTCCGACCTTGGCGACGGCGCGCGCGAGCCACGCTTCATGGTCGGCGAGGGCGTCGGCGTCATCGGCGGCATACAAAATGCCGCATTCGCGATAGCCGCTGTCGATCCCGAGATCCGCGTCCATACGACGCCACAGCTTCAGGCTTTCGAGGCTGAGTTCGAGCTCCCGCAAGTCGCGGTGCGTCGCGCGGCACCAGCCCCAGTTGCGGCTCGACTGCTCGCCCGCGACGTGGCCCTTCTCGCACACCGCGACCGAAAGTCCCTTCTCCGCGAGAAAGCGCGCGGTGCTGATGCCGATCACGCCGCCGCCCACGACGACTACATCGACGCGCTCGGGAATCGCAACATCTTCGGCGATGCGTTCGGTCGGCGGACCCATGCTAGGCCGCTCCCCGGGTCGCGGCGCGTCGTGCGAGTGGAATCATGTATTAAGCATGCAGAGAGTTAACCGAGCCCACGCATCCTAAGTGAATCGGCGGCGCTTCGCCATCTGGACAAAAGTCGTGCGGCAGCGCGCTTCCTGCGCCGCGAGCACCGATCCGCTACGATGGACCCGACGCTTCGCGCAGTGCTTCGGCGCGAAGCGTTCATCGACAAGCGTCTCGATGACCGCGCGCCGCGTGCGCCCGGTCGAACCCATGGCAATAAATACGCAACCATCTTCACGGAGAACTCTCGTGCAAAAGACTGCATCGGCTAAATGGAGCGGCGGCATCAAGGACGGCAAGGGTTTCATCTCGACGCAAACCGGCGTGCTCAACGAAGCGCCGTATGGATTCAAGTCGCGCTTCGAGGAAGGCCCGGGCACGAACCCGGAAGAACTGATCGGCGCGGCGCACGCCGGCTGTTTCACGATGGCGCTTTCGCTGCAACTCGAACTGGCGGGCATGAAGGCGGAAAGCCTCGAAACGAAGTCGACGGTCACGCTGGAGAAAGACGGCGAAGGCTTCACGATCAGCTCCTGTCAGCTCGACCTGAAGGCGAAGATTCCCGGCGCGGACAAGGCCGCGTTCGACAAGGCCGCTCAGGCGGCGAAAGAAGGCTGCCCGGTGTCGAAGCTGTTCGCCGGCAACGCGAAAATCACGCTGAACGCCGAACTCGAGTCGTAATTCGCCACCGAACGGCATATCGCGGACGGCTCAGGCCGTCCGTTTTGTTTTGTGTCGCGCTATTGCGCTTTGTCGTCGGCACGCGGTCCGCCCGCTATCATGCCGATGGTTCGTCGCCGCAGGCCGACCATCCCATTCACCCGATCAGCCCGGAGCGCCGATGAAACTCAAGCTCGACTGGACCCTCGTTGCGCCGATTCTCGCGCTCGTCGTGCTCGGCGCGGCCCCGCTCATTCACGGCGCCGTGTTGACCGCGCTGGCGGCGGTCGCGCTGGCGTTCGCCGTGTTCGCGGCGGTGCATCACGCCGAGGTGGTCGCGCATCGCGTCGGGGAGCCATTCGGCACGCTGGTGCTCGCGGTGGCGGTGACGGTGATCGAAGTGGCGCTGATCGTCTCCGTGATGCTGTCCGGCGGTCCGGAGAAGGCGGCATTGCCGCGCGATACGGTGTTCGCCGCGATCATGATCTGCGGCAACGGCATCGTCGGGCTGTGCCTGCTGATGGGCGGCCTGCGGCATCACGTGCAGGACTTCCAGCTGCAAGGCGCAAGTGCCGCGCTCGCCATTCTCTGCGCGCTTTCCGTGCTGACGCTCGTGCTGCCGAACTTCACGAGCACGGTGGTCGGTCCTGCGCTTTCGACGTCGCAACTGATCTTCGTCGGCGTGGTGTCGCTCGTGCTGTACATGATGTTCGTGTTCGTGCAGACCATCCGCCATCGCGATTACTTTCTGCCGTTCGCGCCGAAGGCCGCGGGTTCGCCCAATGCCGCGGACGACGGCCCGCACGCGCCGCCGCCGAGCAACGCGCAAGCGTGGCTCGCGCTTGCGTTTCTGATGCTGTCACTCGTCGCGGTGGTCGGGCTCGCCAAGCTGCTGTCGCCGGCCGTCGAGGCAGGCGTCGCGGCGGCGGGTGCGCCCGAGGCGGTCGTCGGCGTCGTGATCGCCGCGCTCGTGCTGCTTCCCGAAGGCTTTGCTGCGTTGCGCGCCGCGCGGCTCGACCGCTTGCAGACGAGCCTGAACCTCGCGCTCGGTTCGGCGCTCGCCAGCATCGGATTGACGATTCCGGCGGTGGCGGTCGTGTCGATCGCTATCGGCCAGCCGATCGCGCTCGGCCTCGCGCCGAAGGAAATCACCATGCTCGCGCTGACGCTCGTCGTCTCCGTCATCACGCTCGGCACGGGCCGCTCGACGGTGCTGCAAGGCGTCGTGCATCTCGTGATTTTCGCGGCGTTTCTGTTCCTTTCTGTCGTGCCGTGACGCATCGCGTTTGCTACCATTCAGGGTTTTCCCGAAAGGGGCCACCGCGCGCCGCGTGTTTTGCACAAGAGAAACGCAGCGCGCCAGCAATCACCGCAAGTCTCGAAGGATTGGAATGTCGCAGAAGAAGTTCGTCAGCAAGTCCGCATCGTTCGCTCTGCGCGCGATGCTCGCCGCACTCGCCATCACCTCGTTCTCCGCGCACGCGAAGGACATCACGCAAATCCGCTTCGCCGTGGATCCGTCGTATCCGCCGTTCGAATCGAAGCAGCCTGACGGCAAGCTCGTCGGGTTCGATATCGACCTCGGCAACGCCTTGTGCGCGCAGATGAAGGTCAAGTGCGTCTGGGTCGAGAATAATTTCGACGGCATGATTCCCGGCCTGAAAGCGCGCAAGTTCGACGCCGTGCTCTCCGACATGGGCATCACCGAAGAGCGTCTGAAGCAGATCGACTTCACCCAGCCGCTTTACGACACGCACGCGCAACTCGTCGCGCGCGCCGGCTCGGGCATTCTGCCGACGCCGCAGGCGCTCAAAGGCAAGCGCGTGGGCGTCGAGCAGGGCACCGTGCAGGAACGCTACGCGAAGGCGAAGTGGGAACCGCAAGGCGTGACGGTCGTCCCGTACGGCGATCAGGAACAGGTCGAAGGCGACCTCGTCGCGGGCCGTATCGATGCCATGTTCACGGACGCGGCGCAGGCAGCCATCGGCTTTCTGAAGAAGCCGCAGGGCAAGCCGTTCGCGCTCGTCGGGCCGATCGTCGAGGACAAGGCGCTCATCGGTCCGGGCACGGCCATCGGCCTGCGCAAGGGCGACGCCGATCTGCAGAAGGGCCTGAATCAGGCGTTCGATGCCATCAAGAAGGACGGCACGTTCAAGCGCATCATGGCGAAGTACTTCGCGACCGACGTTTCCATTCAGTAAGCGCGCAAGCGTCGCGCATACGGTCGAAAGGCATCGCTCGCGGTGCCTTTTGTTTTTTCAGGCGGCAGTTTCGAAGGTCAGGCGCAATGCAGATTCACGATCATCCGCTCGTCGGCGCCGCGCTCGGCACCAAGCGCGCGATCAGAAGCTATTCGTTCGGACCGGGCGACGTCGCCGTGCCGAAGGTGTACATCCAGGCATCCTTGCACGCCGACGAGTTGCCCGGCATGGTGGTCGCGTGGATGCTCAAGCGCCGCTTCGCCGAACTCGAAGCCGCGGGCATGCTCAACGCGCGGATCGTGCTCGTGCCGGTGGCGAATCCCGCTGGGCTGAATCAGCATTGGTTCGGCACGCACATGGGCCGCTTCGACATGCAATCGGGACACGACTTCAACCGGCGCTTTCCCGATCCCGGCCCGGCGCTGGCGACGCAACTCGAAGGCCGCCTGACCGACGACGCCGCGCGCAACGCGGACCTGATCCGCGCCGCGTTGCGCCGCCATTTCGCCGCGGCCGAAGGCGCGACGGAACTGGAATCGCAACGCATCGCGCTGATGCGTCTTGCCTGCGACGCGCATCTCGTCATCGATCTGCATTGCGACTGGGAAGCCGTCGCGCATCTCTACACGACGCCGGATGCGTGGGCCGCCATCGAGCCGCTCGCGCGCTTTATCGGCAGCGAGGCGCAGTTGCTGGCCGACGTATCGGGCGGCGAGCCGTTCGACGAAGCATGCACGTCGGCGTGGCGTTTTTTGCGCGATGCGTTCGGCGCGCGTTTCCCGATTCCGACGGGCGTCACGCCGGTCACGCTCGAACTGCGCGGCGTGCGCGATGTATCGCACGAGACGGCGGCGCACGACGCGCAAGCCATCGTCGATTATCTGACGCACGCGGGCTTTGTCGCGGGCCGCGCGCCCGAGCCGCCGCCGCTCTGCCATCCCGCGACGCCGCTTGCCTGCTGCGAGTACCTTCATGCGCCGGCGTCCGGCGTGATCCTGCATGGGCGCGAAATCGGCGAGCGCGTGAATGCCGGCGAGACGATTGCCGACATCCTCGATCCGCTCGAAGACAGGCTCGTTCCGCTCGTCGCGCAGACGGAAGGCGTGCTGTACGCGCGCCACTGGACGCGCTTCGCGACGACGGGAATGCTCGTCGCGCGGATCGCGGGCAACGGACCGGCGCGTCACGGCGAACTGCTGGCGAAGTGATGAATCGGAAAATGCGACCGGCAGACGGACGAGAGACGCTGTAGCTTTTTTGAGAATTGGTTGCAATGCAGCATGAAAAGCGTATAGTTAGGGTTATCCCCTAGCTACTTACCCTGAGAGCTTTCCATGAAAACCACCGCTCAACAATCTGTGCTCGTTTCGTTCGGTTCGTGGATGCGCGCAGCGAAGGCTGCGGTGCGTCGCGAGTGGAATCGCGCGCTGCAATTGCATCTGCAGAACTGCGAGATCCTCGTCGAAGCGTATCGCAAGTAAGTCCGAGTCCGCCTCGGCCTGACGCCCGGTCAAGCGCATCAGCATTGGACAAAGCCCCGGAAGCGAATGCTTCCGGGGCTTTGTCGTTTCAACGCACCGCGTCTAGATCGCCCAGCCGCCCAGATAGAACACCGCGAGCGCCGCCGCGATCGCCACCGTTCCCACGTTCAGCTTGCGGATCTCGCCCGCGACCACGCGCCCGATCACCAGCGTACAGAAGCCGAGCATGATGCCGGTCACGATGTTCGCCGTCAGCACGATAAACACCGCGCAGACGAGTCCCGACATCGTGTCCACCGTGTCGTCCATGTGTAGCTTCGCGACGTTGCCGAGCATCAGCAAGCCGACGTACATCAGCGCGGGCGCCGTCGCGTAAGAGGGCACCAGGCTCGCGAGCGGCGAGAGGAACATCACCGCGAGAAAGAGCGCGCCGACGACGCTCGCCGCGAGGCCCGTTTTCGCGCCCGCCGCCACGCCGACCGACGATTCGATATACGCCGCCGCCGGCGCGCCGCCGAAACATGCCGAGAAGATCGAGCTGATCGAATCCGCCGTCAGCGCGCGGCCGCCGTTCACGATGCGTCCGTTCGCGTCGATCTGGCCCGCCTGGCCCGCGACCGCGCGGATCGTGCCGGTGGCGTCGAATACCGCGGTCATCACGAGGGCGAGCACGCTCGGCAGCACGGCCATCGAGAGCGCGCCTTTGATGTCCATCGCGCCGATCAGCGACGCATGACCCGGCGCGGACAGCGACGGCAACGCGAATACGCCATGAAAGCGCACGGCCGGATCGATCACGAGGCCGATCGCCGAGAGCCCGATCACCACCAGCAAGATACCGCCCGGCACGCGCCGGCGCTCCAGACCGAAGATCGCCGCGAGCCCGGCCACGGACATCAGCACGGGCAGCGCCGTGATGTGACCGAGCGAGACCGGCATGCCCGGCGCGGGATTCTTCACGATCAGGCCGACATCGTTGGATGCGATCAGAAGCAGAAACAGCCCGATGCCGATGCCCGTGCCATGCGCGACGCCCGTCGGCAGATTGCGCAGAATCCACGAGCGCACGCCGGTCACGGAAATGGCCGTGAACACGACGCCCATCAGGAACACCGCGCCGAGCGCGATGGCGGGCGAAAGGCCCTTGCCGAGCACGAGGCCGAACGCGGTGAACGCGGTCAACGAAATGGCGCAGCCGATGGCGATCGGCAGGCGCGCCCACACGCCCATGAGCAGCGAGCCGAACGCGGTGGTGAGGCACACGGCGACGAACACCGCGCTGGTATCGAAGCCCGCCTTGCCGAGCATGCCGGGCACGACGAACACGGAATAGACCATCGCGAGAAAGGTCGTGACGCCGGCCACGACTTCGCGTTTGGGCGTGCTGCCGGCGCGCGAAATGCCGAAGTAGCGGTCGAGCACGCCGCCGCTGGCCGTCTGAACATCCTGTTCCCGATTGAGGGGCGTGATATCGCCAAGCTGCTGGGCGGGGGATTCCAACATGAGCTGCTCCTTTATCAGCACGCTGAAACGAATGCCCGTGCGCGCGTCGATGCGCACTGCGGTTCCGTCGTCAGGGTCGTCTCGTATGTAGTTCTGGATGGGCCGGGTGCGTCGCGCGCAGCGGCGCATGGTGCACTCGGTCAGGACAGAGACTAGGGGAACGAAACGCGCGGTCCAATCCCGCGCGAAACATGCCGCTCATGCCAGCATTCTTATATTTCTGAGAATCCCGCGGGGGACGGGCCTAAGAGCGCGACCGGCGAAAGCCGGACTAGGGCAAATGCCTAGTCCGGACCGAGGGCGACGCTTTCAACTTGAAAGCGCCAGCGCCTCGTTACTGAATGACGCGCGACACGCCACGCCCGCGCGGATCGGACATCGGCTCAGGCGTTTCGCCGTTGATGCGAATCGCCTGAATGTCGCCGTTGAAGCCCTGCATCGAGAAGGTGTAGCCCTTCGCCTCGAGTTGCTTCACGACCTCGGAATCGAGCTGATGGAACGGCTCCTGGTAGATCGTGTTGGGCGGCAGCAGTTGATGGTGAAAGCGCGTCGCGCCGACGGCTTCCGGCAACGGCATCCGGAAGTCGTACACGTTCGACAGCACCTGGAAGATCGACGTGAAAATGCGCGATCCGCCCGGCGTGCCGATCACCATCGCGACCTGGTCTTCCTTCGTGAGAATGGTCGGCGTCATCGACGAGAGCGGCCGCTTGCGTGGCGCGATGGCGTTCGCGTCGCTGCCCACGACGCCGAACATGTTCGCCACGCCCGGCTTCGCGGAGAAGTCGTCCATCTCGTCGTTCAGCACGACGCCCGTGCCTTCCGCGACCACGCCCGCGCCGAAGTAACCGTTGATCGTGTACGTGTTCGACACCGCGTTGCCCCACTTGTCGACGACCGAGAAGTGCGTCGTCTCCGCCTTCTCCGGCATCGACGTGCCGAGCCCCGGCTGCACGCTCTTGGTATCGGACGGCGCCTCAGGATTCACTTCCTGCGCGCGCTTCAGGATGTAGTCGTCGTCGATCAGTTGCGCGACCGGCACCTTGTAGAACTCCGGATCGCCGAGATACTGCGCGCGGTCGGCGAACACGCGCTTCTCGATCTCCGCGACGAGGTGAATGTACTGCGCGGAATCGAGCGGCACGCCTTCGAACTTGTCCTTCAGGTCGGCCTTCATCTTCAGCAACTGAACGAGGCCGACGCCGCCCGAGCTCGGCGGCGGGGCGGTGATCACGCGATAGCCGTTCCAGCTCGCCACCACGGGCTGCCGCCAGACCGCCTTGTACTCCTTCAGATCGCGCGCGGTGATGAGTCCGTGTCCGGTCATCGACGTGGCGATCAGTTCCGCGGTCTTGCCCTGATAGAAGCCTTTCGCGCCCTTGTCCGAGATGCGCTGCAAGGTCTGCGCCAGATCCGGCTGCTTGAACACTTCGCCCGCTTTCATGCCGCCGAAGTAGAGATCGAAGTTCGTCTTGCCGGCGAAGTCTTTCGACGCACGGTCGCGCCGCTCGATCAGTTGATCGTCGACGACGAAACCGTCCTGCGCGTATTGAATCGCGGGCGCGAGCACCTGCTTCCATTTCAGCTTGCCGAAACGCTTTTGCGCTTCCCACATGCCTTCCACCGTGCCCGGCACGCCGACCGCGCGATGCCCGTACAGGCTCATGCCCTTGATGACCTCGCCCTTGTCGTCGAGGTACATGTTGCGCGTGGCGGAAATCGGCGCGCGCTCGCGGTAGTCGAGGAAGTAGGGCCGATGGTTCACGTAAAGCGTCATGAACCCGCCGCCACCGATGTTGCCCGCCTCCGGATACGTGACCGCGAGCGTGAACGCGATGGCGACGGCCGCGTCGACAGCGTTGCCGCCCTGCTTGAAGATTTGCTCGGCGGTGTCGGCGGCGTACTTGTCGGCGACGGCGACTGCGGAGGCCGTCAAAACCTGCGGCTGTGCGTCCGCTGTCTTCGCATACGCGGGCGACGTTTCGACGAAGCCCGCGACGCTGAATGCGGCGACGGCCGCGGCTGTCAGCGCGAGGGACCGAAAGCGGTGTTCCTGTTTCAACGGCATCTCCTGCATTCTCCTTTCTTCGGTATCGACTAGCGCCTTATAACACGGCCGGCGCGCCTTACGGCATCAACTGGCCGCCGTTCACGTCGATGATCTGGCCGGTCACGTAGCGCGACATCGCCTCCGACGCGAGATAGAGGAACGCGCCGCTGCAATCGTCCGCCTCGCCGATATAGCCCATCGGGATCGACTTGCGGAAGCCTTCGAGTTGCTCGGGCGTCGAGAAGCGGTCGTGAAACGGCGTGCCGATCACGCCCGGCGCGACGGCGTTCACGCGAATGCGGTCGGCCGCGAATTCCTTCGCCATGCCCTTCGTGATGGTGCTGACGAAGCCTTTCGACGCCGCGTACAGCAGCGCGCCCGGCCCACCGCCGTTGCGCGCCGCCACCGACGTCACGTTGATGATCGAACCGCCGCCGCCCGAGCGCAGCGAAGGCAGCGCCGCCCGCGTGAACGAGACGACCGAGCGCGCATTGATGTTGATGATGTCGTCGAAGAGCTCGTCGGTCGCGCTTTCGAGCGGCTCGCGCTTCACGAGGCTGCCCGCGTTGTTGATGAGCACGTCGATTTTGCCGAACGCATCGACCGTTTGCGCGACAACGGCCACGATCGCCTTCGAATCGCGCACGTCACCGCCGACGGTGATCGCGCTCACGCCGAACGCGCGGACATCTTTCGCGACTTCCTCGGCCTGGTCCTTGGAACTGTTGTAATGCACCGCGACATTCGCGCCGTAACGCCCGAACGCGCGGGCCGCCGCCGCGCCGATGCCCGTGCTCGCGCCCGTGATGAGGATCGACTTGCCTTTCAGATCGTGCATGAGTGCTCCGTTTGATGGGGAAGTGGGACGTGCTCCGACCGAGAGTATGAAGCGAATAGTGAAAACTTGTTAAGGGTAGGTGGCCGCTCTTTGCGGCGCTCGCCAAAACCGGCACCATCTTGAGTGCGCCGCCGGTGGCGAATGCGGCGTCCGCTAACCCTTGCCGAATCAGGAGGCATTCATGAGTGCACCAGTCGATCCCATCCCCGAAGGCCGTCATGGCGTGATTCCGTATATTGCGGTGGCGGGCGGCGTCGCGGCCATCGACTTCTACAAGAAAGCGTTCGGCGCGACCGAAGTCTTCTCCATGCAGGAGCCGGGCGGGCGCGTCGGGCATGCGGAGCTGCTCATCGGCGGCAATCCGTTTTATCTGAGCGACGAATTCGCGGAGATGGACGTGAGAGGCCCGCTCGCGGTCGGCGGCACGCCGGTGATGCTGCATCTGTACGTGGAAGACGTCGATGCCGTGGTGCAGCGCGCCGTCGACGAGGGCGCGACCATTGTGCGGCCAGTCGAAGACCAGTTTTACGGCGACCGCGGCGGCAAGCTGCGCGATCCGTTCGGCCATGTCTGGTGGATCGCGACGCACAAGGAAGACGTATCGCCCGAGGAATTGCGCGCTCGCGCGGAGCGTCTCTTCGGCGGCGCCTGACTTGCGGTCTAGCGTGTCGTCGCTGCGATCTGCGCGACGACACGCTGCGGTCCGTTCTTGCGAGCCGCCGCAGGCTCGCACCGGTCCCAGTCGCTCGTTCGGGCGACATTTCGAAAAATTTCGTCATCAAGCGCGATTGCGGGTGGCATCCGCATGACCGATGCGAAATACTCGCCGGCAGTCATCAAGCAAATCAAGCGCGGCTCGGAAATGTTCCGAGCGTGGCGCATGATTCTCGCTCATTGGCACTACTAATGGCATGCGCGTTCGTTTAGCCCAAACGCTAAACGTGGTCGCGCGCGCAGCCTTCCAGAACAAACACTACAACGAGACAAAGAGGAATCCGATGAAGTCGTTCGCCGCTCTCAGCTCCTTCCATCGCACGGCAATTACCGCCGCCAGCGCCGCTTTCGTATTCACGGCGATGCCTGCCGCAGCCGCCATCGTCCCGCCCGGCGTGACGCTTGCCGCCAAGCAAGAACTGGTGCGCAACAACGGCTCGGAAGTGGAGACGCTCCGGCGCTCGTCGAATCGGTCGGCGCGGCGAATCTGGCGCGCGACCTCTTCGAAGGACTGACCGCGACCAACGGCGACGGCACGGTCGTTCCCGGCGTCGCGGAGAAGTGGGAGCAGAAGGACCCGACGACGTGGATCTTCCATCTGCGCAAGAACGCGCGCTGGTCCAACGGCGACACGGTGACCGCGAACGACTTCGTCTACGGCTGCCAGCGTTTCATCGATCCGAAAACGGCGTCGTCGTACGCGAGCGTCTTCGGCCCGTTCCTTCTGAACGGCGCGGAGATCGTCGCGGGCAAGAAGCCGGTGAGCGCGCTCGGCGTGCGCGCCATCGACGCGGCCACGGTCGAAGTCAGGACTTCGGGTCCGGTGCCGTTCCTGCCCGAATTGATGTCGAATGCGAACCTCGGGCCGGTGCATCGCGCGACGGTGGAGAAGTTCGGCAAGGAGTGGACGAAGCCGGGCAATCTCGTGAGCAACGGCCCGTTCCAGTTGAAGGACTGGCAGGTCAACAGCAAGCTCGTGCTTGCGAAGAACCCGAACTACTGGGACAAGGAACATGTGCAGTTGACGAAGGTGACGTACCTGCCGGTCGAGGACGAGAACACGGACGTCAAACTGTTCCAGTCGGGCGAGAACGACATGACGTATCAGTTGCCTACCGGCACGTATGCCAAATACCGACAGCAATTCCCGAACGATATCCGCAACTCGCTGGTTCTCGGCACGCGCTACTACAGCTTCAATAACCGCGATCCGCTCCTGAAGGACGTGCGCGTGCGCAAGGCGCTCTCCATGGTGATCGACCGCGATCTGCTCGCGCAACGCGTGACCGCCGACGGACAGACTCCGAGCTACGGCCTGCTGCCGAAGGGCGTGAGCGCCGCGGACGTGTCCGCCTATGAATGGGCGAGCTGGCCTATGGACAAGCGCGTCGCGGAAGCGAAGAAGCTGCTGGAACAGGCGGGCGTGAAGCCGGGCACGACGCTGCGCTTCGCCATGAATACGAGCGACTACAACAAGAAGATGGCGATCTTCGCGGCGTCGGAATGGAAAACGAAGCTGGGCCTCTCCACCGACATTGAATCGATGGAATTCAAGGTGCTCTTGAAGAAGCGCCATGACGGCGACTACCAGATCGCGCGCAACGGCTGGGTGGCGGACTACAACGACGCGACGACCTTCCTTACGCTCGTGCAGTGCAAGTCCGAGCAGAACGACAACTTCAACTGCAATCCGAAGGCCGACGCGCTCGTCAAACAGGCAAGCGAAACCACGGATCTCGTCAAGCGCAAGCAGTTGCTGACCGAGGCGGCCAGGCTCGTGATGGAAGACTATCCGATGCTGCCGCTTCTGCAATACGGCCTGCCGCGCCTCGTGCGCAGCACGGTCGGCGGCTATTCGCTGAAGAATCCGGCGGACCACTACGGCAGCAAGGACCTCTACATCGTCAAGCATTGACGCCAAGGACACGCTCTCATGTGGTCATATGCCCTGCGTCGCGTGCTGCTCACGCTGCCGACGCTCCTGATCGTCGTGACGGTCTGCTATCTGCTGCTGCACGCCACGCCCGGCGGTCCGTTCGACGGCGAGCGCAAGGTCTCCGCCGAAGTGCTCGCGAACCTGCAGGCGAAGTATCACCTCGGCGAGCCGTTGTGGAAGCAGTATCTGCTCTACCTCGACGGCCTGCTGCACGGCGACCTCGGCGCGTCGTTCCGTTACGCCGACTGGAGCGTGAACGAACTCGTGCTGCGCGCGCTGCCGGTGTCGCTCGCCATCGGTGGCGTCTCGATGGCGCTCGCAATCGTCATCGGCGTGCTGCTCGGCGCTGGCGCGGCGCTGCGGCGCAATAGCATCGCCGATTACGCGCTGATGCTCGTCAGCAACGCGGGCAACGCGTTTCCGTCGTTCGTCATCGGGCCGGTGCTGATTCTCGTCTTCGCCATCGGCCTCAAGTGGCTGCCTGCGGGCGGCTGGAACGGGGCGGACGCGCGCTACATTGTTCTTCCGGTCGCGCTTCTCGTGATGATCAACGTCGCGACGGTCGGCCGCGTCACGCGCGCAAGCCTCATCGAAGTGATGAACACGCCGTACATTCGCACCGCCCGCGCGAAGGGCTTGCCGATGCGCGCCATCGTGCTGCGTCATGCGCTCAAGCCGACGCTGATCCCGGTCGTCTCCGTGATCGGGCCGCTCGCGATCTCGTCGATCACCGCGGCGGTCGTCACGGAGTCCGTGTTCTCGCTGCCCGGCATCGGCAAGCTGATCGTGAACGGCGCAGCCAATCGCGATTACACGCTGGTGCTCGGCCTCGTCGTGCTGGTGACGGTCGTGGCCGTGCTGCTCAACCTGCTGGTCGATCTCGCGTACGCGTGGCTCGATCCGAAGATCCGCTATTGAGGGCCGCGCGATGAAATCTGCTTCTCTCGCGCCGGTGCTCGAACAGGCGGTCGCGGGCCGCAGTCCGTGGCAGGACGCGCGCGCGCGATTCCTGCGCAACAAGGCGGCGGTTGTGAGTCTCGCGCTGCTCGCCGTCATCACGCTCGCGTGCATCGTCGGGCCGTGGGTCTTGCCGAACGCGTTCGATTCCGCCGACTGGAATGCGATGAGCGTGCCGCCCACGTTCGCTCACTGGCATCTATTCGGCACGGACGAAACCGGCCGCGACCTGCTCGTGCGCTGTCTCGTGGGCGGGCGCGTGTCGCTGATGATCGGCGCGCTCGCCACGCTGACGTCCGTGACGCTCGGCATCGTCTGGGGCGCGATTGCGGGCTTCGTCGGCGGACGCGTCGACAACGCGATGATGCGGTTCGTCGACATGATGTATGCCATTCCGTACCTGCTCATCGCCATTCTGATGGTGACGCTGCTCGGCCGCGAGTTCTATCTCGTCGTGCTGACCATCACCGTGTTCTCGTGGATGGACATGGCGCGCGTGGTGCGCGGCCAGACGCTCGCCATCCGCTCGAAGGAATACGTGGAGGCGGCGCGCGCCATCGGCGTGCCGACGCGGCGGATCATCGCGCGGCATGTGGTGCGGAATCTGCTCGGCATCGTCGCGATCTATACGACCGTCACCGTGCCGGGCGTGATTCTCACCGAGTCGGTGCTGTCGTTCCTCGGGCTCGGCGTGCAGGAGCCGATGACCAGCTGGGGCGTGCTGATTCAGGACGGCGTAGGCGTCATGGAAGCGTCGCCGTGGATCTTGCTGTTTCCGGCCGGGCTGCTGTCGGTGACGCTCTATTGCATCAATTATGTCGGCGACGGGCTGCGCGACGCGCTCGATCCGAAGGACAGGTGAGCCATGCCGCTAGTCGAAATCAACGATCTGCGCGTCGAGTTCGCGACGCACGACGCCACCGTTCGCGCGGTCAACGGCGTGAGCTTCGCGCTGGAAGAAGGCGAAACGCTCGGCATCGTCGGCGAATCGGGCTCGGGCAAGAGCCAGACGGTGCTTGCCATGCTCGGCCTGCTGGCGTCGAACGGGCGCGCAAGCGGGCGCGCGATGTATCGCGGCGAGAACCTGCTCCGCATGTCCGCGAAGGCGCTGAACCGCATTCGCGGCAACCGCCTCTCGATGATCTTTCAGGACCCGATGAGCTCGCTCAATCCTTACCTGACGATCGAGCGGCAAATGACCGAAGTGCTGGAACTGCACAAGAACATGACGCGCCGCGAGGCGAAAAAGCGGGCCATCGCCATGCTCGAAGCGGTGCGCATTCCCGAGGCGGCGCATCGCATCGGACAGTATCCGCACGAGTTGTCGGGCGGCATGCGGCAGCGCGTGATGATCGCGATGGCCTTGCTCTGCGAGCCCGAAGTGCTGTTCGCGGACGAGCCGACCACCGCGCTCGACGTCACCGTGCAGGCGCAGGTGCTGCAACTGCTGCGGGATTTGCAGCGCGATTTCGGCACGTCCATCGTGTTGATCACGCATGATCTCGGCGTCGTCGCCGGCCTGTGCGAAAAGGTCATGGTGATGTACGGCGGCCGCGTGATGGAGCAGTGCGACGCCGCCACGCTGTTCGCGAAGCCCTCGCATCCGTACACCATCGGCTTGCTGCGCGCGTTGCCGCGCCTCGACCAGCAGGGCGGCGAGCTCACCGGCATTCCCGGCAATCCGCCGAACATGGCGCATCCGCCGGCGGGCTGTTCGTTCCACGAACGTTGCGCCGATGCCGCCGCCGAATGCGCCGAGCGCGCGCCCGCGCTCGCGGCAGTCGACGGCGCTCACTGGCTGCGCGCGTGCCATCGGCCCTTGGATGCACTCAAGACGCGTTATCGGGAGGCGAGCCATGTCTGACGCGGCATCCACCATTCTTTCCGTGCGCGACATGCGCGTGCATTTTCAGGTGAAGGCGAAGAGCCGGCTGCCGTGGGCGCCAGCGCGCACGCTGAAGGCCGTCGACGGCGTGAGCTTCGATCTGCGCGCCGGTGAAACGCTCGGCGTGGTCGGCGAATCGGGCTGCGGGAAATCGACGCTTTCGCGCGCCATTCTGAATCTGATTCCGGCGACGAGCGGCGACATCGTGTGGATGGGCGCGAATCTCACGCGGGCCTCGCAGCGCGAATGGCACGCGGCGCGCGCCGACGTGCAGATGATCTTTCAGGACCCGCTCGCATCGCTCGATCCGCGCATGACGGTCGGGCAGATCATCGCGGAACCGTTGACCGAGCATCGGCCGGGCATCGGCAAGCAGGAGAGCCAGGCACGCGTGCGCGCGATGATGGCGAAAGTCGGCCTGCGCGAGCAGATGATCAACCGCTATCCGCACGAGTTTTCGGGCGGGCAGTGCCAGCGTATCGGCATTGCTCGCGCGCTCATCGTGGAGCCGAAGCTGGTTATCTGCGACGAACCCGTTTCCGCGCTCGACGTTTCCATTCAGGCGCAGATCGTCAATCTGCTGAAGTCGTTGCAGTCGGAGATGGGGCTGTCGCTTATTTTTATCGCGCATGATCTCGCAGTGGTGCGCCATATCTCGGACCGCGTGATGGTCATGTATCTGGGCCGCGTGATGGAGCTTGCCGACAAGCAGGCGCTTTACGAGACGCCGCGGCATCCGTACACGCGGGCGCTGCTTTCGGCGGTGCCGGTGCCTGATCCGGCGGTCGAGCGCGGCAAGATCGTGCAGATCTTGTCGGGCGATATCCCGAGTCCCATCAATCCGCCTTCCGGCTGCGTGTTTCATACGCGCTGCCCGATGGCCGAGGCGCGATGCGCGGTGGAATCGCCCGCATTGCGCGCGCTCGATAACGGCGCGTCGGCCGCGTGCTTCTTCGCCTGATGCGCAAGTTTCCATAGCCCGCGACATGCACGCGTAGCAATCCTAAGCGCGCGTCGATCGTCCCGACTGCTTCGGTCGCCGGGCGCGGCTTGTTGCAGCCGTCGATTTTGAGAGTTGGTTTGTAGTCCGCAGGTTGAGTCAGTCGTTGGAGATAATTTTCGTGAAAAAAGAAAAACTTTCAGTCGCACTTTCGATTTTGCTTTTCAGTAGCGCGATGGCCGCAACCGTCTCCGCATACGGCCAGGAAGCCGATACCGAGCCGCTTTCACGCCATACCGAAACCGTCCCGAGTTCGCCGCCCAATACCGAAGCCGATGCGCCCGTGAGCAGTCAGGCGAAGTCGAAGGGCTTTATCGAGGACTCGCATTTCAACGTGCTCGGCCGCTCTTTCTCGGAACATTTCGAACCGAAGGGCGCCGAGAAGAAAGACGCGTGGGTGCTCGGCGCGCAGGCCGTGTTCGAATCAGGCTTCACGCGCGGGCTGATCGGGCTTGGCGGCGACGTGTCGATGTTCGGCGCGTTCAAGCTGAACGGCGGCAACGGGGCGGGCACCCGCGTCCACGTGGGCACGGACGGCGGCGGCGCTAACCAGCTCGCGTGGGCGTATCCGGGCGTGTGGGACGTGAAGGCGCGCGTGTCGAACACCGTGCTCAAATACGGCCAGCAACTCTTCGACAACCCGTTCCTCGTGCCGCACGACAATCGCGCGTTGCCGCCGACGTATCGCGGCTTCTCGCTCGCGAGCGACGAGTTCAAGAACCTCACGCTGAAGGCCGGCACGGTGGATGGCGTGATTTCACGCGGCATGACGACCGTAACGGGGCTCTCGACGGAATATGGCGGCAAGCACATCTCGCAGTTCACGTACTTCGGCGGCGACTGGACGCGCGGCGACGATACGGCGGTCACGCTGTACGGCAGCATCGCGAATAACGTGTGGCAGCAGTACTATCTTTCGGCGACGCAAAGCATCGGCGACGCGAAGTCGGTGCGCTGGACCGGCGCGCTGAACTATTACTACACAGGCGCCATCGGCGACAAGCGTCAGGGGCCGATCAATAACAATGCCTATAGCCTCGCGCTCGCCGGCACGCATGGCGCGCATACGCTGCAATTCGCCTTCCAGCAGATTCTCGGCGACCAGATGTTCGACTACATGCACGAGTCGGGCGGCGATTATCTGTCGAACTCGCTGGATGTCGACTACAACCAGCCGCACGAAAAGTCCGTGAGCCTTTCGTATTCGCTCAATCTTAAGGACTACGGTATGCCCGGCTTCAAGGTGACGACGTGGGTCGCTTATGGTTGGGGTGCCGACGGCAGTGCCATGGCCAATAGCGGCACGGTCAACGCGAGCAGTTATGTCGTGAACGGACAGCCCGTGCACGGCACGCATCACGAATTCGGCATTATTCCGAGTTACACCGTGCCGGACGGCAAGTTCAAGAACACGTCGGTCAAGTTCTATTACATGCATCACCAGGGCAACAAGTATTACTCCGACGGAACGAGCGACATTTATCGGCTCATGGTGAATGTGCCGTTCAACGTCTTCTAACTGATCCATCCGTCACGAGCGTTTACCCTACAAAGACCGCTCTTTACATTACGATACGCTTTCATCTATAAAGAGAGTGCGTGCAGCGGATTGCCATGTCTCGCCCACGCCCATCGCCCGGCAGCCTCGTGACTGCCGGGCTTTTTTTTCGCCATCGCCCGATGGATCGTCGCTTTCATCTGCTTACAGCCCGCGTTGTCCTAAGTGGAAACCCCGCCGTTTCTTTCGCTTGACTTACTAGATATATCAAATACTGTGTATATGCGATGGCGCGTTTGCGCGGTCGCAGGAGGCGTCGCTCGACGTCCGATGACACAAGGCAGCAATGCCAAGGAGACAGGCATGGGAACTGACCGGATAAACCGCCAGGTGGGTGCGTCGCGTCTCGCGTCGCCGTGGGTGCAGTTGGTTTTTGGCGTCATCTGCATGGCGATGATTGCCAACATGCAGTACGGATGGACGCTCTTCGTCAATCCGATCGACGAGAAATATCACTGGGGCCGCGCGGCGATTCAGGTGGCCTTCACGATCTTCGTCGTCACCGAAACGTGGCTTGTGCCGATCGAAGGCTATCTCGTCGACAAGTACGGCCCGCGCCCCGTGGTCGTCGGCGGTGGCGTCCTCTGCGCGATTGCCTGGGCGATGAACTCGATGGCGTCCTCGTTGCCGCTCCTGTATCTCGCCGCTGCGATCGGCGGAGTGGGCGCAGGCGCCGTGTACGGCACGTGCGTCGGCAACGCGCTCAAATGGTTCCCGACGCGGCGCGGCCTCGCGGCGGGCATCACGGCGGCGGGCTTCGGCATGGGATCGGCGGCGACGGTCGTGCCCATCGCGCACATGATCAAATCCAGCGGCTATGAAGCGACGTTCCTCTGGTTCGGGCTCGGGCAGGGACTCGTCGTCTTCTTGCTCGGCATGGCGCTGTATGCGCCGCCCGCTCAGTTGCTGGCGGCGGTCAAGAGCACGGTCACGCGCGCCGTCTATAACGCGAGCCCGAAGCAGGTGCTGGCGTCGCCCATCTTCTGGGTGATGTACGCGATGTTCGTGATGATGGCGGCCGGCGGACTGATGGCGACCGCCCAGCTCGGACCGATCGCGAAAGACTTCGGATTGCAGGATTCGCCTGTGTCGATTCTCGGGCTGACGCTGCCGGCCTTGACTTTCGCGCTGACGATCGACCGTGTGCTCAACGGTCTGACGCGGCCGTTCTTCGGCTGGGTATCGGACAGGATAGGGCGTGAGAACACGATGTTTCTCGCCTTCGCGATAGAAGCGGTGGGGATCGTCGCGCTGTCCAACTTCGGCCACAACCCGACGGCGTTCGTGGTGCTGACCGGCATCGTGTTCTTTGCGTGGGGCGAGATCTACAGTCTCTTCCCCGCGACTTGCGGCGATACGTTCGGCCCGAAGTTCGCGGCGACCAACGCGGGCCTCTTGTACACGGCAAAGGGCACGGCGGCCCTCCTGGTGCCGTTTTCGAGCGTTCTCACGAAGTCGACGGGAAGCTGGCACGCCGTCTTCATGCTCGCGGCCGGAATGGCGGCACTCGCGGCGCTCCTCGCGCTCTTCGTGCTCAAGCCGATGCGCAGCGCGCACACACAAAAGCATGCGCGCGAGCTCGGGCGGGAGATGGGGTATGCGCCGCTGAAAGAGTAGGCGATCTCGGCAGAGGGGCCGCGCCTGATCCCTTGGCGCTCAGGACGAAAACACGGACCCGCCGTTGCCCGGCGCGGGTCCGTCTTCTCAACGCAACGCAACGCAAAGCGTCGTTCAGTCGAGCGCAGCAGCCGGGCCGAAGAACTCATAGCGGCTCTGCGCCTCGGGCACGCCGAGCGCCTTCAGATGCTTCTTCACCGCCTTCATGAACGACTTCGGGCCGAGGAAGTACGCATCGACATCGCGGTTCGCAGGCAGCCACTGGTCGAGCAGCGTTTCGTTCACGAAGCCGACGCCGTGCGGCTCGCTGTCGCCGTCGCGCCGATTCTCATAGCAATAGAAGCGTTTGAGTTGCGGGTAACGCGCGGCGAGTTCGTCAATCGTCTCGCGGAACGCATGCGCGCCGCCGTGCCGCGCCGCGTGGATGAAATGAATCGGGCGCTTCGTCGTGGCGAGCGCCGCGTGAAGCATCGCAAGCGTCGGCGTAATGCCCACGCCGCCGCTGATCAGAACGAGCGGCTTGTCGCTGTGTTCGAGCTTGAAGTCGCCCGCGGGCGGATACAGATCGAGCGTGTCGCGTTCGTGAATCCGGTCGTGCAGAAAGCTCGACACCTTGCCGTCCTTCTCGCGCTTGACGCTGATGCGATATTCGCGGCCGTTCGGCGCCGCCGACAGCGAATAGTTGCGACGCAGTTCCTCGCCGTCGATGAAAACGCGCAGTCCGATGTACTGCCCCGGATGAAAATCGAGGAGACTGCCACCGTCCTGCGGCACGAGATAAAACGACGTGATCTCATCGCTCTCCGCGACCTTGCGCGCGACGACGAAGCGCCGCGTGCCGCGCCATCCGCCGGGCGCGTGCTCGCGCTCGCTGTAAATCCCTTCCTCCAGGCCGATGAGCAGATCGGCCAGCTGGCCATAAGCAGCGGCCCACGCCTCGATGACGGCGTCGGTCGCGATGTCCGCGCCGAGCACTTCGCGGATCGACCGGAGCAGGCAGCTTCCGACGATCGGATAATGCTCCGGCTGGATATTCAGCGCGACGTGCTTGTTGATGATCTGCCCGACGAGGCCGCCGAGCTTGTCGAGTTCGTCGATATGCCGCGCGTACATCAACACGCCGTTGGCGAGCGCACGTTGCTGCGCGCCGCTTGCCTGATGCGCCTGATTGAACATCGGGCGCACTTCGGGGTGTTCGTTCAGCATCGTGGCGTAGAAATGGCGCGTGAGCGCCTCGCCGCCGCTTTCCAGAAGCGGCACGGTAGCTTTGATGATGGCTCGGTGTTCTGCTGACAGCATGGTTGGTCCTCGTGACAAGGGGCGGAGCCGGCAAGCTCCGCAGGCGGTTTATGCTGTCTTTCTATACAGCTTCTATGCCAGTGTAGAATTGTCATACTTTCAATGGCTTACGCAGCGTTATGGTCGATTCGACTCTGGTCCAAAAGACTGCCGATGTAGTCGCAATGACTTCGCGCGTCCTCCTCGATGCCCTCGTGCCGCTTATCGAAGACTTGTCGCAGGACATTCCGGAGGCCGAGCGCTACCGCAGGCTGTTGAGCACGCTCCGCGCGCTTTTTCCGAGCGATGCCGCCGCGCTGTTGCGGCTCGACGGCGAAACGCTGGTGCCGCTCGCCATCGACGGTCTGTCGAGCGACACGCTCGGCCGGCGCTTTCTCGTGCGCGACCATCCGCGGTTCGCGCGCATTCTTGCGCGCTCCGAGCCGACGCGTTTTCCCGCACATTCCAGTCTCCCCGACCCCTACGACGGCCTCGTCAAGCACGCAGGCGCACACCTCGAAGTGCACGATTGCCTCGGCAGCCCGCTCTTTATCGGCGGACGTCCGTGGGGCGTGCTGACGCTCGATGCGCTCGATCCCGCGCGCTTCGACGGCATCGACATGGCTTCGCTACAGGCGTTTCTGAGTCTTACGGCGGCGACCGTGAGCGTCGCCGAACGCATCGACCGGCTGGCGCGCACGAGCGAGGCGGAACGACAGCGCGCCGAGGTGTACCGGCAGGCGAGCGGCCCGCGCCGCCGCGAGATGATCGGCAGGAGCGCGCCGCAGAGGCATTTGCTGGAAGAGATCGGCATCGTGGCGTCGAGCGACCTGACCGTGCTGATTACCGGCGAAACGGGCGTCGGCAAGGAACTGGTCGCCTCGGAGATTCACGCGCGTTCGCCGCGCGCCGACAAGCCGCTCGTGAGCCTCAACTGCGCGGCGCTGCCGGATACGCTCGTCGAAAGCGAACTTTTCGGACATGTGCGCGGGGCGTTCTCCGGCGCGTCGTCGGACCGGCGCGGCAAGTTCGAACTGGCGGACGGCGGCACGCTGTTCCTCGATGAAGTCGGCGAACTGCCGCTTGCCGTGCAAGCCAAGCTGCTGCGGGTGTTGCAGAACGGCCAGTTGCAACGCATCGGCTCCGATAGCGAGCATCGCGTGGATGTGCGGCTGATCGCGGCAACGAATCGCGATCTGGCCGAAGAAGTGCGCGGCGGGCGTTTTCGCGCGGACCTGTATCACCGGCTGTCGGTGTATCCGCTCGTCGTGCCGCCGTTGCGGGAGCGTGGCCGCGACATCTTGCTGCTCGCCGGCTACTTTCTGGAGGAGAACCGGTCGCGGCTCGGCCTGTCGGGCCTGCGGCTTTCCGCCGATGCGCAGGCCGCGCTGCTTGCGTATCGTTGGCCGGGCAACGTGCGTGAACTGGAGCACCTGATCGGGCGAAGCGCATTGAAGGCGCTCGCGGGGCATCGCGAACGGCCGCGCATTCTGACGCTGACCGCAGCCGACTTCGGCATCGGCGATACGGCGAGCGTCGCGCCGCCTGCGCCGATCGCATCGGATGCGCCCGCCGCTGTCGGCTTGCGCGAAGCCGTCACGGCATACGAACGCACGCTGGTTCTGGATGCGCTCGCGCGCAACCAGCAGAACTGGGCATCGACCGCGCGCGAGTTGGGCATCGACCGGGCGAACCTGAACCGGCTCGCGCGACGCCTCGGGCTCAAATGAACGACCCGAATCTCGAAAAGCGCGACCATCCCCGCAAAGCCAATCCCTAAGCGCCGCAGAGACCGTCAACCGCTTGGTTGAGCATCTCGAAATAATGCGCCTCTTTGATCAAACGCAAAGTTTTGTGCTGTCTTGTCACGCGCATCGATCGCATGTATTGAGACAATCTCAGGGCTGGAGAAAACGAAGCGCGTCTCCTAACATCTGAAAGGCCAAGCACAGCCCGTCACCGGCAAGACCTTCAGCTTTGAAGAAAAGCGCCGCCGTCCATTGCATGCGACCCATTGCATGCGACCGGCCGCGCGTCCAAACGAAAACGGCAACCTGAAACGGGGGATACGTGGGAAACGTGGCTCAGCGCAGCGCCTTGTTCCTGATTTCGGCGCTCTTCACGTTTTGCGGCATCGAGGCGTGCGCCGCGGACGCGCCTCTCGAACGCGCGCCCGACACCATGCAGGCGCGCGTCATGGGTTGCGCCGCGTGCCACGGCGCGCACGGCGAGGGCACGGACAACGATTACTTTCCGCGCCTCTCGGGCAAGCCCGCCGGTTATCTGTACAACCAACTGCTCGCGTTTCGCGACGGCCGGCGCAAGTATCCGCCGATGAACTACCTGCTTGCGTACTTGCCCGATGCGTATCTCAAAGAGATCGCCGATTATTTCGCCGCCGAGCGCCCGCCGTTCCCGCCGCCGTCCGCCGTCACCGTCGATGCAAAGACGCTCGATCTCGGCAAGACGCTCGTCATGAAGGGCGATGCCTCGGGCAAGGTGCCGGCGTGCGTCAGTTGCCACGGCGCGTCGATGACCGGCATGGAGCCGGCGATCCCCGGCTTGCTCGGCCTGCACGCGGACTACATCAGCGCGCAACTCGGCGCGTGGCGCTACGGCACGCGCTCGACCATCGCGCCGGACTGCATGCGGCAGGTCGCCCAGCTTCTGAGCGAGCGGGACATCACCGCAATCTCCGCCTATCTGGCTTCGCTGCCCGCGCCGGCCAATCCGACGCCCGTCGCCGCCGGCTCGCTGAAGATGCCGCTCGCGTGCGGCAGCGTCCAACACTAGAGAGGGCCGACGTGCTTCGTTTCAACCAACTTGGGGCGCTTGCCGTAGCGGTCTTCTTCGCGGCGTGCGCCGTGCCGGCCGGCAACGCGCTCGCGCAGGCGAAGAGCGCCGATGCCGACACCGTCAAGCGCGGCGAGTATCTGGCTCGCGCGGGCGATTGCATCGCGTGTCATACGCTGCCGGCGGGCAAGACCTTCGGCGGCGGCCGTCCGATGGAGACGCCGTTCGGCACGCTCTACACGCCGAATATCTCATCGGACAAGGAGACGGGCCTGGGTTCATGGACCGCCGACGAGTTCTACAACATGATGCACACGGGCCGCTCGCGCGACGGCTCCTTGCTCTATCCGGCCATGCCGTTCGCGTCGTACACAAAGGTCACGCGCGCCGATTCGGATGCCATCTACGCGTTCCTGATGTCCACGCCGCCCGTGCATCAGCCGAACCGTCAGCACGAGTTGCGTTTCCCGTTCAACCGGCGCGAGCTGCTGATCGGCTGGCGGTCGCTGTTCTTCAAGCAGGGCGAGTATCAGCCCGATCCGAAGCAGTCCGTCGAATGGAATCGCGGCGCGTATCTGGTCGAAGGTCTCGGGCATTGCTCGATGTGCCATACCGCGATCAACGCGCTCGGCGGCAACGTCAGCTCGAAGGCGTTCGAGGGCGGCCTCATTCCGATTCAAAACTGGTATGCGCCTTCGCTCACGTCGAACAAGGAAGCGGGACTCGGCAACTGGAGCATCGACGACATCGTCGGCTTGCTGCATGCAGGCGTCTCCGACCGCGGCGCCGTGTATGGCCCGATGGCCGAAGTCGTCTACGACAGCTTGCAGTATCTGAGCGAAGAAGACGTGCGCGCGATGGCCGTCTATCTGAAGGCGCTGCCCGCGCGCGCCGGCGACAAGTCGGAGCCGCCGACGCAGGCTGTGGTCGAGCAGCGCACGAGTCTCTCGCCGCTCGGCAAGAAGATCTACGACGCCCAATGCGCCGTGTGTCACGCCGCGCAGGGGCAGGGCAAGCCACCGCACTTTCCGCCGCTCGCGAACAACCAGTCGATCGTGATGAGTTCCGCGGTCAACCCGATTCGCATGGTGCTCAATGGCGGCTATCCGCCGGGCACGTTCAAGAATCCGAAGCCCTATGGCATGCCGCCGTTCGCGCAATCGCTGTCGGACGTGGAAGTGGCGGCCGTGGTCACGTATATCCGCACGACGTGGGGCAATAACGGCGCGCCGGTCTCCGTGAAGGAAGTCAACGAACTGCGCTCTGCGCCTCTTTACTAGTCTCGACACGACCATGAACGACGATCCGAACGAAGACGCAAGACTCGACGAAATCGTGCGCAGCGGGCCGGGCGGGGCGCTCGCGCTCGCGGGCATCGCGACGGCCATTGTGATCGGCAGCTGGTTTGTCTTTTACTTTGCCGTGTTTCTGCCTCGCGGCGTGATCCAGTGACTCATTGAGCAGCGTTATATGGCCATCAATCCAGGTTCACATGAAGTCGCGGAGCGCGTCGAGAAACGCTGGGCGATGCTCGTGCTCGCCATCGTCGCCGTGCTGGTCGCGATGGTGGTCTACACCGGCCTGCACTGGGCGATGATGCCGCCCTCGCGCGTCGAGACCGTGCGGCCGGAAACGCTGCACGTGTCCGGCGAATTCGTCGAAAGCAATCTCGGCACGGCGCCCGAGGCCGACGGCTCGGTGACGGTGCGCGTCGTCGCGCAGCAGTACTCGTTCACGCCGCAATGCCTGCTCGTGCCGGCAGGCGTGCCGGTCACGTTCCGCGCCACGAGTTCGGATGTCGTGCACGGCTTTCTCATCACGAAGACCAATATCAATTCGATGCTGGAGCCGGGCTATGTCTCGACCTTCAAGACCACGTTCGACGAACCCGGCGACCATCTGATGCCCTGCCATGAGTTCTGCGGCGTCGGGCACCACGGCATGTGGGCGCATGTGAAGGTCATCGATCGCGCCGAATTCATGCAGATGGCCGACAAGCTGCCGGCCAATTCGCGGAGACTGTCCTGTGTTAAATAGCAAGCGCCTTATCCTCGCGCACTTCTGGCTTGCGTTCGCGGCCTTCGGCGTCGCGCTGTTGCTCGGCGCATGGCAGATGTTCGCGCGCAGTCCGCTGTTCATCGGGCTGCAAAATCCCGAGATCTACTATCGCTCCGTGACGGCGCACGGCTCCGCGATGGGCTACGTGTTCCCGACGCTCATCGCGATGGGCTTCGGCTACGCGGTGAGCGAGCTCGCGCTCAAGCGCGCTCTCGTGGGCGTGCGCTGGGCGTGGCTCGGCTTCTGGCTGGTCGCGGTCGGCTCCGTGATGGCGATGATCCCTGTCGCGATGGGCCTCGCCTCCGTGCTCTACACCTTCTATCCGCCGATGATCGGCAACGCGTTCTACTATCTCGGCGTGGTGCTGGTGGTCGTCGGATCGTGGATCTGGGTCGCGCTGATGTCGGTGAATCTGCATGCATGGAAGCGCGACAACCCCGGCAAGACCGTGCCGCTGCCGATGTTCGCGACCGTCGCGGGCGCGTATCTGTGGGGCTGGACGGCAGTGGGCGCGGCCATCGAAGTGCTGTTCATGATCCTGCCGGTGGCGATCGGCTGGAAGAGCACCATCGACGCCGGTCTCGCCCGCGTCTTCTTCTCGTGGACGCTGCACGCCATCGTCTATTTCTGGCTGATGCCCGCGTACATCGCGTATTACACGATCATTCCGCGCGCCATCGGCGGGCGTCTGTATAGCGACGCGATGGCGCGCATCTCGTTCATCCTGTTCCTCGTGGTGTCGATGCCGATCGGCATTCACCATCTGTTCGCCGATCCGCAAGTGGGCTCGGGCTTCAAGTTCATGCATTCGGTGTTCACCGCGCTCGTTGCCGTGCCGACGCTTCTGACCGTGTTCACCATCTGCGCGTCGGTGGAGATCGCGGCGCGGCTGCGCGGCGGCCGCGGCGCGCTCGGCTGGATTCGCGCGCTGCCGTGGGACAACCCGATGATGCTCGCCGTCGCGTTTTCATTCGTGATGCTCGGCTTCGGCGGAGCGGGCGGTCTCATCAACATGAGTTACCAGCTCGATTCGACCGTGCACAACACGCAATGGGTCACGGGCCACTTCCATCTGATTTTCGCGGGCGCGATCGTCATCATGTACTTCGCGATCGCTTATGACCTGTGGCCGCATCTCACCGGCCGCGCGCTGCGTGACGTGAAGCTCATGCGCTGGCAGTTGTGGCTGTGGTTCATCGGCATGATCGTGCTGACGTTCCCGTGGCACTACACCGGTATTCTCGGCATGCCGCGGCGCATGGCCTTCTACGATTACAGCGATCCGCAAATCGCGGCGCAGGCGGCCTCCGTCGTGATCTCGACCATCGGCGGGTTCATTCTGGTCGTGTCCGCCATTCTGTTCTTCGTCGTGCTGATACGGGCGCACGGCGCGCCGCGTGTGAGCGTCGAAGAATTCCGCTTCAGCCGCGCGGTGCACGAGCCGCGCACCGTTCCGGTCGCGCTGAACAGCTTCGGGCTGTGGCTCGCGCTGATGATCGGCCTCACGCTCGTGAACTACGGCTATCCGATCGCGCAGCTCGTGGCGCGCTCCGATACCTCCGTGCCGGCGGTTCCCATCGGAGCGCAGCGATGAGCGAGGAACGCCTCTTCACCTTCCGCAACCGCTGGTTCGCGACGAGCGTGATCGGTACGGTCGGCATCGCGGCGGTATCGGCGCTGATCGGCTTCGTGTGGCTGCCGTCCGCCCAGCGCGATGCCTCGTTCACCGGCGTGTGGAACGCCATCTGCAGCGCGGCGGGCGTGCCGCGCGCATGGTACAGCGGTGACACGACCGTCCAGCCGACAATCAAGCTGTCCGCCGTCGAAGTCACGCCGCAAATGCTCGCGCACGCGAGCGCGAACTCCATCGGGCGCGGCGCGACGCTCGCCCTGCGCTGCACGATGTGTCATGGCGAACGCGGCATGAGCGAAGCGAATTCGCCCAACCTCGCGGGGCAGTATGCGTCGGTCATCTACAAGCAGTTGATGGATTTTCAGACGGGCGCGCGCACCAATGCCGTGATGTCGCCGATGGCCGTGAACCTGAGCGACCAGGACATGCGCGATCTCGCCGCCTACTATGCGAGCCTGCCAAGGCCGCCCGCGCAGCGCAAGGTCAGCGATTCGCTCGCGCCGGGCATCGTCTCCCACGGCGCGCCGATGCGCAATGTCGCGCCGTGCGCGGCGTGTCACGGCGGTATCGACAACAAGGCGGGCAGTCCGTGGATCGACGGCTTACCGGCGGCGTACACGAAGGCGCAACTGATCGCGTTCGCCAACGGCACGCGCACCAACGACATCAACGAAGTCATGCGCAACGTCGCGCGCAACATGACGCCGGAAGAGATCGACGCCGCGTCCGCCTACTACGCGCGCGAGTTGAACAAGCAGTAGGCCGCAGCGCGGAATCGCCGCCCTGGGCGCAGGGGCTTCGTTGCCGCGCCCGGATGCTTTCTGTATCGTGGACCGTTGAATGCTGGCAACGCAGGACAGCCGGCACAACGGAAGACGACTACATGAACGCATCGGGCAGCACCATTCAGACGGATGTATTGATCATCGGCGCCGGGCCCGTGGGCCTTTTCGCCGCATTCGAGGCGGGCGTCCTCGGGCTCTCGTGTCATATCGTGGATGCGCTCGGGCGTATCGGCGGCCAATGCATCGAGCTGTATCCCGACAAGCCGATCTACGACATCCCCGCGATTCCGTCGTGTACCGCGCGGGAACTGGTCGACCGGCTCCTCACGCAGATTCGCCCGTTCGACGTGCCGATTCATCTGGACCAGCGCGTGCAGTCCGTCGAGCAGCGTGAAGATCAACGCTGGACGGTGCGCACAGAACAAGGCATGACCTTCGATGTCGCCGCCATTCTGATCGCGGCGGGCAACGGCGCGTTCGTGCCGCAGCGTTTGCAATTGCCGGAAGCGGCGGCGCTCGAAGGACGCGACGTGCTCTACAGCGTCGCGCGCATCGCGGATTTTCAGGACCGCGAGGTCGTGATCGCGGGCGGCGGCGATTCCGCGCTGGATTGGGCGAACGCGCTTTCGGGCGTCGCGCGCAAGCTCACGCTCGTGCATCGGCGCAACGGCTTTTCGGCGGCGGCGGCCTCGGTCGCGGCGATGAAGGCGAAGGTCGAGGCGGGCGCGATGAACTTCGTCGTCGGCATGATCGATTCGCTCGACGCGCCCGATGGCGCGCTGCGCGGCGTGCGCATCAAGCATGTCGAAGGCACGACGGATATCGCGGCGGACAAGCTCATCGTGCTGTATGGACTGGTCGCGGATCTCGGGCCGATTGCCGGCTGGAATCTCGACGTGCGCGGCGGGCGCATCGAAGTCGATACGTCGAACTACGAATCGTCGCGGCCGGGCATTTTCGCGGTCGGCGATATCGCGAACTATCCGAACAAGCAGAAGCTGATTCTCTCGGGCTTTCACGAAGCGTCGCTCGCGTTGCGCAAAGCCTATGCATACGCGTATCCGGACAAGAAGCGCACGCACATCCATTCGAGCTACGACGCGAAGCTCGCCGAGCGCGTGCAGGCCAGTGCAACGGACGCCTCGCATCCCGCGGGCTGACGGCAAGCGCGCCGGAACGCGGAGAGCAGGGTGATCGGGCGAATCATCCGCTGGCTGTTGCTGCTTGCGTTCGTCGCGGCGCTGGTGCTCGCGTACGGCGTGTACACGCGACGCATCGCCGTGCCGGAACGCTACGATCCGTTCGCGCCGCTCGACGTGCGCGCGCCGCGCGGCCCGCTGACCGATTTCAAGCTCTGGCGCACGACCCGCGACCCGCAACTGTGCGATGCCGCGCTCGCGCAATCGGGCCTTCAGTATCGGCCGATGGCGGACACGTCCGGGCCGGGCGGCTGCGAACTCACGAACGTCGTGCGCGTCACGCAATCGGACGACGTGCGCTTCAGCGCGCCGTTTCTCGCGACCTGTCCGCTCGCGCTCGGCCTCGCGTTCTTCGAGCATCAGTATCTTCAGCCCGCCGCCATCGACATTTTCGGCGAGCGCGTGACGCGCATCGAGCATGTCGGCAGCTACGCGTGCCGCAACGTGAATCATCAGAAGGACGCGGGGCTGAGTCAGCATGCGAGCGCCAACGCCATCGACCTGACCGGCTTCGTGCTCGCGAACGGCCGGCGCATCACGCTCGCGCGCTGGGAGGACACCGCGTCGCCCGATGCCGCGTTTCTGCGCCGCATTCACGACGGCGCGTGCCGTTCGTTCGACACCACGCTTGGGCCCGACTACAACGCGCTGCACAAGACGCACTTTCACGTCGACATGGGCCCGTATCGCATCTGCCGCTAATGCACGCGCGAGTCGGATTCCAACGTGAGGTTCGCTAGAATCGGAATGAACGCGGCGTGCGTCATGCGATGCGCGCCGTCCGCATTTCATCTCCTACCGGAAGGAAAGCGCGCATGACGAATCAAGCGGCCCCGATACAGGAACCCTACGAACGACGCGCCTTGCTGTTGCATCTCGGCGATGTGCTGGAGACGGTGTTTTGCCTGAGCCAATGCGCCGACGAGTACGCGAGCATTTGCGACGCGGTGCGCGGCAACGACGCGCTCGCGGGCTTCACGCTGCTCGGTTTCATCGACGCGCGCATGACGCCGCGCGAGTTCATCCGGCGCGCATCGGGCGCGTTCTTCCTTTGGCCGAAGGCGCTGCTCGACGAATCGCTGAATCGTCCGATGCTCGCGAACACCGTCAAGCACGATCTCTTCGAGAACAATGCGACCGGATGGCGCGCGTATGTGGAAGAGAGGCGCGGCGATGTGCCGTGGTTCGGCGAGGGCCTGCCCGAGACGGCCGAAAGCGCGGCGCCCGCGCATGCGGCCCGCGAGGACGCGCCGAAGCAAAACAGCGAGACGCAAAAGCCGTCTCGCTATCTCACGTGGCCGTGGCCGAACAAGTCGGCGTGACCGCCGCTCGCGTATTGCAAACGATCAGGGCTTCTTGCCCATGCTGCCCGCGTCCGTATCGAAGCCAAGGCCGTTAGGACGCTTCGGCGGCGGCGCTTTTCCCGCCGACGTCTTGCCCGGCTGCGTTCTCAGCACGCCGCTCGCGTTCTCGGCCGCGACGGCCGGCGGCGTGACGTTCTGTTCCCGATAGGCGGGCGTGCTGTCTTTATCGAGCCGGCTCGGTTTCGTCTGGTTCGGCTGCGTGTCCTGCTGACCGCTCGGGTGTCCCTCCGGCCTCGACGTCGGATTCTGCGCGTTCGCCGCGAATGCGAACGTCGCACCTGCCAGCATCGCCGCCAGCCGAGCGGCTGCCCCAAAAGTGGGTCTCATCTCGTTCTCCCAATGTTCTGTCCTTTGCTTCGTTAAAAGCAAGCAGCGGACCCGGCCGCTTTCCTTGTCGATGCGCAAGGTGTCGCGTCGCGGGATAAGCACACGCTGAAATCCGTTGTTCGCCGTCAAAGAGACGCGCGCCGCTCGCCGGGACAATCGAGCTTTCAACCGGGAATGCGAAAAATGAGAACGAAACTTCGGGCGATGCTGCTGGCAAGCGCGGCTGTCTTTGCAGGGACGGCATATGCCAGTGATGAAACGATGACCGGCATTCACGCGGGCGACGTGCTCGTGCGCTTGCGGGCGATCAGCATACAGCCGCAGGTGTCGGCGGGCGGAACGCTCGGCTCGCTCGGCGTCGATGTGAACAACGCGCTCGTGCCGGAACTCGACTTCACCTACATGATCCGCGATGAGATCGGCGTCGAGCTGATTCTCGCGACATCGCGGCATCAGGTGACATCGAACATCGGCGGACTGGGCGGCGTCGGCGTGCTCCCGCCCACGATCCTGCTGCAATATCACTTCAACCATCAAGGCCATGTGCGGCCGTACGTCGGCGCGGGACTGAACTACACGTACTTCTACAACGACAAGCTGAAGGCCGGCGATACGCCCGTGTCCATCAAGCGCAGCAGCTTCGGTCCGGCGTTGCAGGCGGGCGTGGATGTGGACGTCGGGAAGAACGTGTTCATCAACGCGGACGTGAAGAAGATCTGGATGCGCACGAGCGCGTCGGCGGGCGGGGCGGATCTGGGGTCGCTGAAGATCGATCCATGGGTGCTCGGCGTGGGCGTCGGCATGAAGTTCTGACGCGGCGGCAGGGCGCGCCCGATGCGGAATTTGGCGGAAGATGCCGGTGCTTCTGGCGTGGCGCGGTGCGTGGGCGCGGTATCCTTGACAGCAGGCCCGGCGCAGACTCGCGGCCATACGCGCGAGCGACGCGGTGGCGAGCGAACTGCAACGACTAAAAACACCGCATCGGGGAACGCAGTCAATGAAACCTTCACATCTCGCGGGAATCGCCTTGCTCGTCGGCTCTTGCCCCGCACTCGCGCAGCAGCCGATGACCTTGCCCGGCCGCAGCCAGAGCGCGGGACAACAGGCCGTGGACAACGCCGCCTGCTATGCGTACGCCAATCAGACGACGAAGGTCAACATGGCCCGCGAGTCGCAGGCGGCGCCGAAACAGAGCACAGCCGACACGCGCACGATAAGCCCGCCGCGTGCCGTCGAACCGCCGCTGCCGCCGACCGCATCGGGCGCGCTCGCGGCATCGGCTGCGTCGCCGGCTTCGGGGGCATCGGCCGCCGTGGCCGCGTCCGGGGCATCGGCGGCAGTGGTCGCGGGCGCATCGGCGCCGCGTGGCGCGTCGGCGGCGAAGCCCGCGTCCGGCGCCGCAGGCACAGGCGTGGCAGGTGTTCCGGCGATGCCGGGCACGGCGAGCGGCGCATCGGATGCGCTCTATAGCGGCGACATGAAGATGCCGCCGCTTCCGCCGCCCGAGCCGCCGATGGTCCGCTACTGGCGCGCGTACGGCGAGTGCATGCAAAACCGCGGATACTTCGTGCGATGAGCGCCTGAGCGCGCTCAAGCTTCGTCGCGAGATTGCGGCGAGGCAGGCAACGCCGGGAGCGATGCATGAGCCGCCATTTCATTCACGAAGGACATTGCGCGTGCGGCGCGGTTCGGGTGCGCGTGTTCGCGGAGCCGAAAGAGGTCAATCTCTGCCACTGCATGACGTGCCGCCGCATCCACGGCGCGCCGTTCGGCGTGTACGCGATCTTCGCGCGCGACGCGGTGGAGGTTTTCGGCGACACCATCGCGTGGGAAAGCTCCGCGACGGGCCGCCGCCATCACTGTCCGGCGTGCGGTTCGCCGGTCTATCTCGCGTTCGATGGCGTGCCGGAGATCGAAGTGCCGACCGGCATCTTCGACGAAATTGGGCTGTATCCGCCCGAGTATGAGATCTGGTGCGATACCGCCGAGCCGTGGCACGATGCTCAGGGCAGGGCGCGTTATGTGCGCAGCCGGCCTCAATAGCAGCGAGGCAGTCCACAAGCGAGTTGACGCCGTCCGTTTCAGCGCAAACGGCGCGCCCTGAGTAGCGGGCAATACTTCAAGATCGATGTGACGACGGCCGCCTTGAGACTCAGCGGCAACGAAGATGCGCGGGCACGAACGCCAAGGCCGGCCGCGTTACGTGCGCAGCCGACCTCAGGAGCAGCTCGGCAGGCCACGATCGAGTTGACGCTGTCCGCTTCGGTACAAACGGCGCCGCCTCAGTAGCGGGCAATACTTCAAGATCGATGTGACGACGCCCGCCTTGAGCTTCAGCGGCAACCAAGATGCGCGGGCACGAACGCCAAGGCCGCCCGCGTTACGTTGGCAACTGCCTCAGTAGCAGCGCCGCAGCACAATCAAATCGACGCCATGCGCCTCAGCACGAACGGCGCGGCACGACCGGTAGGGCCGGTTGCTTTTAGCAGCAGAGCAACGCGTCCCGTTCGATGTGACGACGCCCGCCTGGCACAGCGCGGGCGCAACCGCGCAGACCGGCCGCGCTACGTGCGCAGTCAGCCAGATCAGCGCCTCAACACTCCACGATCGCCTTCACGACGCCCGCCTTCGGGTCCAGCAACGATGAAAACTGCGCGGGCACATCGTTGAGCGCCATGCGATGCGTGTTGAGCGCATCCGTCGGCACGTCGCCTCGGCGCATCGCGGCGAGCACCGTCTCGAAGTCCTCGGGCGTCGCATTGCGGCTCGCGAGCAGCGTCGCCTCGCGCTTGTGAAACTCGGGATCGGCGAAGGAAATGCGGTCCGGCACGATCGACACGAGCACGTACTTGCCGCCATGCGCGATGAACTCGAAGCCGCGCTCCATCGCGCGCGAATTGCCGGTTGCATCGAACACCACGTCGAAGAACTCGCCGTTCGTCAGTTGCGACAACTCCTCCTTGTCGCGCTCGCCGATCTGCACGGTGGCGTTCACTTTCAGTTCGCGCTTGCAGAACGCGAGGCGGTCTTCGCGCGTGTCGAGCGCGGTGACGTTCGCGCCGCGCAGCCGCGAGAACGTGATCGCCGCCATGCCTATCGGTCCGGTGCCGACCACCAGCACGCGCTGGCCCGGCTGGACGTCGGCGCGGCGCACGGCATGCGCGCCGATCGCGAGAAATTCGACCATCGCCGCCTGATCGAGCGTGACGCCTTCGGCCTTATGGACGAATTGCGCGGGCAGATTCAGATATTCCGTGAACGCGCCGTCGCGATGCACGCCGAGCACCTGAATGTTCACGCAGCAGTTGGTCTTGCCCTGACGGCACGCGATGCACTTGCCGCACGACAGATACGGCATCACATAGACGGTATCGCCCGCTTTGAGGCCGCTGACGGCGTCGGCTTCCTCGATCACGCCGGACAACTCGTGGCCCATCACGCGCGGATACGACAGATACGGCTGATTCCCGGTGAAGATGTGCAGGTCCGTGCCGCACACGCCGACGCGCTTTACGCGCAGCAGCACTTCGTTCTCGGCGCGCTGCGGCTTCGCGCGTTCTTCGGCCTTGAGGGTGCCGGGGGTTTCGCAGATGACGGTCAGCATCGTGTCTCTCGTTCGAGTAAGGTGGGGCAGCGCATCAATCTATCGGCGCGCCGCCGTTTGGTCAAGCCAATTCCGAAATCGACGAAGTGGTAAGGCCGGTGCATCGGTGGGCATTTCGCCTTATATTTTCAAGATACCGCACCGGCAACTACCGCGCGTTTTCTTGCGCACCAAGGACAGCACGTGCTTTCACTTCATGACTTTGTCGAGCGGCATCCGCGGCTCTTCGTACTTTCCGGCGCGGGCATCAGCACCGAGTCCGGCATTCCCTGTTATCGCGATCGCGAAGGCCAGCGTACCGGCCGCGCGCCGATTCTCCTCAAAGACTTTCTCGACTCCGATTACGCGCGGCGGCGCTATTGGGCGCGCAGTCTGATCGGCTGGCCGGTGGTGGCGAGCGCGCGGCCCAACGCGGCGCATCACGCGGTGCGGGCACTCGCGGCGCGCTCGCGCGTGCATCGGCTGGTGACGCAGAACGTCGATGGACTGCACACGCGCGCCGGAAACCCGGACGTGATCGAACTGCACGGGAACATCGGCCGCGTGCGCTGCATGGACTGCGGCGCGCGGCACGAGCGGGCCGACGTGCAACGCCTGCTCGAAGCGGCGAATCCCGACTTCGTGGGCTACACGGCGCCCGCCGTGCCGGACGGCGACGCGCTGATCGAAGACCTGGACTTCGGCGCGTTCGACGTGCCGGGCTGCACGCGTTGCGGCGGGCTGCTCAAACCGGACGTGGTCTTCTTCGGCGAAGGCGTGCCGCGCGAGACCGTGCAGGACGCGGCGAGCGCGCTCGACGGCGCGGACGCGATGCTCGTCATCGGCTCGTCGCTGATGGTCTATTCCGGCTACCGCTTCTGCGAGTGGGCCGCGAAAAGCGGCAAGCCGATCGCGGCGATCAACATCGGCAAGACGCGCGCCGATGCGCTGCTCGCGCTGAAGGTGGAAGCGCCGTGCTCCGAGGCGCTGGGCGAACTGATCGCGCGGCTCGACGCGCGATCGGCGGGCAGCGAGGCCGCGCCCGCCTAGGCTTGCCTTATTCGACAACACCCTGAGCGCTTGGGCCTGCCGCTCGGCAGCCGAACTTTGCTAGAACAGCGCGGGCCGCGTTGCGGTGAAGATGTCGAACCTTCGCTACCCGCGCGAACGTGGAAGCGTCGTGCTCCGTCCGGGGCGCTGACAATCAGCGAGGCCGCGCCTACCTAGCTTGCCTAGCTTCTTGCCTCGCGCGACAAAACGCCGAGCGCGTCGGCGAGCCGCTTCGCATCCGACATCCGCGAGAAGAGCGCGGGCGTCACGCGCACGACGTCGCCCGCGTCGGGGCCGGGCCGCGTCACGGTGAAGATGCCGAAGCGCTCGCGCAGCGCATCGCACGTCGTCCGGGCGCTTTGACCGTCGAGCCGGAAAGCGGTGATGCCGACCGCCATCGACGGATCATCCGGCGTCAGGATGCGCACCCCCGGCAGCGCGCGCGCCGGTTTCACCCACGAATCGCGCAACGCTCGCAGACGCGCTTCCTTCGCGTGCGCGCCGATGCGCGCGTGCAACTCCAGCGCGGCCGGCACGGTGAGCCACGCGGCGAAGTTCGGCGAGCCGGTATGCACGCGCGAGCGGATGTCGTCGGCGGGCCAGGTGCGGTCGCCGAGATACGGATCGATGCTGCTCAGGTGCCCGCGGCGGATGTAGATCGCGCCGCAGCCGAGCGGCGCGCCGATCCACTTGTGCAAATTCAGCGCGGCGAATGGCACGTCGAGCGCCGGCACGTCGAAGTCGAGCGCGCCCCATGAATGCGCGGCATCGGCGATCACGTCCGCGCCTGCTTCTTTCGCCAGCGCCGACAGTTCCGCGACCGGCATCACGAGGCCGGTGGCGAAGCAGACGTGCGAGAGCAGCACGAGCCGCGTTCGCGGATGCGCGCGCAGTGCTTCGGCGTAGGTTTCGATGACCGCGCGGCGGAAATCTTCGCCCGCGCGCGGTTCGGGAATCGTGATCCGCACCGGCGTCACGCCGCGCCGCTCGCGCAGCCATTCCATCGCGTCCTTGCCGCACGGGTAGTCGAGGTCGCTGTAAAGCACCGTGTCGCCCGGCGACAGGCGGTTATAGCCGCTGATGAGCGCGAGCAGCGCCTCCGTCGCGTTGCGCGTCAGCTCAATTTCCTCCACGCCGCAGCCCATCGCCGCCGCGACGCGCTCGCGCAGGCCGTCGTGGATCGCGCCCCAATGCGGGCGCACGAGCGTCGTCGTTTCGTAATTCAGGCGGTCGATCCAATGATGGAACACCGACTTCACCGGCTCGGCCATCGCGCCCCAGTAGCCGTTCTCCAGATTGACGACCGCATCCGTCTGCCGGTAGAGCCCGCGCACGGCGTTCCAGTACGTCTCGTCGGCGGCGACGTCGGCGGACGAGCCGGGCGTGGGCGGCAGCGCGCGCAGGGCGGCGTCGAATTCGGGCGTACGGATGTCGAGCGGATCGGTCATGAGCGGATCGGGTGAGAAAAGGCGTCAGTATCGCCCATCGCGCGGCCGATATTCCATGAACAGAGCATCGACGATTCGCCGGTCCAGCCCTTCAGACGAGCGCCCGCCGCGCCGTAATAAAGCCGAGGCACGACGCGACGCAAGCCAAGAGCGTGAGCGCGATGCATACAACGATTTTCCGGACCTGAGAGAGCCCAAGCGTGAACTTCCGCAACGTCACCATCAAGAACAAACTCATTGCCGGCTTCGGACTGCTCGCCGTGCTGCTCGTGCTGGTCGCGGGCATGTCGCTGCGGGCCCTGTCAACGGCGACCGACGGCTTCGCGCATTACGTGCACGGCATCAACGCGCGCGCCGACGTGGCCGCGCAGGTCCGCGCCGCCGTGGACCGCCGCGCCATCGCAGCGCGCAATCTGGTGCTGGTCACGAAGCCCGCTGATGTCGAAGTGGAGAAAGCCGACGTCGAGCGCGCGCACGCGGACGTGCAGGCGCGCCTCAAGCAGTTGCAGGACATGCTCGCCTCCGCAAGCGACGCCAGCGACAAGGCGCGCAGCCTCGTCGGCGAGATGACGCGCGTCGAGGCGCTGTACGGGCCGGTCGCGACCGCCATCGAAGGGCTCGCGCTGGCGGGCCGTCACGACGAGGCCGTCGTGAAGCTCGACGAGGATTGCCGCCCGTTGCTCGCGCGCCTCGTGAAGGCCACCGAAGACTACGCGACTTACACCAACGTGCGCCGCGACGAAATGGTGCGCGAATTCGAGGCGAACTATCGGACGCAGCGCAACCTTTTGCTCGCGCTGTGCGTGTTCGGCGGGCTGTTCGCCGTGATCGCGGGCATCGCCGTGACGCGCTCCATTACCGCGCCAATCGCGGAAGCGGTCGGGATCGCGCAGACCGTGGCGCGCGGCGATCTGCGCAGCCGGATCGTCGCCGAGACGAAGGACGAAACCGGCGATCTGCTGCGCGCGCTTGCCGACATGAACGCACGCCTGACCGATACCGTCAGCCTCGTGCGCGAAAGCGGCGGGGCAGTCGGCAGTGCGGCGAAGGAACTCGCGATGGGCAATACCGACCTGAGCCAGCGCACCGAAGAACAGGCGGCCTCCCTCCAGGAGACGGCGGCGAGCATGGAAGAGCTGACGTCCACGGTCCGCCAGAACGCGGACAACGCGCAGCAGGCGAGCTCGCTGGCATCGAATGCGTCGGAAGTCGCGCGCAAGGGCAATGATGTCGTCGGCCGCGTCGTGTCGACGATGCAGGGCATCAGCGACAGCTCGGCCCGCATCGCGGAGATCACCGGGATGATCGAGGGCATCGCGTTTCAGACGAATATCCTGGCGCTCAACGCGGCGGTCGAGGCGGCCCGCGCGGGCGAGCAGGGACGCGGCTTCGCGGTGGTCGCAACGGAAGTGCGCAGCCTGGCGCAGCGGTCGGCGACGGCGGCGAAGGAGATCAAGGAATTGATCGCGGAGTCGGTCGACAAGGTGCGCGACGGCTCGGCGCTCGCGGGGGAAGCCGGCTCGACGATGAGCGAAGTCACGCAGGCTGTCGCGCGCGTGACGGACATCATGGAGGAAATCGCGGCGGCGTCGGGGGAGCAGGGACGCGGCATCGAGCAGATCAATCAGGCCATCACGCAAATGGACGAAGTGACGCAGCAGAACGCGTCGCTCGTGGAGGAAGCGGCGGCCGCGTCGCATGCGCTCGAGGAGCAGGGGCGCAAGCTGAACGAGGCGATGGCGTTTTTCAGCGTGGAGGCGGGCGGTTCCGCTGTTGCGGCGCCTGCGCCGGTCGTCGCGCGCAAGGCAACGCGGCCCGCGCCGGTGCGCAAGGAAGTGGCGAGCGTGGCTGCGGATGGCAGCGGGTGGAGCACGTTCTAGACGCGGATTGACGCGTCGCAAGTCGCTGTGCGGTGCGCTCCGCGTTCGCATCGACGATTGCGCGCCGGTCGGTCTCGCCGCGAAGCAGACATCAGGCGCGTTAGGCGCGTCGGCGGGTCCGCGACGCGGTTGGCAGTCCACGCCACGCCGCGCTCCACGTTTGCAACGACGAATGAAGCTCGCTCGTGCGCATTCGGCGCGTCGGCGAGCGATATTTCGATCGCGGGGGGGCGTCGGCAGCACGGATTGCGAGTCACGCTCGATGGTCAGGAGGAACTAACCGGCGAAAGTCGCCGTCGACACCCCCGCCGCGCTCACGCATTCACATCCACGATGACCCGCCCCTTGACCTCACCGCGCAGCAAACTCGCCGCGCTTTCCGGCGTATCGGCGAGCGAAATCGTGCTCGCGACGCGCTCCATCGTCTCGACAGGCACGTCCGCAGCAATCGCGTTCCACGCCGCGATGCGCCGCTCCCTCGGCACGTAGACGCTATCCACGCCGAGCAGCGCGACGCCGCGCAGAATGAACGGCGCGACCGTCGCCGGGAATTCCATGCCCTGCGCGAGCCCGCACGCGGCGACCGCGCCGCCGTATCGCAAGCTCGCGCAGACGTTGGCGAGCGTGTGGCTGCCGACGCAATCCACCGCCGCCGCGAACCGCTCTTTCTGCAACGGCTTGCCCGGCGCGGACAACGTCTGCCTGTCGACGATATCCGCCGCGCCGAGTTCGCGAAGCCGCGCCGCTTCCTCGGGCCGGCCCGTCGATGCCAAGACGCGATAGCCGCGCTTCGCAAGAATCGCGACCGCGAAGCTGCCGACGCCGCCGTTCGCGCCGGTCACGAGCACGTCGCCGTCGCCGGGCGCGACGCCGTGCTGCTCCAGCGCCTGCACGCAGAGCATCGCCGTGTAGCCGGCCGTGCCCACGGCCATCGCCTGACGCGTCGTGATGCCCGCGGCGAGCGGAATCAGATGCCCGGCCGGCACGCGCGCCTTCTGCGCGAGGCCGCCCCAGTGCGTCTCGCCCGCGCCCCAGCCGTTCATCACGACGAGGTCGCCCGGCTTGTAATCCGCGTGCGTGCTCTCCTCGACGACGCCCGCGAAGTCGATGCCGGGCACCATCGGAAAGGTGCGCACGACCGGTCCCTTGCCCGTGATCGCGAGCGCGTCCTTGTAATTGAGTGTCGAATACTCGATGCGCACGAGCACGTCGCCCGGCGGCAAACGCGACTCGTCGATTGACTCAATGGACGCAACCGTGCGGTCGTCCTGTTTGTCGAGCAGCAGCGCGTTGAACATAGGAGTTCCGTCGAACGTAGGAGGGATGCAGCGGCCACCGCGCCGCTGCGTCATTCAATCACCAGGTCAGTGATGTTCGAATTCGGCGCGCGGCGCCGGCGTCGCCTTCACCTTCGAGTACTGGAATTCGGGCAGCGCCTTGATGGCGTCCTTGGTCGCGCCCGGCAGCACGAGCTTGCCGTTCTTCACGTCGATCTGCTCGATCGGAATCGCCACGTCGTGGCGCGACACGCCGAGGAACTGATTGGCCGCGATGATCGCGAACGAGACCGAACGGTCAGGTGCGACGATGATGTCGTGGATCACGCCGACGCGCGCGCCTTCGTCATTGACGACAGGCTTGTTCAGAATCGACTTCTTGACGCTCCATCCGTCGATGATCGCGGTGGAGACCTGGACGGACACGCCGAGCGGCTGCGCGCCCGCGACCTGCGCGAACGAAGGGGTGGAAACGAGCGTGGAAGCAAGGCCGATGGCCGACGAAGCGAAGAGCGATGCCACGAGTTTCAAGTTCATATCGATTCCTCAAAAGATTTGGCAAACGGTTCTGCGAATAAGCGCAATGGAAAGCGCGGTAGCAGTTTGACCGTTTACCGGGGCTTTTGCATGAATCGCGTCGCCACCGTTAGCCGTCAGTGCGATATGTGCTTGAGCGCATTGCCTTTGTGGACCGCGCGCTTGCCGCTCTTGTCGCTTTCGACCTCGTAGTGGGGATCGTCTTTGGACGCGTTGACGGTGTGACCGTCGAGCGTGGTGCGCTCGGAAATGACGCGCACCACGCGGCCCGTGGTTTCGCCCTGCGGCGTATTCCAGCTCACGTGGTCGTGGACTTTCAGCGATCGGCTCATGTCGGGCTCCGTTGAAGGTGACATGGGCAAGCTGCAACGGCCATGCCTGTCGCCCAAATCAGCGCAGGCGCATGAGCGTCGCTTCGTCCGGGTGGCCGTCGAAATGGCGGCGCAGCGTTTCGTCGAAGATCGGCTCGTCGGGCGCGGCGCGCGCGAAAAGCGTCATCGACGAATGGAATTTCATGTGGTCCGGATAGCCGAAAATGTCCTCGACGCTGCGCCCCTCGACGCGATTGACGATGCGCGTCAGCTCGACGAGCCGCGCGCCCAGCACCGGATGCGCGAGATACGCCTGCGCCTCGGCAAGCGACTGAATCGCGTAACGCTGCGCCATCGGGCTGTGCCCGAGCCCGGCGATCTGCGGAAACACGAACCACATCCAATGCGTGCGTTTGCGGCCAGCCAAGAGCTCGGCGCGCGCTTCATCGATGACGCTTTCCTGCGCACTCACGAAGCGTTGCAGGTTGAACGGATCGCCCATCGATCGTCTTTCTCCCGTTGAACGTCACGCGACGGCTTCCTGGATGCGTCGTTTCAGCGCCGCATCCGGATAGACGCCGATGCCCGCGTGAACGTTGTCGATCATGTACTCGCGGCGGCCCGTGCCCGGAATGACGCACGTGACCGCCGGATTGCCCAGCACGAATTTCAGCAGAAGCTGTGCCCAGCTCGCGCAGCCCAGTTCCGCCGCGAATGGCGGCAGCGGCTTGCCGCGCAGTTCGGCCAGCAGCGACCCGCCGCCGAACGGCTGATTGACGATCACCGCGACGCCACGGTCTGCCGCGAGCGGCAGCAGGCGCGCTTCGGCGTCGCGGTCGTTGGCGGCGTAATTGATCTGCACGAAGTCGACGCGCTCGGCGCGCAACACGGCTTCGACCTGCGGGAACGCGCCCGACGTGTAGTGCGTGATGCCGATATAACGCACGCGCCCGGCGGCTTTCCAGTCGCGCAGGGTGGCAAGCTGCGTGCGCCAGTCGAGGAGATTGTGGATCTGCATCAGGTCGATGCGGGGCGCGGCAAGGCGCTGCATCGACTGCTCCATTTGCGCGATGCCTTCCTCGCGGCCCTCGGTCCAGACCTTGGTCGCGATGAACGCCTTGTCGCGCGCGTGCAGTTCGGTGAGCAGCGCGCCGGCGACGGCTTCGGAGCTGCCGTACATCGGCGACGAATCGATGACCGAGCCGCCTGCGGCGAACAGCACGCGCAGCACGTCGGCGAGTTCGCGGCGGCGGGCGGCGTCGTTGCCGACATCGAAGGTGCGCCAGGTGCCGCATCCGACGACGGGCAACGCTTCGCCCGTCGAGGGAATCGGGCGCTTGTGAATCGGCTCGATGGCCGCGTCCGCGGCGAATGCGCGAGCGGCGGGCAGGGCGAGCGCGGCGGCCGCAGTCGCAGTCGCGCGCAGGAAATCGCGCCGGGCGGGCGGGCGGCGCGTGTCGCGAGGCTTCATGGCTATGACTCCCGCTTTCGTTGTGCAGGTGCCACAGAATAAACCGCGCGGCGTGGACCCGCGCGCTACTTCTTTCTCGCTTCCTCCAGACACGCGGCGAGCTTTTCGAAGTAGGCGAGCGCCTTGGCGGTCGGCACCACCGATTTCGTGCGCAAGTCCGCGCCGGTTTCATCCAGCGTGACGAGACCTTGCTGTTTGAGGCGCGTGAGCTTGCGGTGCACGGTGGCGGGCGCGCCGGCGACCGACAGCGCCATCGTTTCCGTGACCGTCAGTGTGCGGCCCGCATGCCAGGCCGCCGTCAGCGCTTCGAGAAGGCGCTCCTCGGCGGCGTCGAGCTTCGGCACGGACGGCAGCGCCTGTACGGCTTGGGCAAGATTCAGAAAGCGAAAGTAAGCGTCGACGAGCGGTTTCTTCGTCATGGTCATGCGCTTGCTCCAGCACCGAGGGAATTTGAAATCGTAGTGCAGTGAATCATACTTGTCTGCGTCCGGCGCTCCGCCACAAAAAAACTTATCAAGCTGATAAGCAACTGCTATGATGCGAAATAATCGAGTTGGCAATGAATCGCTGAATATGGCTGATTGCTACGCGAGAACCTGAGAGAGATGAGAAAAGCAGTGAAATAGGCGCCGCCTGGCATCGAAGCCGGGCGGCGTCATCCTCGGCCGGTTCACGAGTCGCCCAACCGCCGCCGCAACGGCGCGAGTGTCACCATCACCCATAACGCCAGTTTGATTGCATAAATCACGATCAGACTGCCGGACAAATCTCCCACCACCATGACCACGAAGCGCTTGCCCGCGCCCGCGGCTTCGCCGTGCATGGCGAGCCAGATCTGATGCAGTGCGGGACTGGCAATCGAATACAGCAGGATCAGCAGAAGAAGGCGCTTCGCCGTCAGATTCGATAAGGACGTGCGCAATCCGAGCGCGCCGGTCGCGAACAGATAGATGAGATAAGGCGCGAGCGCCGAAATGGTCCCGTAGAAAAGCGACCGCACCGGATCGTGCGGGAAATACAGAAAAACGCAACTGACCCAGGCAGCGCACAGCATGCCGATTGCGCCGGCTTCCCCGAACAACAGCGTACACAGCAAGCGCATGCCCGCGGGCAGATAAATCCAGTTAGCGCCGGGCACGTACTCGGAATGCGGAAACAGTAATTCATTCGCGACAAGCGTGATGAGAAAGAGCGCGGCCGTGCCCGCGATAATCGGAAGGCGTTGACGAAGATAGTCCATGAGACGTGGTAACGGTAAAGCGGCGCGAGCGTGAAGCCTTTGACTCGCGGCGCGGCTGAACCCGCGCAAATCGCAAATAAGCAGCGTTATTTTATTGATCGAATTTCACATCAACGTGCCTATCATTCAGGTCGGCACCTTTTATTACAGTGAAAGAAGCAGTCGATCTGGCATCGTGCGCTGTCATTGGCTCTCCTTCAGAAAATGCACGTTCAATCCGACGCCCAACTTCCGGTCAACATCGACAGCGTTCGCGCGTTGCGCATGGCAGGGCGGGCGCCCGAAGCGCAAGCCATGCTGCGCGAGATCGCGTCGCAGCCTGATGCCGGCGGCGTGTGGGCGGGACAGATGGGCGTCGACATGAGCTATCTCGGCCTGTTCGCCGAAGCGGAAGCGTGGCTGAGGCGCGGCCTTCACTACCCGATGTCGGACGTGTTCCGTTACCGGCTTACCGAAGAGCTGATCATGGTTCTGTTGAGCCGCGGCAACTATCACGAGGCGCACGAACTGCACCGCGCGAATCGCGACACCGGGCGCGCGGAAGCGCTCCTCGACACCTTGTTCTGCGGCGACAGGCCGTGGATCGAGCGGCTCAAGCCGAAGATGCTGGGCATGGACGAGCCCGTCGCCGGCAAGTCGATTCTTTTGCTCGTGGAAGGCGGTTTCGGCGATTTCGTGCTCTTCTCGCGCTATGTCGATGCTCTGTTGCGCGAAGGCGCGCGCGAGGTGGTCATCGAGATGTTCGACTTCTGGCGCGACGCCGTGCGGCCGAGAGAGGGCGTGCGCCTGTCGGTTCCGACGGTCGAAGCGCGCACGGTGGAAGCGCAACGCTGCCACCGCGCCGCCACCGTGTTCCATTTGTGGGCGCGCTATCAGCCTTCGCCTTACGCGCCGCAAGCCGATCCGTCGGCGCTGATCGGCCTCGATGCTGCCAAGGACCTGCCGCCCGAGGCGAACGCGCTCTTGCACGCGGACGGCCCGCGCCCGAAAGTCGGGCTGATCTGGCGCAGCGCGAGCAGTGCGCGCCACGAGCCGTATCGTTCGATGCAGCCGGGCGACCTCGCCAGCCTGCTCGCCGATACGACGTGCCGTTTCTACTCGCTGCAAGTGGGCGAACCCGGCGAGGCCGAGCGCGCGCTGATGCAGGCGCACGGCGTCGTCGACATGGCGCCGTATCTGCACACCTTCGGCGCGACCGCCCGCGCGTTCGAGGCGCTCGATCTGATCATTTCGGTCGATAGCGGTCCGGCGCATCTCGCCGCCGCGCTGAATCGCCCGGTGTGGGTGCTGCTTGCGCAGGCCTGCGATTGCCGCTGGTACGACTGCGCACGCTTCACGCCGTGGTATCCGTCGATGCGTCTCTATCGACAGACGCAACTCGGCGACTGGTCGCATCCGCTCGCGGAACTGCGCGCGGCTCTGAACCGCTTCGCTCCATCGAAAAAGGCTTACGGCTTGCGCAACGCCTGAGCGCGCCGAAAGCCGCGGAAGCGTTCGCGTCGGTGCTCTTCGTCGAAATGTGCGCGCGCCGGCTTCACGAGATCGCTGCGCGAGACGATGCCGACGAGCCGCATCGACTGCTTGTCCGCCACGACCGCCAGGCGTTCCAGGTCATGCACGGCGAGGCGCGTGGCCGCTAGACGACACGGTTCGCCGGGCAGCGCGACGGCGGGCGCAGCTTCGTTCTTCTGCGCGAGCGCGTCGCCGACCGTAACGGCGCCCGCCTGCGACGCCTCGCCGAGCGCGGCCAATGCCGCGCGATCCAGCATGCCGACGAGCGCGCCGTCGCGCACCACCGGATACGCGCGGTGCGCCTGCTGCGGCCCGAAATGCCGCGCGAGGACGTCGGCGAGCGGCGTCGCGGCGTCGATGGTGTTCACGTCGAGCGTCATCACTTCGTCGACGTGGTGACGCTCAAGCGGATCCACCCCGTATTCGCGATAGATGTGATAGCCGCGCCGGGCGATCTTCTCCGTCATGATCGAGCGGCGCATCACCACGGTGGCGAAGCCGTGCGCGACGAGCGTGGCCGCCAGCAGCGGCAGGAGCGCATTGCTGTCGTGCGTGAGGCCGAACGCGAAGACGATGGCGGTGAGCGGCGCGCCGAGTGTCGCGCCGAGCGTCGCGGCCATGCAGATGAGCGGCCAGAGCGCGGTGTCGTGGCCCGGCAGGACCGCGCCGAGCACGGTGCCGAGGCCCGCGCCGAGCATCAAGAGCGGCGCGAGCACGCCGCCCGACGTGCCGGACGCGAGCGCCACGACCCAGATCACCGCCTTCACGGCCAGAATCGCGAGCGCCACCTGGATGGCGAGGTGTTGATGCAGCAGATCGCCGATCACGTCATAGCCGACGCCCAGCGCGCGCGGCTCCAGATATCCGCCGATGCCGACCACGACGCCGCCGATCGCCGGCCACCACATCCAATGCAGCGGGAGCTTGCCGAACGCATCTTCGAGCTTGTAGAGCGCCGCCGACAATCCCGACGCGAGCACGCCCGACAACAGCCCCGCGACGAGGCACGACAGCAGCGAGATCATCTGCGGCGGCTGCGTCTGCATCGGGAAAAGCGCGCCGGTGCCGAACACGAACGCCCGCGCGAAGCCGGCCACGGCGCATGCGAGCGCCACGGGCAGAAAACTGCGCGGCCGCCATTCGAAGAGCAGCAGTTCCACGGCAAGCAGGACGGCCGCGACCGGCGTGCCGAACACGGCGGTCATGCCCGCCGCCGCGCCCGCCACGAGCAGCGTCTTGCGCTCGGCGGCCGTCACGTCGATGCACTGCGCGATCAGCGAGCCGAGCGCGCCGCCCGTCATGATGATCGGGCCTTCCGCGCCGAACGGCCCGCCGCTGCCGATCACGATGCCCGAGGACAGCGGCTTCAGCACCGCCACCTTCGGCGACATGCGGCTCTTGCCGAAGAGAATCGCTTCGATCGCTTCGGGAATGCCGTGGCCGCGAATCTTCTCGGAGCCGAAGCGCGCCATCAGCCCGACGATCAGCCCGCCGATCACCGGGATCACGATGACCCACGGCCCCAGCGTATTGAGCGCGGGCGACCGGTCCTCGATGGAGAACGTCTGAAAGAAAAACAGATTCGTGAAGAGATGAATGAGCGCGAGCAGCACGACCGCCGCGAGCGTGCTGATGCCGCCGATGACCGCCGCGAGCCCGCAGATGCGCAGCAGCCGGTCGTTCACGGAAAAGTCGCGCTTATGATGATTCATGCCCGTCACTCCAGAAGACTCCGCGAGACTCAAAGATCGATTTGCGGGACGCGGAACGCGCCGTCGAGCGATTTCAGCTCCGCGCGATGCAGCGCCGCGAGGCGCGCGAGCACCTGCTCGCCGCGCGCTTCGAGATGCACTTGCACTTGCCGCCGATCCTCCGCGCTCTGCTCGCGCCGCACGAGCCCGAGCGCTTCGCAGCGCGTGACGAGCGCCACGACGCCGTGATGATGCGACTGCAATCGCTCGGCCAGTTCGCCGACCGTCGCCCACGCGCGGCCCGGAAAGCCTTTGATATGCAGAAGCAGCAGATATTGCAGCGGCGTGATGCCTTCTTCTTGCGCGGCGCGCTCGGAAAAACGCTCGAAGCGGCGCATCTGATAGCGGAATTCGGAAAGCTGCTCGAAGTCCGGCTTGGTGAGGGTGCGTGCGGATTTCATCGTTTATTCAGGCGCTCTTGCGCTCGCTCGCGAAGCTCTGGCGATACAGGCCCGAGATCAGATCGGTTTCGGTGATCATGCCGAGCAGGCGCTCGTTGTTGTCGATCACCGGAATGTGGTGGTGCCCGAAGTCGGCGAACATCGGCACGAGTTCCGCAATGGGCGTGCGCGAGTCGACCGTGCAGACATCGGTGGTCATCAGCGAGCCGACGCGCGCCGGCGCTTGCGACGGGCCGCGCATGATGCGCTCGACCGCCCGCGCGAACGCATCGCGCGGCGCGGACCGGTGCGCGGGCGCGAGGTCCGCTCGCGTGACGATGCCGCGCACGCGCCGCGTCATGTCGATCACGGGCAGCGCCTTCACGCGATGCCGGGCGAGCAGCGCGAGCGCCTCGTCGACCGTGGTGTCGGGCGTCACGGACACCACGCCGCGCGACATGATGTCCGCGCAACGGAATTCGGTGAAGCGGCGCGCGTAAGCCTGCAACTGCGTTTCGCGCAGCAGCGCTTCGAGATCGTCCGGATCGACGTCGAGCATTTCGCTGCGGCGCGCGAGCACGGCTTCGAGATCGGCGCGCGTGAAGGCCGCGCCGTCCGGCGCTTTCGGCGACGCCTGCGCGACGTGCGGATAACGGTGCCCCGTCAGCGCGTGATAGACGATGGCCGAGCACAGCAGCGCCGCCGACTGGATGGCCACCGGCGCGAGCACGAAGCCGTAGCCGAGCGCGTGGATCGACGGGCCGCCGAGCACCGCGGTCAGCGCCACCGCGCCCGAAGGCGGATGCACGCAGCGCAGCGCGAACATCCCGCAGATGGCGAGCGCGATGGCGAGCGCGGCGGCATCGACGGGATCGTGGATCAGCGCGGCGCACGTCACGCCGACGATCGCCGACACGAGATTACCGCCGATGATCGACCACGGTTGGGCGAGCGGACTCGCGGGCACGGCGAAGAGCAGCACGGCGGAAGCGCCCATCGGCGCGATCAGAAACGGAATCGCCGAGGTATCGCCGACGAGCAGGCGCGCGATGCCGCCCGTCAGCGCAATGCCGATGAGCGCGCCCGCGCCCGCGCGCAGCCGTTCGGTCCATCTGAGCGTGACGGGAGCGGGGAGGAAGCCATGTAACCAGCGTAAGAGGACGGTGCGCGACACGTTTTAAGCGACGAGTTCTTGTGAGAGGGTCAATGAATCGCGCGTCGGGAACGCGGCGAAGCGTGAAATTATATCGCAACGTGATACAAATTGTCGCGGCGACGCCGGCTCGGGTACGATGGACGTACGCGCGTTTCCTCGTGAGCCGAACATGAGCCGGTTCTTTATGCGAATCCCGTACGAATTGGCTTTGTGCCTGGTCGCGATCGGCGCTTGGGCCGCGCCGGCGCCGGACGCCGACGAGCCGTCCACCGTCGTGAGCGACGTCCACGAGTTCGTCGTCGCGGACGACGGCTCGGTCAGCGAGGACGACCGCACCGTGCTGCGCGCGAACACGGCGGCGGGCGTCGACGAGATCGCGCAGCGTTACGTGTGGTACGACCGCAGCGTGTCGAAAGTGGAGATCGTGGAGGCGTATTCCGTCGATGCGAACGGCGCGCGCCACGACGTCTCGCCCGATCAGATCCGCGATATTCAGGAGCCGCGCTCGGCGGGCGCGCCCACGTTTCAAGACGCGAAGCTGCGCGCGGTGATCTTTCCGGCTGTGGGCGTCGGCTCGACGGTGCACCTGCATTCGCGCAAGAGCCAGGCGAGCCCGGTCATTCCCGGCCAGTTCGGCTATTACGTCGAGCCGGGACAGCGGCCGGTGCTGGACCAGCAACTCGTTTTCGATCTTCCCGCGACGAAGCCGCTCTACGCCGATACGCGCGGCTATGTCGCGCGTGCGCCTGTCACCGCAAACGGCCGCACGCGCTACGTGTTCGATTACCGTCGCGAGCGGATTGCGCGCATCGAGAGCGGCTCCGTGGGCTATGCGCAATACGGCGACCGGCTGATGGTGTCCACGTTTCCCGACTACGCGAGCTTCGCGGCGAGCTATCGCTTATCCGCCGTCGATGCGAGCGCGAGCGATCCAGCCGTACGGGCGCTTGCAGAGGCGCTGACCGCCAACGACGCCGACGCCCGCGCGAAAGCCCGGACGCTCTACGACTGGGTGCGCCGCAACATTCGCTACGTGGCGATGTTCATCGGGCAGAGTCCGGCCGTGCCGCATCGCGTGACGGACGTGCTCGCGAACCGATACGGCGACTGCAAGGACCACGTCGCGCTGTACGGCGCGCTGCTCGACGCGGTAGGCATTCGCAACGAGCCCGCGTTGATCGCCCTCGGTTCGGTCTACTCGCTGCCTTCGGTGCCGGGCTACGGCGCGGGCGCGATCAATCACATCATCACGTACCTTCCGGACTTCGCGATGTTCGCGGACAGCACGGCGTCGAGCGTCGAGTTCGGCTTCTTGCCGCTGGCGGATATGGACCGGCCGACGCTGCTCGTCGATAGCGGCGCGCTCGCTCGCACGCCCGCGACGCAGCAGTTGTCGCGCACCGCGCGGCTTCAGATCGATGTCGCGCCGCAAGGCGAGGCGACGTTCGCATATTGGGTGCAGGACGCGGGATGGAGCGCCGAGCTCGAGCGCATGAACCTGCGGCTCGCGAGCGCGCAGCGGCGCGACCAGATCGCCGCGGACCGACTGCGTTTCACGAACTTGCGCGGCGCGGGCGCGTTGACCACGACCGACGTCGATGCCACCAGCGGCCCGTTCGCGACGACGCTGCGCGGCACGCTCGACGACGTCGTCTGGCCGACCGGCACGACCGCCTTGCCCGCGCTCACGAGCCTGTCGGGCGGCATCGCCACGCAGACGCGCAACTGGCTCGCGGAGCGCTCACGCACGCAGCCGTATTTGTGCGTGGGCGGCGCATACGACGAGGTATCGCAGATCGCGCTGCCGAAGACCATGCGAGTCGCCGAAGTGCCCGACGATCTGGAACTGACGAGCGGCTTTTTTCGCTATCGCTCGCGCTATGTGTTCGATGAAGCGAGCAATGTGATCCAGGTATCGCGCACGCTGGATGCGCGCTTCGGCAAGCAGGTCTGTTCGCCGGAAGATTTCGAGGCATCGTTGCCGGCGCTTCGCAAGATCGAGCGCGATACGCAGGCGCAAATCATCGTCAAGGTATCGGCGCAGTGAGAGCGGTCACTGCGTGTCGCGCGCCACGCGAAAGCCGTTTTGCGATTGACGAACGCTCGCGCTGTACTTGAAGCGCGTGGCCGATTGCATGTAGTCGCCGCCTTCGCGCCACGAACCGCCGCGAATCACGCGCACCGAACAGGAGGGCTCGTCCCACACGCGGCCATCGACGGGCGCGCCCTTGTATGAGCTATGCCAGCAGTCGGCGACCCATTCCCACACGCTGCCGTTCATATCGGAGAGGCCATACCCGTTCGGCGCGAACGACCCCACGGGCACCGGCGCATCCGCGCGATACGGCTCGCCGCAGTCCTTGCAGTCGGCCGTGCCTCTTTTCATCTGGTCGCCCCACCAGAACGTGCTTTGCGTGCCGCCGCGCGCGGCGAACTCCCATTCCGCTTCGCTCGGCAGACGATACGGCTTGCCGCCCTTGCAGCCCTAACTGACGCTGCACAGCCAACGAAATGGGCCGCAGAGCGCTGGGCCGGCCACAACATATCGGGCTAGCTGAAGCATCGCGTGCCTCGTTCAAGCCCGCAAAAGCAAGGCTGCGCAACGGAGGCTCGCAGCTTGCGCCGAGCAATGCCTCGCTTTGACACGGGCGACGTGCTGCCGCTACCTACGCTTGGCACGACCGCCCGCGTCCGTTGTGGCGTACGATGGGGCAGTCATGGTACTTTTTGCGTCCGTGAACCAACTCGTACATTTTCGAGGTATTGTCGATGACCCAGCCGCAATCCGCTGACCTTTCCACGGCCGCCGGCGCGATCCCCGATTCCGAAACCGGGAACAACCCGCTCGGCATTGCGGGGCTGGAATTCGTGGAGTTTTCGAGCCCGGACCCGCAGGGCCTTGCCGCGCTGTTCGAACGGCTAGGCTTCGTGCCGGTAGCGCAGCATGTCAGCAAGGCAGTGACGCTCTATCGTCAGGCCAGCATGAATTTCCTGCTGAACGCCGAGCCCGATTCCTTCGCCACGCGTTTCGCAGAGACACATGGCGTCGGCATTGCGGCCATCGGCATTCGCGTGGTGAACGCGCAAATCGCTCATGAACGCGCGGTGGACTACGGCGCGTGGGACTTCGAGGGCGAGAAGATCGGCCCTAACGAACTGGCCATTCCCGCTATTCAGGGTATCGGCGATTCGCATATCTATTTCGTCGATCACTGGCCCGGCAAGAACAGCGGCGAAGCCTCGATCTACGACATCGACTTTCGGCCGCTCGATCAGGCGCCCACTGAACTCGGCGGTACGGGACTGCTCGAAGTGGATCACTTCACGCAAACCGTCGGCGCGGGGCGCATTCAGGAGTGGCTCGACTTCTACAGGGAAGTGCTGCATTTCGAAGAGATTCACGAGGTTCATCCGGACTGGCACGTGTCGCAAGATTCGGCTGTCACGGTTTCGCCCTGCGGTTCCATTCGCATTCCCGTGTACGAAGAGGGCACGTATCGCACGGACCTCATGCAGCAGTATCTGCCGGACCATGAAGGCGAGGGCGTGCAGCATATCGCGCTTGCGTCGTCGGACATCTTTGCTTCTGTCGATGCGCTGCGCGCACGCGGAGTACGCTTTCTCACGCCGCCGCCGCGCTATTACGACGAGATCGACGCGCGTTTGCCAGGACATGGCCTCGATATCGAGCAACTGCGTACACGCGGCATCCTCGTCGACGGCGAGATACTTCCGGACGGCACGCCGCAACTCTTTCTCCAAACGTTTCTCGAACGCCGGCCCGGCGACATGTTCTTCGAGATCGTCGAGAGACGCGGGCATCATGGCTTCGGCGAAGGCAATCTGGATGCGATAGCAAAGGCGCAACGCTGACGGCGCGCGCCTTCGGCTTGTTTGTGATCACCGCACGACGATGGTTCCCGTCATATGCGGATGCAACGAGCAGAAGTACGTGTACGTGCCCGGCCGATCGAACACATGCGAGAAGGTGTCGCCGTTATCGAGCGGGTCCGATTTGAACGACTTCGTTTCATCGACGACTGTATGCAGAATGTCGTCGCGATTGACCCACGTCACCTTCGTTCCCGCCGCGACCGTGAGCGTCGGCTGGCTGAACGCGAAGTTGTCGATGGTGATGGTCAGCGCGGCCACCGCTGCGACTTTTTGCGCTGGCTCTTCGGCGCAAGCCGAGGGCATCAGGCCGAAAAGTCCCTTGACGACGATCGCGACCGCAAGCTGACGCATGCAACGTCCTGCGAAAGATGCATTCATGCGCGTGCTCCTTCGAGTGACGTATCGACGATGGCCAACTGTTCGCGTCCCGGTATGTGCGTGACGGCTCGCAGGCCCAGCATGGACCGCAACTGTTCGGCGTCGACTTTCATGGGTCCCGGACCGGCTGCCGAACCGGGTGCAGGTTGAGGAAAAGCAGTCGACATCGCGGAATAGAATCGCATGTCGCCTTCCACTTTTTGCGCGACCTGATGGACGTGTCCGTTCAACACAGTCACGGAACCGAAGCGCTTCAGAAGCGCGAGCGCCTGCGCGCTGTCGTCGGTGCCCCAGCCCCATTGCGGGTAGAGCGCCCAAAGCGGAATATGCGCGAAGACGACAATCGGCGTGCTGCTGGTTCTTGCCTGCAAGTCCTGTTTGAGCCACGCGAGTTGTGCGTCGCCGAGAAAGCCGAGGCCGCCGCCCTTCAGATCGAGGACATTCGTCAGGCCGATGAAATGGACACCGCCTTCATCGAAGCTATACCAGTGACGCGCGCCGCCTTTGCCATACTGGTCCGCGAAGCCCGCAAAAAACGGATCGCCGTTTTCGACGAGCACGTCATGCTCGCCGGGCACGTAATGCACCGGCATGCCGGCATCGTTGATGATCTGCGTGGCAGTGTCGAATTGGGCGGGCTTGGAAAGGTGCGTGATATCGCCTGTGTGAATCATGAATGCGGGCCGCTGCGGCATCGCGCGAACATGACAGATGGCTTCCTGAAGCGTGCCTGTCGGCTCCGTATTCGGATCTTTGTTGAATCCGATATGACTATCGCTGATTTGCACGAAACTGAACGAGCGCGTGGTTTCAGCCGCATGAACCGACGAAATTAGTTGCGAGCGGGGCACGCCGCCGCTCATTGTCCAGAGCACGCCCGCACCGGCCCACGCCATGCACGAGAGCGCCGTGCGCCGGCGTTTTCCGTGATCGTCGAGTTCGGACTGAAAAGATAAGGGAGTGAGTTCGGTTTGCACGGCGGCTCCTTGATGAAATGACGTATCCAGCGTCCATCGAACCGGTGCAGCACCTCCGATATTCCCGCCTAGAAGTTTTTTGCCCTCGGTCGAAATACGAAGGAATAAATCGGCGAGACGAGCGGTATCAGCGAGTGTGGGCGCAATCAATAGGTTCGAATTCGGTGGCTTAGGGAGATCCGCGCAATGTGGCCAAGCAGGTCGAAGGTAGACGAGTCCCCGCATGCGCGCTTCGAAGCGACGGTCATGCCGCACCTCGATGCCGCCTATAACCTTGCGCGCTGGCTCTCGGGCAGCCCGAGCGATGCCGATGACGTCGTACAGGAAGCCTATCTGCGCGCGTTCCGTTTCTTCTCGGGCTTCGAAGACGGTGATGAATCGAACGCGCGGGGATGGCTGCTCGCCATCGTGCGTAATACATGGTTCACGGAGTGGCGTCGTCGCGTGCAGTTGGCGGACGCGACGCCGTATGACGAGGACATCGCCGGCGATCAGGCACTGCCGGGATGGTCTGACGATGCCGGCGTGAGTCCGGAAACGCTCGCGGTGCGCAAGGACGAAGTGCAACTGGTGCATCGCGCGCTGGAGTCACTGCCGCTGGTCTTTCGGGAGGTGCTGGTGCTGCGTGAGCTGGAAGACATGAGTTATAAGGAAGTGGCCGCCATTACGGGCGTGCCGATAGGAACCGTGATGTCGAGACTTGCGCGCGGCCGGAAATTGCTGGCGGCAGCAGTACGCGCAGCCCAGGGCGACAGACCGAACGTGCGGCTCGTGCGTAGACCAGAACCGGGTCATTCCGAGGAATCGGGCAATGGACAATAACGAAACTGCCTCGCTCGAAACGAGGTTGACCGATGGCTCGCTCTATCACCACGCGCCGGCGCACCTGCGAGCGCAAGTGCTGGCGCGCGTGCGGGAGGAAGCGGCTCGCGAAACACGCCGGCAATCGCCAACGGCTAGCACGCGCAACACATGGCGGCTGCCTTTTTCCGCGCCGTGGCCTTTTTTCGGCGGGGCATTCGCGGGCGCGACGTTATCGGCAGTCGTGCTGGGCGCCGTGCTCTGGATTCAGACCGCGGCCCGCATGCCGTCCGAATCGCCGATCGCGCAAGAGATCGTATCGAGCCATGTGCGGGCGCTCATGTCGGATCGTCCAATAGACGTTTTATCCAGCGATAAACACACGGTAAAACCGTGGTTCAACGGCCGCATCGACTATGCGCCGCCGGTCATCGACCCGGCAGGACCCGGCTATGCGCTGGTCGGCGGACGGCTCGATTACATCGGGCACCGCCCGGTGGCGGTGGTCGTTTATCGCTATCTGAAGCATCCGATCGACGTGTACGTGTTCCCCGAAAAAGCATCGGCAGCGCCGCAAAAGGACGCCAAGGCAGTCGTCACGCGCTCGGACGACGGCTATGCGCTTGCCCGCTGGAATCAGGACGGCATGACGTTCTGGGCCGTGACCGATGCGTCCGGCGCCGTGCTGCATCAGTTCATACAGGCGATCGAGGCCGGCGCGCCTCGCTAATGCACATAGCACGGCGCTTCTGGATGACGCGCATTTCGCGCTGCGCTCATTTGGTGTTACCTTGCCCGAAACGGACAAGGAGACGCCATGAACAACAGCAGCGCCCCGCCTCGTCACCACGCCTTTACGTCATCGGCACGGCTTGTCGAGCGGGGCAAGATCGTGTCGGCGCGCGAGGCCGTGCGCCTCATCCGATCGGGCGACACGATCGCAACGAGCGGCTTCGTGGGCGTCGGCTTCGCGGAAGAAGTGGCGATGGCGCTCGAAGCGCGCTTTCTCGAAGGCAAGACAGCAGGCGACGCTGAAGCAGACGAGCCGATCGCGGATCTCACTATCGTCTATGCCGCCGGCCAGGGCGATGGGCGTGCGAAAGGCCTCAATCATTTCGCGCATGAAGGGCTCGTGAAGCGCGTCATCGGCGGCCACTGGGGACTCGTTCCCGGCTTGCAGAAGCTCGCCATCGAGAACCGCATCGAAGCGTATAACCTGCCGCAAGGCGTGATTTCGCAACTCTTTCGCGATATCGCAGCGCATCGTCCGGGCCAGTTATCGACTGTCGGTCTAGGCACTTTCGTCGATCCACGGAACGGCGGAGGAAAACTCAATGCCCGCACGACCGAGGATATCGTGCGTCTCATGCAGATAGACGGCACCGACTATCTGTATTACAAAGCCTTTCCCATCGACGTCGCGATCGTGCGCGGAACGACTGCGGATCTGAACGGCAACATCACGATGGAAAAGGAAGCGCTGACGCTGGAAGCACTCTCCATTGCAATGGCCGCGCGCAACTCTGGCGGCATTGTCATCGCGCAAGTGGAACGGCTCGCCGAGTCGAACACGCTCAACGCGCGGCAAGTGAAAGTGCCGGGCGTCATGGTGGATTGCGTCGTTGTCGCGCGCCCGGAGAATCACTGGCAGACTTTCGGCGAGCAATACAGCGCCGCGTTTTCCAGCGAATTGCGGGTCGCCGCAGGTTCACTGCCGCCCATGCCGCTCAACGAACGCAAGGTAATCGCGCGTCGCGCCGCATTCGAACTGATGGCCAATAGCGTGGTGAATCTCGGCATCGGCATGCCCGAAGGCATTGCGAGCGTGGCCAACGAAGAGCAGGTGATCGACCTCTTCACGATGACCACCGAACCTGGCGTGATCGGCGGCATCCCGGCTGGCGGCCTGAATTTCGGCGCGGCGACGAACACGCAGGCCATTATCGACCAGCCGTATCAGTTCGATTTCTACGATGGCGGCGGGCTGGATATCGCCTTCCTCGGGCTTGCGCAAGCAGACCGCGAAGGCAATCTCAACGTGAGTAAGTTCGGACCCAAGCTCGCCGGCGCGGGCGGGTTCATCAACATCAGTCAGTCGGCCAAGAAGGTTGTATTCGTCGGAACGTTCAACGCAGGCAAGCTCGATATCGTTATCGAAGACGGCAAGCTCATCATTCGCCGAGACGGGAATTGCCGCAAATTCGTGGATGCCGTCGAGCACCGCACGTTCAGCGGACCTTATGCCGTGGAGCGCGGTCAGACGGTGCTTTACATTACCGAACGCTGTGTGTTCGAACTGACGAGCGAGGGATTGGCGCTGAAGGAAGTGGCGCCCGGCATCGATGTCGAGCGCGATATCGTGGCTCAGATGGACTTCCGGCCCGTGATTCAGTCGCCTCCGAGCCTGATGGATCCGCGCATCTTCACGGACGAGCCGATGGGTCTGCGCAAGATTCTGCTAGGCCTCGATCTCTCGGAGCGATTCAGCTACGACGCCGACAAGAATCTCTTCTTCATTAACTTCGAAGGCTATGAGGTGGCGAGCCTGCACGACGTCGAAGCAATTCGCCTGGAAGTCGAGAAGCAACTTGCGGGCGTGAGCGTCAAGCCGCACGCTATCGTCAATTACGATAACTTCTCGATTCGCCCCAGCATGCTCGACGCTTATTCGGAGATGGTCACGCGGCTAGTCAGTCGGTTCTATGGCGGCGTGACGCGTTATACGACGAGCAGCTTCCTGCGCATGAAACTCGGCGATGCGCTGAAACGCCGGGGCGTCGCGCCTTATATCTATGAAAGCCCGCAGGAAGCGCGCGAACACGGCACGCGGCGGCCTCGTCAATCTTAGCTTCTTGCTGTTTGAGCCGGAGGCGTTTGCTTCTCCACCCGCAAGCGGCTATGGCGTATGCCGTATGTGAAGTAAATGACGATGCCGATCGCCATCCATATGATGAGGCGTATCCATGTATCGGCAGGCAAGCCGGACATGAGGAAGACGGACGAGATCGCCCCTAACGGGGCCACGATGAACACGGCGGGCGTTTTGAACGCCCGCTTCAGTTCAGGTTGCGTGATACGCAAGACGAGCACGCCGACGCAGACCACGGCGAATGCGAACAGCGTGCCGATGCTGACGAGTTCGCCCACGAGACCGATCGGAAGCAGCCCGGCAAGGACCATGACGATCAGGCCGGTGATGATCGTCGTGATGTACGGCGTATGGAAGCGCGCATGAATCTTCGAGGCGAAGGGCGGCAGTAAACCGTCTCGCGCCATCGAATAGAAAATACGCGGCTGGCTCAGCAGCAAGACGAGAATGACCGATGTCAGGCCGAAGATCGCGCCGAGCTTCACAATGGGCGAGAGCCAGCGCATGCCGATGGCATCGACGCCGACTGCGATCGGGTCCGAGACGTTGAGCTTGTCGTAGGACACGATGCCCGTCAGCACGTACGAGACGAGGACATACAGAATCGTGCAGATGGTGAGCGAACCGAGCAGCCCGATAGGCATGTCACGGCGTGGGTTGCGCGTTTCCTGCGCGACGCACGACACCGAATCGAAGCCGATATAAGCGAAGAATACGACCGCCGCGCCGCGCAGGACGCCGCTCATGCCGTACACGCCGGATTCGCCGGTATTGGGTGGAATGAATGCGCCCGTGGGATTCTTTGCGGTGACCCAGTGACTCGTATCGACGTAGGCAATACCTGCCGCGATGAACGCGAGCACGATCAGTACTTTGATAACCACGATAAAGCTGTTCACCCGCGCCGATTCACGAATGCCTATCACCAGCAGGATGGTGATGAGCCCGACGATGACCATGGCCGGCACGTTGAGGATAGCGCCGGCGTGACTCCATCCCTTGACGGGGTCATAGGCGAAGGGCGCTTGTGAAAGTTGCGCAGGAATGTCGATATGCAGTGAATGCAGAAAGCTGACGACATAGCCCGACCAGCCGATCGCCACCGTCGTTGCGCCGACGGCATATTCGAGTATCAAGTCCCAGCCGATGAGCCATGCAATCAGTTCGCCCATCGTCGCGTAAGCATAGGTGTAAGCGCTTCCCGAAACCGGAACCGTCGAGGCCATTTCCGCATAACAAAGGCCTGCAAGCGCGCACACGATTGCGCCCAGCACGAACGATATGACGATGGCAGGGCCTGCATTCGCAGCCGCGGCGTGTCCGGTCAGCACGAAGATGCCCGCGCCGATGATGCAGCCGATGCCGAGCATGGTGACATCGAGCGCGGTAAGCGAACGTTTCAGCGCGTGACCGCCTTGCTCCTGCAGAACCTCTTCTGTTTCCGACGCTTCCTTTTGCAGTGCAGCGACGGTTTTTCTCTGCATGACGGCCACGATCACCTCCGGTTCTGGCAAGGCACTTGCAGGGCGATAGATGCGCGCCGCCCTGAGGCCGCTGTTTCGTAATAGCAGATTTCCCCGGGGAATACGAGAACGAAGCCGCGCATGCCGGGGCGCATGGATCGGGAAACGCCCGGACGGTAAAGCATTCGTCGTGCCGAAAACCGCATGCGCAGCGGGGTGATTGGTGGCGGTCGGTCCGCTCGCGCGCAGAGCGGCACTATAATCGGCTTGTCGGTTTCGCTTTGACCAACGGGACTCGTTGCGCGAAGGTGCAACGTTCCCTGCTTATTCCTTGACGTGGAGATCAAATATGTCGATCCGCATTGGCGATGAAGCCCCCGATTTCACCGCAGAAACCACCGAAGGCCCGATTCGCTTTCACGAGTGGATCGGCGACAGTTGGGCGATCCTCTTTTCGCATCCGAAGGACTTCACGCCCGTCTGCACCACCGAACTCGGCTATATGGCGAAGTTGAAACCCGAGTTCGACAAGCGCAACACCAAGGTCATCGGCTTGTCGATCGACCCGGTCGACAATCATGCCAAGTGGGCGAAAGACATCGAAGAAACGCAGGGCACGGCCGTCAATTACCCGATGATCGGCGATGCGGACCTGACTGTCGCCAAGCTCTACGACATGATTCACCCGAATGCGAGCGGCGGCGGTCCGCGCACGGCCGTCGACAACGCCACGATTCGAGCCGTGTTCATCATCGGTCCGGACAAGAAGATGAAAGCGACCTTCACGTATCCAATGAGCGCGGGCCGCAATTTCGACGAAGTGCTGAGGTTGCTGGACGCGCTGCAACTGAACGCGAAGCACACCGTCGCCACGCCGGTGAACTGGAAGCCGGGCGATGACGTCATCATCCCGACCTCGGTTTCCGACGAAGACGCCAAGAAAAAGTATCCGGAAGGCTTCAAGACGCTCAAGCCGTATCTGCGTACGGTCGCGCAGCCGAAGTAAGCGGTTGCAGGACCTTCATGCGCTGTGCGGTGTCCCGCGCAGCGCACGTTCTCAGACATGCCCCGTGCGTCTTTCCGGCGACGTGTCGACTTCCCCGGGACGGCGCAGCATCTTGTCCACTTCGCCTGCGTGCAGTTCCTCGGTCTGAATCATCTGCCGCGCATATTCTTCGAGCGCGACCGAGCGGTCTTCCACGAGTCTCAGCAGATCGCGATAAAGGTCCAGCGCGACTTTCTCTGCTTGCAGCGATTCGCGAAGAATCGTCGCGATATCGAACGTATGATTGTCGAGCAACGGGCCTATTTCCAGCGATGGATACGCGCCGAGCGTGGTGATCCATTCGCCCGCCTGATGCGCGTGCATCAACGATTCATCCGCCTGCGCGCGCAGCCATGAAACGATCGGTATGCGGCCGAACCCGAAGACGAGAAACGAATAGTGCGTGTAACGCACGACGCCGGCGAGTTCGGATTCGAGAATCCGGTTCAATACGGCGACGACTTCTTCCTTGTCGAGTTCTGCCATCTCTGCCTCCGAGTCTCAATGCCGAGCGGCTGGCACACCGAATCATTGACCGAATCAGTTGACCCATTGTAGTCATTGATTCCTGCACTCGCATTGGAAAAGGCAGACGCGATTACACGGCTTCTTCGATCCAGATCGAAGCAGTGCGCTCGAGCATGTGCGACATGATTGCTCGCGCGCTTTCCGCATCGCCGGCGTCGATGGCGCGGACCACTTTGCCGTAATCGCTGATCTCCGACTCGGGCATGCGCAAAAGCCCCTGAGGGTGACTGCGCAACGTGGCTTTGAAGGTCCTCATGGCCACACGCACCACGCTACCCATCTGACGCAGAATCTCGTCACCGCTCGCATCGAGAATAGCGTTCAGCAACGCTTCTTCCGTGGTCGCCTGGGAGGCTTCCTCGGGACTCGCATGCACGAGCCGCTGAAATGCTGCGTTGATACCGATGCGCTGATGCCTGTTCGCACGCGCCGCAGCAAGCGCGGCCGCCGGTGGATCGACGAGCGATCGAAATTCGATCAGACGTCGCAGACAGTCGGGATCGGGCAGGGCGCGCAAGCGCCACTCGGCCACTTCGGAATCGATGATCAGCCACTCGTGCGCAGGCCGAATACGGGTGCCAGTCTTCGGCCGTACATCCAGCATGCGCCGCGAGATGAGAACGCTCAATGCCTCGCGCATGATGGTGCGCGAGACACCATGCTTCTGCGAAAGAAGGATCTGAGGCGGCAGAATGTTGTCTTTGTATTCTCCGTTAATAATGCCCGCGACGAGTTGGTTCACCACGCGCTTGACGAGCGATGCTTCATATCCATGGTTCATTTTTTGTTCTCGTGAAAACACCCCACGCTCCGGCTGCGCGTCGCCCGTTCCCGGGCCGCTACCGCTTTTCCTGTCTATGCGGCGCCTCGGCGCGCCGTAAGTTGGTCTCCCTACATTGCCTGCCTTCCCGGCACTCTTCGCCGGGAAGGCGTGCAGCACATACCCCGTAGCGGTCGGTCATGGTCTGGAAGCGCGCCGTCTATCCGCTGCAGCAAGCGTATCGCCCCTCGGCATGATTTAACAATATGGTTCATTGGTAATTCGACTGACTATCGTGCGTCGTCCCACAAACTTCCGACGACATGCAGAGCGCAAGCGTTTGCGGGTTCAAGCCCGCGCCGCAGGCCTTTAGCGGTGTTGTGATATTTTCCCGTTGCAAAGCGAACTGACTTCGCGTGATGCAGTGACCAGGAGAAACCAAACATGAAGATTGCCGTCATGGGCGCGGGCGCAGTGGGCTGTTATTACGGCGGCATGCTCGCTCGCGCAGGACACGAGGTCGCGCTGATTGCCCGGCCCCGGCACGTCGAAGCAATTCAGCGAGAAGGCTTGAGGCTCGATACGCAGACTTTCGATGAGCACGTTCGCGTGTCGGCCAGCACAGACGCGAGCGCGGCAAAGGGCGCGCAGTTAGTGTTGTTCTGCGTCAAGTCGACTGATACGGACAGCGCAGCACAGGCACTCGCGCCTTATCTGGATGCACGCTCGCTGGTCTTGTCGCTGCAAAACGGCGTGGAGAACGCCGAGCGTTTGCGCCAGTTGCTGCCGCACGAAGTCGCGGCGGCCGTAGTCTATGTCGCTGCGGAAATGGCAGGTCCCGGGCATATTCGCCACCATGGGCGCGGCGAACTGGTCATCGAACCTTCGACCATGAGCGAAGACGTCGCGCATATGCTCGCCGCCGCGAACGTGCCTACCGAGATATCGGACAACGTGCGCGGCGCCTTATGGGCGAAGCTCGTTCTCAACTGTGCGTACAACGCGCTTTCGGCCATTGCACAGGTACCTTATGGTCGACTGGTTCAGGGCGAGGGCGTCACTCGTGCAATGCGCGATGTCGTCGACGAGTGCGTTGCCGTCGCCAAGGCCGACGGCGTGACGATCCCCGGCGATGTGGATGCCGCAGTGCGCCGCATTGCAGAGACCATGCCGAACCAATATTCGTCCACGGCACAGGACCTTGCGCGCGGCAAGCACAGCGAGATCGATCACCTGAACGGTTTGATCGTTCGGCGCGGCGAAGCCCTGGGGGTGCCGACGCCGGCTAATCGCATGCTCCACGTGCTGGTCAAACTGGTCGAAGCCAAGGCGGAGTGAAAAGGCGGCAGGCAGCTCAGGAACGGTCGATGCTGAATGTTGGGAGCAGGCGCAGAAATGCTGGCGCCGTCTAACAACTGGAGGGTTTGTCATGAAGTCGATCGTTAAAGCAGTCGCTGCTGCCGCTGTGCTCGCTGCCCCGGCGCTTTGCTTTGCCCAAACGGGCTCCGCCTTGGACCGGAGTCAGGTGCAGCAGGATCTGCGGCAGGTAGAAGCCGCAGGCTATAACCCCGGGGTGTCGGATCGCACGACCTACCCCAGCGATGTCCAGCAGGCAGAAAGCCGCGTCTCCCGCCAGAATGGTGCAGTGGGAGGCGCAAACAACGCATACGGTGGCGTCAATAACGGGACGTCCGCGGCGGGCATGCGTGAATTGCGACCGATGAACGATGCGAACAAGCCGGTCTATTTCGGGCACTGAGCTTTATCGACAATCAGGTCACTCACGGCGGATTGCGGCGCGCGGTGGTGAGGCGCGAGCGGGGCGTTGACTAGACGCCTTCGCGCAGTCCGTCGCCGCCATGGTGACTCTCGTCATTCAAGTCCGCTTGCACCTTCTCATGACCGTTTCAGTCCCCTACGCATTAAACGACAATTGAGACTGCCCGCGTCGATACTGTGCAATCGATGCGGTTTTGCACAACCATTGTTCAATGGCCGGTAGCTAGTCAACGCGAATAATAAAGATAATCTTCTTCGGCAACTATCGCCTGGCCTATTGGTAAACGGGCAAAGCTCATCGCGTTACGCGAGAAGGAATAACTACCAGTTGACAGTTTCATGAAACGCATCGGGCTGCAAAAACAGCAATCTGTTCTTGGTTGCGCGCGATATGTTTGCTAGCATGTAAACAGAATCGCGCCGAACCCACAAAGGCTTTCGTCCGGTGGCACAAGATTTATCGTTATTGGTTGTCGCGCACTGACAGCCGCTTGCCGACATTGACGCAATGCTAACGAAATCTCGCACTCATTGACTACGCTCTAATTTCGCATCAAGCGAATCGAACTTATTCGCCGTGACAGTCGTGTAAGACATGACTGTGAATACCGGCATTTCTCTTTGCTTTAACAGTTGAAAGCAGGACCGTTACAGTCACCATCGGCTTTAAGCGGATGGTGCGCAGTCATGCGCCTGCGATCCGTGATATTGCGGGAGGGACAGTGGAAACCGAACTCAGTCTGAAACTGGCAAAAGCATTGCGACGCTGCGCCTCACATCGGCAATTGCTGACGTATCAGCGTTTCCATGCGTTGTGCGACAAGAGCGTGCCGCTTACACAGCGTTACGCCGCGCTGGAGTCCGCAGTCAAAACGCTCGGCGACGTTGAGGACATCGACTATGGCGTGCTTCTCGCGCTCGACAGTGGCTTGCCGGGAGCCGAGTTCTTCCAGCGTTACTTGCGCTACCGCCGCGGCGAATACGTCGCAATGATGGGCGACCCGAGATTTCATCGTCAGACGGTGGCCTCGAAGAAGGCCCTCGTCGCCCGAGAGCGCGACCGCGTCTATGCACATGCGCGCCTCGCTGCACAGGAAGCCGTCAATCCTGCGATGACCGCGCGAAGCGAGGACAAGCACACGGGCGATGCCTTCGCCTACCACGTCACAATGATCAGGGCGCTGCCGTAACCGCCAATCAATAGCTCAATCGAACCGAAATGTCGGAAGGCGACATTGCGAAGTCGACTTGCTCAATATAATCGCGACAACCAGCACACCGACGCTGCGGATCTCGCACGACGAATCCCGCGGCAAAAGGCGAGCAAAGGGAGCGGGGGCATCCCTTGGGATTCGTGTATGTCGCCAGAGCGAGGACAGAACAATGAAACCGGTCGTATTCGGTGGGCGATTGGGGTGGCTGCATGCAGGAACGGGTAAGCGGGGCGTGGTGCTTTGCAATACCTATGGCCATGAGTATGTGTGGACCTATAGCGGCCTTCGTCTGCTTGCGGACATGCTCGCGGCCCGCGGCCTTTGGGTCTTGCGCTTCGACTACATCGGCACTGGCGATTCCATTGGCGACGATGCCGCGCCGGGTCAGTTCCAGTCGGCAGTCGATGACATCGGCGCCGCCGTCGATTTCCTGAAAGAGCAGACGGGCGTCGAACACGTGGCGCTCTGCGGCTTCCGAGTGGGCGCAGCATTCGCGTTGCATGCGGCACTGCGACGCCCCGTGGACGAGCTCATGCTTCTCGCGCCGGTCGTGAGCGGGCGCACGTACATGCGCGAACTGAGTGTGACGCGCAAGACCTGGCTAGAGAAGCTCGCTGCGCCGTTGCGGGAAGCACAGCCACAGGACGGACCGCTCAATGTTTTGGGCCAAACGTATGCTGAAGACTTCAGGCGTGATATCGAAGCCGTCGATCTGGCAGCCAGCGTCAAACAGTCGGGCGTTGCACCCGCGCCCCGCGTCCTGTTGATGCATGGACGTGTCGGTTCGAAAGACGCGTTGCGCGATGCGCTTGCTTCGCTCGATGTCGACGTACAGGTTCAAGCCTTCGACGACCTGACCGGGTTCATTCAGGAATCGGCCTTCATGGTCATGCCGCATGCAGCGTTCGCGCAGGCGGTGCAGTCGCTTGCCGACGGAACCCATGAGCGCTGCAACGAACCGTCGATGCCGTCTGAATGGCCCGAAGACCTGAGCATCGAAACGCCCGAAGTCATTGAGCGGCCCGTGAAAATAGGCGAGGACGGTCTCATCGGCATCATGTGCGAGCCGCGCCATCCAGTGTCGCGTGGGTCCGCATTTCTGCTTGCCAATACATCCGCGAGTTCGCGTGTCGGTGATAGTCGGCTCTCCGTGCGCATTGCCCGCGATCTCGCAAGACGTGGCATCGCTTCCTTGCGCTTCGATGCGCGTGGCCGGGGCGATAGTCCCGCTGCACCCGGCCTGGGTCAGACCGATACGCCCTATAGCCGCATCTATCATCCGGTCGCGACACGCGATACGGCGGCGGCCGCACGGTGGCTCTCGCAACGCGGCTACGCGTCGATTTTCTCGTTCGGCATTTGTTCCGGCGCCTATCACGCACTCAAGGCGGCCGTGTCCGAGCCCGCCATTACAGGTGTGATCGCCGTCAACATTCCGACGTTCAAACAGCCCGAGGACAAGTCGGCGGACGAGATGCGTCAATCGACACGCAATTCGATGGCGGGCTACGCAGCGTCGATGTTCGAGCTGGGGAAATGGAAAGCGATACTGCGCGGCGACAAGGACCTGCTGCGCGTGCTCGGCTTCATCGTGAGTTATGCAGGGACGCGCATACGTTCGCGCTTCGCGGACATGTTCCGCCTCGACAGCTCGACCGTTGCGTCTGTCGAGCAAGCGACGACGCCCCAAGCGATCGCCCGCGTGCTCGATGCGAAGGGCGTCAAGACCTTGCTGGTCTATGGCAGCTATGACGCGGGGCTGGATCTGCTGGCTGCGCATTGCGGCAAGTTGGGTGTGCGCCTGTCGCGATACCCGAACGTCCGCGTGATGACGTTCCCTGAAATCGATCATTCGCTATTCAATCCGGCGAGCGCGGCGCAAGTCATCGCGCTGTGCGAAAGCGTCATCAAAGAAACGAACGCGCCGGTACGAGAGGGGACATTGGGCGTGCGCGCGCCCGCTGTCTCCTGAGCGACTCTATCGCACGCCGACGCGATAGCGCGTGGTCTGACTGTAGCGCTCCCCGGGCCTCAGCACCACGCGCGACGCATCCGGCATATTGATCTGGTTCGGGAACGCACCGGTTTCGAGGCACAGCCCCGCATGAATGCGATACGGCTTGCCGTCGCGGCCAGGCACGCCTTGCAGATAGTTGCCGGTATAGAACTGCAAGCCGGGCGCGTCCGTCGATACGGTCAATTCTCTTCCGCTCGCAGGGTCGTACAGCACCGCGACCTTGCGCACGCCGCCATCGTTCGTATCCGGCAGGATATAGCAATGGTCGAAGCCGCCGGCGCGCGCAAGACGAGCATCCGGCCACTCCAGTCGCGCGCCGATCGGCGCGCCCGCGCGAAAGTCGAACGCATTGCCAACCACGCTTGCGCGAGCGACGGGAATCATGGCGTCGTCTACATCGAAGAAGCTATCGGCGTCTATCGCAATGACGTGACCGCGTATGTCGCATGCGCCGGGCGAACCGTCACCGCACAAGTTGAAATAGGCATGATTCGTCAGATTGATGGGCGTCGGTGCATCCGCGACGGCATCGTACTGAATCGTGAGCGTGCCATCGTCGTCGAGCGCATAGCGCACCGTCGTTACGACGTTGCCCGGAAAGCCGGCGTCGCCTTCCGGCGACTCGTGAGTGAACACCAATGCGCCGTCGCTCTCGCGTGCGTTCCATATCGCTCGATGAAACCCCGCTGCGCCGCCATGAAGATGTTGCGAGCCTTCGTTGCGGTCGAGCGAATAAGTCACGCCGTCCAGCACGAAGCGCGCATCGCGAATGCGGTTGGCCCATCGCCCGATGATGCCGCCCAGAAACGCGCGACCCTTGAGATACGCTTCGGGCGTGTCGTGTCCGAGCAGAACGTCGGCCACGCGGCCCGCGCGATCCGCTGCATGCCATGAGACGAGCGTCGCGCCGAGATCGCTGATCGCGACTCTCATGCCGTGCGCGTTGCGCAGCGTAAAGAGACGCACGCTGTCGCCGCCTGGCAGGCTGCCCCAGCGCTCGGCGGAGATTCGGTCGGCGTTCGTTCGGGCGACGCCCTCGGTGTCGGCGATATTCATAAGTCGATGCCCTTCGTAGCGTCAGGCAGTGTGCGAAGACGTGGCCTGAAGCCGTTCCTGATATTCGCGCGGAGTGCAATCGAGCTCGCGCCTGAAGACGGCGTACATGTATTGAAGCGATGTAAAGCCACAGCGTATCGCCACTTCCGCACTGGGTATGTCCTGTTTCGCAAGCAATTGCTTGGCCACCTGTAGCTTATGGCTGAGGATTTCCTGATGCACGGTGCAGCCGAGCTCGCGCCGAAAGTGATCTTCTAGCGATGAACGCGATACACCGACGTAGTCCGCAACCTGGTCGGTCTTGATGCCCTGGCATCCGTATTGGCGAATGTAATGGCGCGCACGCATTACGTAAGGACTCGCCACGGGTTGATGCCGCGTGGATTCGAGCACGTTGATGCCGACCGGCGGCACGAGTATTCGCCGCCCTGCAAAGCGCGCCCCGCCGAGCATTTGATGCAGCAGGTGGGCCGCCGTCCGTCCCATTTCCTCGGTTCCCTGAATTACCGACGAAAGCTCGATGCGCGTGAGCGATCGCGTGAGCGGATCGTTGTCGATACCGATGATCGCGACTTCCTCGGGCACCGCAATGCCTGAAATCAGGCACGCTTGCAGCAGATGCCGCGCACGCGCATCGGTGACGGCAATGATGCCGACGGGCTTCGGCAGGCTTTGCAGCCACGATGTGAGTTCGGCGCTTGCCTGACTCCATACCGGGGCGCTCGTCGGCAAACCGCGATGTATCTCCGCGTCCAATCCGTCGGCCTCGACGAGCGCCTGGAACGCGTGTTCGCGCTCCTGAGCCCAGCGGTTCTCGCTGGATTCCGGCAGGCTGTACAGGGCGAAGCGTTGCAGTCCCGCGCTGATGAGATGCGTATAGGCAAGCGATACGAGCTTGGCGTTGTCCGTAGCGATATAGGGCAACGATGCCGGGTAACACGCCGCATCGTGATAGGAGCCGCCCACGGCCACGACGGGAAGCGGGCAATCGGCGAGCGCGTCGCAGACGGCAGGGTCATCGAAATCCGCGATGATGCCGTCGCCATCGAAACGTTCTATGCCCGTCAGCCGCGCCCTGAAATCCTCTTCCAGAAAGAGGTCCCACGCGACGCGCGTGGACAACAGGTATTGGCCGATGCCCGTGATGATTTCGCGGTCGTACACCTTGTTGGCGTTGAAGAGCAACGCAATGCGATGCGGACGATTCATGAAAATCTCTTAGCGGACTTAAGGGTTTTCCATATGTGAAGCGTGACTGCCGACTATGCAGCCGCTTCATTCTCGCTTCATTCTCGCTTCATTCTAATGGCATGCGTCATTCAACTCCGGCCATTGCCAAGAATCGCTAATCACGCTGGCGAATTTCGCAATTGAAGCACGGGGCGCACGGCTGGCAGCATGGCGTCACTCTAAAGCGCGATTCAAACGCGCGCATTCGAAAACAGGAGACGCGATGCCTTCGCTCGAACATCTTCCAAGCGCCCGTTTCGAGGGTGCGGGTTCAGACAATCCGTTCGCTTATCGTCATTACGATGCGGACAAGATGGTCCTCGGCAAGCGCATGGCCGATCACCTGCGGCTTGCCGTATGTTACTGGCATTCGTTCGTGTGGCCGGGCGTGGATGTGTTCGGCGCCGGCACGTTCGATCGGCCGTGGCACAAAGGCGGCGATGCGATGGAAATGGCGCGCATGAAAGCCGACGCCGCGTTCGAATTCTTCGGCAAACTCGGCACGCCGTTCTATACGTTCCACGATACCGACGTCGCACCGGAAGGCGCGAGCATTCGCGAATACGTCGACAACTTCGAGCGCATGCGCGACTACCTCGCGAGCAAGCAAGAGGCAAGCGGCGTGAAGCTGCTCTGGGGCACGGCGAACCTGTTCTCGAATCCGCGTTATGCAGCGGGCGCAGCCACGAACCCGAACCCCGACGTATTCGCCTTCGCCGCCACGCAAGTGCGCGAGGCGCTGCAAGCCACGCTCGATCTCGGCGGCGAAAACTACGTGCTGTGGGGCGGCCGCGAGGGCTACGAGACCCTTCTGAACACGGACCTCAAACGCGAGCGCGAGCAGCTTGCGCGCTTCCTTGCGATGGTCGCCGAACACAAGCACAAGATCGGCTTCAAGGGCGCACTGTTGATCGAGCCGAAGCCGCAAGAGCCGACCAAGCATCAATACGATTACGACGTCGCCACCGTGCATGGCTTTCTCACGCAATTCGGCCTGCAAGACGAGTTCCGCGTGAACATCGAAGCCAACCATGCAACGCTTGCCGGGCATTCGTTTCACCACGAGATCGCGACGGCCTTCGCGCTCGGCATCTTCGGCAGTGTCGACGCGAATCGCGGCGATCCGCAAAACGGCTGGGATACGGATCAATTTCCGAATAGCGTGGAAGAACTCACGCTCGCGCTTTACGAGATTCTGCGCAACGGCGGCTTCACGACAGGCGGCATGAATTTCGATTCGAAGGTACGCCGACAGAGTATCGATGCCGAAGATCTGCTGCATGGCCACATCGGCGCGATCGACGTCATTGCGATCGCGAGCGAACGCGCAGCGAGGCTTGTAGAGAACGATCGGCTCGCGGAACTGAAGGCAGACCGCTATGCCGGTTGGGAATCCGAATTCGGGCGCAAGGTGTTCGCGGGCGGCTATTCACTCGACGCACTGGCGAACGATGCCATCTCTCGTGGAATCGATCCCCGGCACGTAAGCGGTCAGCAGGAGCGCCTTGAGAATTGGGTCAATCGCGCGATCTACGGTTGATCGAGGATAAAAAACATTAGCGCGAGCGGTCGATTTCGCAATTGCAGCGCGGGCGAATAGCGGCCACTCTTCGAGTCGAAACAATCATAGCGACGCCTGCGAACACGTATTCGCGGCGCACTGTATGTAACGCCGGGCGCTCTCGCACGACTACGCCCGCGGCCATTCAAAACAGGAGTGAGACATGAAATCATCCATTCGCCGTTCGGTATTGAGTTCGCTCGTCTGCGCCGCCATGTGCGCAGGCTTTTCACTGGCGGCGCCGCTCGCGCACGCAAGCAAGGACAAGCCCGAGATCGGCTTTTGTATCGACGATCTGCGTGTCGAACGCTGGTCGCGCGATCGCGACTATTTCGTAGCGGCTGCGACGAAGCTCGGCGCGAAAGTGTCGGTGCAGTCCGCCGACGCAAGCGAAGCGCGTCAGATTTCGCAGATCGAGAACCTCATTTCGCGTGGCGTCGATGTCATCGTGATCGTGCCGTTCAATTCGAAGACGCTCGGCAACGTCGTGGCGGAGGCGCACAAGGCGGGCATCAAGGTCGTGTCGTATGACCGCCTGGTGCTCGACGCCGACATCGATGCCTATATCTCGTTCGACAACGAAAAGGTCGGCGAATTGCAGGCGCAAGGCGTCTATAACGCGCAACCGAAGGGCAATTACTTTCTGCTCGGTGGGGCGCCCACCGACAACAACGCGAAGATGCTGCGAGAAGGGCAGATGAAAGTGCTCAAGCCCGCTGTCGATCGCGGCGATATCAAGATCGTGGGGCAGCAGTGGGTGCCGGAATGGAGCGCATCCACGGCGCTGCGAATCACCGAAGATGCATTGACCGCGAACAACAACAAGATCGATGCGATCGTCGCATCCAACGACGGCACGGCGGGCGGCGCCATTCAGGCGCTCGCCGCGCAGAAGCTCGCGGGCAAGGTGCCGGTGTCGGGGCAGGACGCCGATCTCGCCGCAGTCAAGCGCCTCGTGGCCGGCACGCAGACCATGACGGTCTACAAGCCTCTGAAACTCATTGCAGGCGATGCCGCCAAGCTCGCCGTCGATCTCGCCAAGGGCAACAAGCCCGCGTTCAACGCGAAATACGACAACGGCAAGAAGCAGGTCGATACGGTACTGCTGCAGCCGACATTGCTGACCAAGTCGAACGTCGATGTCGTCATCAAGGACGGCTTCTATTCGCAAGCGCAACTGGCCGGCAATTAATGGTCCTGCGGGCATTGCCTTAGGCGATGCCCGCTTCGTTCAGCACAGTCAGGACACCAAGCATGGCACAGGCGCTATTGGAGATGCGCGGCATCGCCAAGTCGTTCGGCGGCGTCAAGGCGCTCGACGGCATCGACCTCGTCGTGAATCAAGGCGAATGCGTGGGACTTTGCGGTGAAAACGGCGCAGGCAAATCGACGCTCATGAAAGTGCTGTCGGGCGTCTATCCGCATGGAACGTGGCAGGGCGAAATCATCTGGGATGGCAAGCCGCTTCGGGCGGCCGGCATTCGCGACACCGAGCATGCGGGCATCATCATCATTCACCAGGAACTTATGCTGGTGCCGCAACTGTCGGTGGCCGAGAACATCTTCCTGGGTAACGAAATCACGCTGCCCGGCGGGCGCATGAATTACCCGGCGATGTATCAGCGCGCAAGCGAACTGCTAGGCGAGCTGAACATACAGGGCATCAACGTGGCGCAGCCGGTGATGAACTACGGCGGCGGCCACCAGCAATTGATCGAGATTGCCAAGGCGCTTAACAAGAAGGCGAGACTGCTCATTCTCGACGAACCTTCTTCATCGCTTACCGCGTCTGAAACGCAAATCCTTCTGGATATCGTGCGAGACCTCAAGCGGCGCGGCGTCGCGTGCGTGTATATCTCGCACAAGCTCGACGAAGTCGAAGCCGTCTGCGACACCGTGACGGTCATTCGCGACGGCAAGCACGTCGCCACGCACCCGATGCGTAACGTCAGCACCGACCGCGTCATCGCGATGATGGTCGGGCGCGAGATCACGAATCTCTTTCCGCGCCCGGCGAAGGAAGACCGACAGCCGATCGGCGAGGTGGTGTTCGAAGCGCGTCACGTGACATGCTTCGACATCAACAATCCGAACCGCAAACGTGTGGACGACGTGTCGTTCGCACTGAGAAAAGGCGAGATTCTCGGCGTCGCGGGGCTCGTCGGCGCGGGGCGCACCGAACTCATGCAGGCCGTGTTCGGCGCATATGCGGGGCAGTGTGCTGCGCAGGTCATCGTGAAAGGCAAGCCCGTTGCCATTCGCACGCCCGGCGACGCGATCGCCGCGGGCATCGCCATGGTGCCCGAAGATCGCAAGCGTCATGGCATCGTTCCGCAACTGGGCGTCGGGCATAACATCACGCTCGCGGTGCTCAGGCGTTTTGCCAAAGGCGGACGTATCGATACGGCTGCGGAACTCGATACCATCCACACCGAGATGAAACGGCTCTCCGTGCGCGCCGCGCATCCGATGTTGTCCATCGCGAGTCTGTCCGGCGGCAATCAGCAGAAGGCCGTACTCACGCGCATGCTGTTGACCAATCCCGATGTGCTGATTCTCGACGAACCGACGCGCGGCGTCGACGTAGGCGCGAAGTACGAAATCTACAAGCTGATGTTCGAACTCGCGCAACGCGGCGTATCCATCATCATGGTGTCGTCGGAATTGCCGGAAGTGCTCGGTGTCTCGGACCGCGTGCTCGTCATCGGCGAAGGCCAGTTACGAGGCGATTTTCTTAACGACGGCCTCACGCAAGAAGACATTCTTTCGGCCGCCATCGCAACGCGGCAGGAAACCGACTCAATCGATTCAGCGAGCCTCGCATGACTCCCGATCTCATTTCTACGCCGAAGCCCAGCAAGGACGAGAAGGGCGCGCCGCAGCCCGCCGGCCAGCGCATGAAGCAGCTATTCACGCGCTATAAACTGTTGGCGCTGCTGCTCGCCGTCGCCGTCATCTGGCTGTTCTTCTCGTTTCTGACCAATGGCGCGTTCGTCACGCCGCGCAATCTCTCGAACCTTTTGCGGCAGATGTCGATTACCGGCATGCTCGCGTGCGGCATGGTATTCGTCATCATCTCCGGCGAAATCGATTTGTCCGTGGGCTCCCTGCTCGGGCTGCTCGGCGGCGTGGCCGCGATTCTCGATGTCACGTATCACTGGCCCATTGCGATCACCTTGCCGGTGGTGATGGTGCTCGGCGTTGCCATTGGTCTTTTCAACGGCTGGTGGTCCACGTATCGAAGAGTGCCCTCGTTCATCGTGGGACTCGGCGGCATGCTGGCCTATCGCGGCGTTCTGCTGGGTATAACCGGCGGTTCGACCATTGCGCCGGTGTCGGATTCACTCGTGTTCATCGGGCAAGGTTACTTGCCGCGCGTGGCCGGCGATACGCTCGCCATCGCGCTCTTCGCTCTGCTCGCAGTGTTGACCTTGCGTCAGCGACGCAGCCGTCAGCGTTATGGCCTGCCGGTTGTCGCGCCGTGGCAGGACGCCGTGAAGATCATCGCGGCGGGCGTGATTCTCTTCGCGTTCGTCGCGACGCTCAACCGTTACGGCGGCATTCCGGTGCCCGTGCTCGTGCTGCTCGCGCTGCTCGGCGTCTTCACCTACATTGCGACGCAAACGGTGTTCGGCCGGCGCATCTATGCGGTCGGCTCCAATCTGGAGGCGACGCGCCTGTCCGGCATCAACACCGACCGCGTGAAGCTCGCCATCTTCGCGCTCATGGGTTTGATGTGCGCGTTCGGCGGACTCGTCAATACGGCGCGTCTCGCGGCTGGCTCGCCTTCTGCCGGATCGATGGGCGAGCTCGACGCCATCGCGGCATGCTTCATCGGCGGAACGTCGATGCGTGGCGGCTCCGGCACCGTGTATGGCGCGATCATCGGCGCGCTCGTGATGGCTAGCCTCGACAACGGCATGTCGATGCTGGATGTCGATTCGTACTGGCAGATGATCGTCAAAGGCGCGATCCTCGTGCTCGCCGTGTGGATCGATGTCGTGTCGGGAACTGCGCGTCGATAAGCGCAAGCAGCGAGGTGCCGGGCGGCAGGCGGCCGCCCGCGCATCGACGAGGTAAAGTACGAGGCTACGCTTCGTCCCTCGTGCCTTCATGTCTGCTCCGCTCCTGCTTCGAGAAATATTGCGCGTCGTGGCGCGCCGATACCGTTTGCCTGCGCTCTCTGCTGTGTCCAATGGATCATCGATACCGTCGCCCGCCACGGCGCTTGCAATCGTTATCGAAGAGGCACGCTGCGCGGTCTCGCACGGTGAAGCGCCGACCATAGAGATGAAGCAGGCTTTTCTCGAAGGGCTTGCACGCCTGATCGAAGAAGCCTTGCACGACGAATCCGGCGACCCTGTTTTCAAGGCCACGTTGCTCCGGCACCGCGTGGCGGAAGTGCGCGAATACGTGTCGCTGTCGGCGCAGGCGAAGCAGGATCGTCGATCCATTCGCGCCAGTGTCAACGCCATCGCTCATCCTGGCAAACAGCGCGCGTCGTCGGATGCGCAGCGCGAGGCCTTCGCGCAATTGCACGCTTGCGCGTCGTCGCCATATATATTCGGCCTTGCCGATATCGCGCAACGCTTGCTGGCCATTGCCGAAATCGCCGACGAACCCCAGTCTCGCGATGCCCTGACGCGGCTGATCGAGAATCCTTCCTTGCTTCGGCTGCAACGTCTTGAAACGCTGCTTCGGGATGAGCGTGTGCAGGCGTATCTGTCGCTATGGGACCGGCATGGTCCGCGCTCCGGCAGCGCGCAAGCCGCCGCCGAAGGTAACGCTTCGCAGAAGCGCGGCGCAGCGGCCGAAGGGCGCGCCAGTCACGCGTTGCAAGCTATTGCAAACCGTCTTGGAGACGAAGCGGGCGATCGCGCGGCGTATCGCGTCGTGACCTCCATGCACGTTCCCGCGTCCATTCCGGGTCGCGCCGACCGCGCGAAAAGCGAGTGGGATGCGGTGCTGCTCGAACGGGCCAACAATGCCGATGAAGCGCCGGAATGGAATGTCTGTCTCCTCGTCGAATCGAAGGCCTCTGTCGATGCGGCGACGACCGATCTCTCCCGGCTGCTTCGTGGTATCGAACTCCTGGCGCATGCAGACGAAAACGTCTCGTACGCATTCGAAACGGCTCAAGGCGCCGTGCGTCTGCGCGGCTCGTCGCTACACCGCTTGACGACCGACGAGGCCAGCCTGCAAAGCACCGTTCTTTACTGCTGCGATGCGCCTGCCGACACGGCGCAGCGCGTGCTCGGCGCGGGCAGCCGCATGCAGCTGCTGTCGGCGCCAGCGAGCCTCGATTTCGCCTGCATGCTGCAAGATCATCGACCAGCCGATGTCCGAACGCTCGAACCCGTGTGGAAAGATCTGCTCGAGTCGCCTCGCTGGCGCGGCGTGCTGCATCAATACCCGATGCTGCGACGAGTGCGCGAACTCATGGTCCATACGGAAGACTTGTTGATTGCAATCGATCAGGTCTCGCCCAATGTTTGAACGCGCATGTCCGTCATCGGCCGCTGCGCGCCATGCTCGAAAGCACGCCGTCGCGACGAATCAGCCCATGAAACAGCGCTGCGGCGAAGTGCATGACGAAGGTCGCGAACAGCAGCAGCGCGAGATACGTGTGCGCGCTTCTCAGCAACGCATAAAGACGCACGTTCACCGGTGCGATCGGCGGCAGATGCACGCCGCCCAGCATGACGATCGGAAATCCGCCTGCCGATAGCATCGACCATCCGACGAGCGGCATGGCGAAGAGCAACGCATAGAAGAGCCAGTGCGAGCCATGCGCGATGCGTTGCTGCCAACGCGGCATATCGTCGGGAAGGGCGGGCGTGCGGTGCGTCAAGCGTACGGCGAGACGCAGCGCCGTGAGCACGAGAATCACGATGCCGAGAGGGCGATGTATGGCGATCAAGGTCTGATGCCACGACGAAAGCGTCGCGACCATGCCGACGCCGATGAACAGCATGCCGATCACGAGGACCGCCATGAGCCAGTGAATCCAGCGCGCGGCCGGACTGAAGTGGTTCGCGTCAGTGCGCTTCATGATGCGCCTCCTCATGCGTTCTGCGGTTGAACGAAACGGAATACGCGGACGAACGCGCCGCGAGCAAAGGGTCGTCCGAGACCATGAGCCCAGCGGGCAGCACGGTCGGGTCGAAGTTGATGTCGCGGCAAGCGCCGTCGGCTTGCGGGCTCTCGCGGGTAATCACGAGCGTGCCCGCGTCGATATGCTTGCGGTCTTCAGGCCATGCTTGGGTCGCGTCGTTCGTGACGTCGCCCGGTTGCGCGACGGTCAAGATCAGGTGCCACCGTTGCGGGCCATGAGCGAGGCGTCCTCTCAATTCTTCGTCGAGGAAGTCGTGACGCGCGGCGTCATGTTGCGATACGGCCTCGTAGTCGGCTTCGGGCACGAGGGACCAGCGCACGGCATGCGTAACGCCCGAAGCGTCGGTCGCTCGGAACGCGTTGATGCCGTAATACGCGGCATTAGCGTAGCTCGATGACGGCGCGTGCGCCTTGACCCAATCGCGAAAGGGCCTTGTTTCAGGATGCGCTGCAAAGAAGGCGGCGAGCTTCGCGGGATCGGGCTTGCCGGTCTTCGGATCGGGACGCGATGCGACCAGTTGCTCATAAAATCCCTGCGCGCTGTTCACGATGAACACGGGAGTGCTGTTCATCGCTGTGCGCCACTGTTCGCCATCACGCAGCCGGAATTCGAGGGCGAGGCTGCGCACGGGGCTGCCTGAATCGCTGACGAACGGATTCGGGCCGGGTATCGCGAACCTGCCTGTCACCGGCGTGCGCTCTCGCGTGAACACTTCGGCACGGGAGAGCGATGACGCGTTGCCGTTGCCGTCGAACCAGCCTTCGACGCATACGCCTTTCGCATGATTGCGCCGGTATCCCGCATGCACGCCGCTCACGCTTTCGAACGTGTCGACGATCTTCGTCGACGTCAGCCTGTGCGTGTCGCCGATGCCCGCCACGTAGGCGAACGCGGTGCCGATTGCGAGCACGCTGCCGCCGATCACCGCCAGCTTCGCGAGTTCGCGTGCATGTCGCCTTGGACTCCGCAAGAGTCTCATCAGTGAGAAGGGTGCCTGTTTCATGGTGTTTCGCTCGCTGTTCGATGGATCAGTGACGCGAACACGCGTGCTTGCACGGTTATTCCATCAACGCGTCGATTTAAATTTCTGGAATAGATCGGCTCCGTGGACGGTTTGCCTTCATGCAAGCCCAATGAATTCTTCTCAAGGAGTCGAACATGAACATCGCCAAAGTATTCGCCGTTTCCGCCGCACTCGTCGTCTCGACCGGCGCATTCGCTCAAGGTCTCACGCGCGACGAAGTGCGCGCGCAACTCGTGCAGGCCGAGCAGAACGGCTCGCGTCTCGTGACCGATGCATCGTATCCGGACGTTAGCCCCATCTATCAGAATCAGACAGCGCGCATGAAGACGCCGGAGAGCGGCGCTTATGGCGGCATGAAGACCGCGTCGGGCGCGGGGAGCGCGTCGATGAGCCCGTCCGACTGCGTGGGTCCTTACAGCTTCTGCCATATCTATGCGGGCTCGTGATCGCCGCAAAAAAAAGTCGACGCTTGCGGGAATAAACGCCTCGCAACGTTGTTAGCCATATAAAGACGACTCAGCGCAACGAACGTGGACCCGCATTCCGACACCCGCCTTTCCGAAGCCGACGTCCAGGCCTTCGCCGACGGCCTGCTCGCGTCGGAACGGGCCGCGTCGCTGCATGCCTATCTCGCTCGCCGGCCCGAGGAAGCGCGCAGAGTCGTGTTCTATGATCGGCTCAATGCGCAGTTGCGCGAGATGTTCCGCGACGACCGCAGCGCGCGAGAAGCGAGTCATCGGCGGACCGGCGCGCGGTTGCGGCTGTGCGCAGCCATTGCCGGCTGTCTTTTGCTCGTGATCGGCGCAATCTGGGCCACGGTGCGCGTACCGGACGCAGCACTGGAACGCGCAGCCGTATCCGCCCTGGCGATTCAGGCGACGGTGCCTGTTCGCGCCGCGAGCATCGCGGACGCGCCCGATCTCTCATCGGCGGGATTTCACGCCGTCGATGCGACGACCGTCACGCTCGGGGCATTCTCGACCGTGAAGGTGTTCGCTTACCGTAACGCCAGCAATCAGCCGCTCGTGCTGCTCTCGACGTGTGCGCCGCCGTCGTTCATGCGCCCAACGTGGCACGCGCATAGAATCGGAACAGCGCGTCTTATCGAATGGATAACGACATCGGGCGTTCGCACGGTGGTCGGAGCTCGCGCCGGTACGCCGGGGCTCATGCGTGCCGCCGAAGTGTCGATGGCTCGTCAGAACATGCAATGGAATGAACGATGAACGCAAGATTGCCCCGCGAGGTGCGCCGATGAGCGTGCGCGAACAACTCATGGATCATCTGCCGCGCTTGCGTCGTTATGCGCGCGCGTTGATCCGCAATCAGGAACTCGCCGACGATCTCGTGCAGGACACGCTGGAACGCGCGCTCAGGCACACGGACAAGTTTCAGTCGGGCACCGATCTGCGCGCATGGCTCTTCACGATCATGCATAACGTCTTCGCGAATCAGACGCGACGCGCGGATGCACGCGCGGTTCATGTTTCGGTCGACGACGATCCGCTCGACGAAAGCCAGTTCGCGGTGGCAAGCCGCGACACGCAATCGCTCGAAATGCGAGACCTCGATTACGCGCTGCAACGGCTGCCGGTCGAACAGCGTCAGGTGGTGCTGCTGGTCGGGCTCGAAGAGATGTCGTATGCGGAAGTGGCACTCGCGCTGGAGATTCCGCTCGGCACCGTGATGTCGCGGCTATCGCGTGGACGCGAAAGGTTACGCGCGCTCATGGCGGGCAAGCAGGAAGGCGTGCAACTGAAGGTGGTGCGATGAACAAACAAACGACTTCCATCAGCGAAGAGGATATCCAAGGCTATGTCGATGGCGTGCTCGGCGAACAACGGCGCGAAGAGATCGATCGGCTGCTGGAGACCGATCCTGCGCTCGCAAGCCGCGTCAGCGATTACTTCGCGTTAAACGGCATGCTTCACGATCGCTTCGATCGCGTATTGCAAGAACCGTTGCCGGAGCGTTTGACGCATGTGCTGGACACGGTGGATGCGCCCGATGCGCAGGATGCGACCGCCACGCGGGCCGCAAAGGTGAACGCCGGCCGCGGTCCTGCGGCGAACTGGCCGAAGTATGCGGGCATGGCGGCGGCGCTCGTGCTCGGCATCGGCATCGGCGTGGCCGGCATGATGAGTCCGCCTGCGCGCGACATGCTCGCGTCCGGCAATGACAATCCGTCGCTTCGTCATGCAAGCCTGACGAAGGACGAGTCCTTCGCGCGGCAATCCGCGATTGCTTATGTCACGTATGCGCCGATGGTGACGCGCCCGGTCGAGGTCGGCGCGGATCAGGAAGAGGAGCTCGTCAAGTGGCTGTCGAACCGGCTCGGCACCGACGTGCATGCGCCCGTGCTCACGCGCGTGGGGTTCAATCTGATGGGCGGACGGCTCTTGCCCGGCGACGAAGGCCCGATTGCGCAGTTCATGTATCACGACGCCCAGGGCGAGCGCATCACGCTCAACGTGTCGCATCGCAAGGTGAGCACGGACGTGACTGCGTTCAAGCTCTATCAGGATGGCTCCGTCAATGTGTTCTATTGGGTCGATGGCGATTTCGGCTATGCGGTGTCCGGTGCGATCGCGCGTCCGCAATTGCTGGCCGTTTCGCATGACGTGTACGAACAATTGACCGCGAGGAACGGGCAGGGCGCGGCTGCGCGATGACCGCATGCAAGGCGCGTACGCTCGTGCGCTTGCCGTCGCGGCCCGGTGCGGTATATGGTGACGAAGGCGCGCATTCGATCAAGCGCGCCGCAACGCACACGGAGACACGCAGCACATGACGGCAACAGAAGCAATACGCGCATTGCGCGAGACGCTCGGCGCGGAAGTGGTCGCGCTTCCGGATGAATTCGGCGACCGGCGCGTCGTGGACTGGAGCGGACTGCCGGGCGAGATTCCGCTCGCGCTTATTCGCCCGCGCACGACGGAAGAAGTGGCACAGGCGCTTTCCATTTGCTCGCGCTTCCGGCAGCCCGTGGTCACGCAAGGCGGATTGACGGGACTCGTCGGCGGCGCGAATGCGCGCGGCGGCGAAGTGGCGCTGAGCCTGCATCGCATGAATCGCATCGTCGAGATCGACGAAGTGTCCGGCACGATGACGGTCGAAGCCGGCACCGCGTTGCAGACCGTGCAGGAAGCGGCGAGCGCGGCGGGCTTCTACTTTCCGCTCGATCTCGGCGCACGCGGCAGTTGTTCGATAGGCGGCAATCTCGCGACGAACGCGGGCGGCAATCGCGTCATCAAGTACGGCATGATGCGTGATCAGGTGCTCGGTCTGGAGGCGGTGCTGGCAAGCGGTGCCATCGTCGGCGATCTCAACAAGATGATCAAGAACAACAGCGGCTACGACTTGAGGCATCTGCTGATCGGAAGCGAAGGCACGCTTGCGGTCATCACGCGCGTCGTGCTGCGTCTGCGACCGAAGCCCACTGCAACGGCAACTGCATGGTGCGGCTTGCCGGACTTCAACGCGGTGACCACGCTGCTCGCGCGTTCGCAGGCGAGGCTGGCGTCGGGCGTGTCGGCATTCGAAGTCATGTGGGCCGGCTATCACGACGCGGTGCTCGCAAACTTGCCGCAGTTGCGCGCGCCGCTCGGTTCAGCGCATCCGTTCTATGTCTTGCTCGAAAGCGTCGGGACCGATCCGGCGCGCCACGGCGAAGCGTTCGAAGAATTTCTCGGCGCGATGCTGGAAGAAGGCATCGTGACGGACGCGGCGATTGCGTCGTCGGAAGCGCATGCACTCGCGTTCTGGGCGATCCGCGATGCGCCCGGCGAGTATCAGCGCTTCATACCGAACCACGCTGCCTATGACGTGAGCTTTTCGATCGCGCAAGTCGGCGAGGCCGCCGCGCGCTGCGAGGCGCGTCTGCGCGAGCACTGGCCGCAATCGCTCGTCATGATTTACGGGCATCTGGGCGACGGGAACATTCATATCGTCGTGGACGTGCCGGGCATGGGCAAGCACGACCATGACGATATCGACCGCGTCATCTATGACGTCACGCGCGAGTTGAACGGGTCGATATCGGCGGAGCACGGCATCGGCGTCAAGAAGCGAGCGTTCCTTTCGCAAAGCCGTCGCGAGACGGACATCGACGCGATGCGCGCGATCAAGAGCGCGCTCGATCCGCTCGGGCTTTTGAATCCGGGCAAGGTCGTATAGGCGTTCGTCTGCGGCGGGAACGACGAATGCGCGTGTTGGCTTCATCCTTTACGAAGCCGGAGAAAGTCATGTCTTCCGATGCCAATACGTCGCCCGCTGCGGATCCGTCCAACGAACCGGTCGCGCCGCCCGAGCGCAAGCCGAGCCCGGCGCTCGGCACGCCGCCGGATGTGAATCCGGCGGGACCGGGCGCGTCGCCGGCGCAAGAAAGTCCGCTCGGCGCATCGGAGCCGATGCCGCCAGCGGAATGAGCGGGCCGTTTGGCAGAACATGCTTCGGGAAGCGGCTAAGTCTGTTTTGGGCGCTTAGTAAAACGTCGCTAATTTATGTTATGTCAACTATCATCTCGACAATAGCGGCCGAACTGGGCCGCGCATGCGATCCTGACCATGACTGCTTTTCGGTATCGAAACGCAGCATCGTGACCCACCCTGTTTTCTAATTCGGCCTTGCCGGCGCGCAAATCACGCCATCAGCGAAGAAGTCGATCGCCGACAAAGCACCTCTCGCGGCTTCGCGCCAACGGATATCAGCAACGAGCCATCGCTGGACTCCCGCTACGGAACCACCTCACGCGGACTGCCGGTCTGCTTCAATGCGCAGCTTCAGCCTCCATGCGTCATACTCCCAAGTCAGAGACGTGGAACCGCAGAAAAGCGCTGTGAGCGTTGCCGAGCAAGAGCACGCCGGGTCGAACGATCGAGTCGACAAGTTGGCTACGCCAACTTAACCGCCCCTCACCGCGCCGTATACCCCCCATCGACCGCCAACGAAACCCCGCTGATCATCGACGCCGCATCGCTCAGCAAGAACAGCACAGGCCCCACGACTTCCTCAGGCTCCGCGAACCGTCCGAGCGGAATCGCCTGAAGCATCGGCTGGCTCTTGAGCGGATCGCTCCAGGCAAAGCGTGCCATCGGCGTGAGCGTGACCGTCGGATTGACGCTGTTGACGCGGATGCCATGCCGTCCGAGCTCGATGCAAAGCACGCGAGTAATCGAATCCAACGCCGCTTTCGACGCGCAATAGCTGAGATGGTCCGGCAAGCCGACAAGCGACGCCTGACTCGACACGTTCACAATGCTGCCGCCACGCCCGACCATCTTTAGCGCGATGGCTCGGGCGACCAGCGCGGCGCCTCGCGCATTGACGGCCATCACGCGGTCGAACGCGTCCGCGTCGAGTTCGAGCGCCGGTTCCAGCGATGCAATGCCCGCGCAGTTCACGAGACCATCGAACGCATCGAACGGCTCCAGCGCCGCATCGATGACCGAACGATGCGCGCCTACATCGAGCCGCAGCGTTTCGCAGCCCGTTTCGTTCGCGAGCGTATCGAGCGCGGCGGCATCGCGCCCCGCCGCGACGACATGCGCGCCGCAACGCGCGAGCGTCTGCGCGCAGGCACGCCCGATTCCGCTCGATGCACCCGTCACCAGAACACGCTTGCCGCTAAAGTCGAAGTCGGTTTTCATATCGATTGCAACCTGTGCATGGATGGCATGAGCGCCGGATAAAGCGCCGTGTAGACATCGAAATATTCGGCATAACGGGCCACGCGCGCGGCGTCCGGCCGCGCACGCTCGATGAGCGTCGACCAGCCGGTTTGCGCGGCATCGGGCGTCACCAGTCCGGTGCCGACTGCCGCGAGCAGCGCCGCGCCCAACGCGGCTTCCACTTCCTCGCCGATCGTCCAGACAGGGAAACCCGTGACGTCCGCGATGATCTGCATCCACAGCGGCGAATGCGCGGCGCCGCCCACGACGATCAGCTTGTCGTCGAGCGATTCCGAGCCCTTTCGTCCCGCCTCGATGTTGTGCTTGAGCGCGAAGGAAACGCCTTCGAGCACGGCCCGGTAGAGATGCGCGCGGGTGTGCGCGAGGCTCAGGCCGACGAACGCGCCGCTCGCCTTCGCATCCCAGACCGGACTGCGCTCGCCCATCAGATACGGCAGGAACATCGCGCCTTGTGCGCCGGCCGGCACGCGCGCGGCGGCTTCCTCCAGCAGCACGTGCGGATCGCCGTGCGGCAACGCGTGCGCCGCCGCGACCTCCGCCTGACAGAACTGCTCGCGAAACCACGTCACCGACGCGCCCGCCGTGATCGCGCCGCCGAACACGTACAGATCGCGCGTGCCGTTGAGTACGTGCGGCATCGACACGAGCCCATGACGCGCATCGACGTGCTGGTTGATGTAGCCCCAGCACATGCTCGTGCCGATCATCGCGACATGCTGTCCCGCGCGCGCCGCGCCGGCCGCGAAGGTCGCGACGGCCGCATCGACGCCGCCCGCGACCACCGGCGTGCCCGCCGCCAGGCCCCATCGCGCGGCCCATTGCGGCAACAGTCCGCCGACGATATCCGTCGATTCGACGAGCCGCTGCGGCATCATGCGCGCGGGGATGCCGAGCGCGTCGAGCATCTCGGCGGACCAGCCGCGCCGCGCGACGTCGTACAAGCCGCCGATGTTTCCCGCCGAACTGTGATCGACCGCGATCTCCCCGGTGAGACGATGAATGACGTACGCGTTCGGCGGCAGAAAATAGCGGGTCTTCGCCCACACGTCCGGTCGATGCTCGCGCAGCCACAGCATCTTCGTGAAACCGTAATAGCTGTCGACGCCATTGCCGGTGATCGCCTGCAATCGATCGAGATCGACCTGCTCGCGCACGCGATCGGCTTCTGCGGTCGCGCGCCGGTCCATCCAGATGAGACAGGGATGCAGCGGTTCGATCGCTTCGTCCACCGGGATGCCCGAGCCGCCGTAGAGACTGCTCACGCACACGCCGCGAATCGATGTGGCATCGATGCCCTGCGCCACAGCCTGCGCCACGCAATGCGCGATGCATTCGTCGACGGCATCGAACCACACCGACGGCCATTGCTCGGCCCAAAGCGGCTTCGGCGTATCCGGCTGATAGCTGCTCGAATGCTTCGCGACGATGACGCCATCGCGCCCGACGAGCAGCGCCTTGGTGCTCTGCGTGCCTATGTCCACGCCAATCACGTATTCCATCGCTTCTCCGCGCGCAATCAGCGCTCACCGCCGGGCTTGAGCAGCACCTTGATGGAATCGGTCGAATTCGCGATCTTGATCGCCTCGTCCCATTCTTCGAGCGAGAATCCATGCGTGACGATGCCTTTCGACGTGACGAGCCCGCGCGCGAGCAGATCGATGGCGATCGGATAGCAGTACGGTCCCAGATGCGCGCCGCGCACGTCCAGTTCCTTGCGGTCGCCGATGATCGACCAGTCCACCGTGGCATCCGCGCCGAACACGCTGAACTCGACGAAGCGCCCGAGCTTGCGGATGAGATCGAGACCTTGCGTCACGCCGATCGGCGCGCCGGTCGTTTCGATATACACGTCGCAGCCGTAACCATCGGTCAGCGACTTGATCACGTCGAGCGCGTTGTCCTTCGTCGGATTGATGACCACGTCCGCGCCGTACTGTTTTGCGAGTTCGAGGCGCTCGTCGATGAGATCGATCACGACGAGTTTCTTCGGCGTCTTCAGATGCGCGACCTGCGTCATCATCAGACCGAGCGGACCCGCACCGGCGATGACCACGACATCGTCCAGCTGAACGTCGCCGCGATTGACCGTGTGGATTGCGCACGACAGCGGCTCGATGATCGCCGCATCTTCGAGCGATACTCCAAGCGGAATCTTGTGAACGATCGCCGTCGGCGGAATGCGCATGTACTCGGCCATGCCGCCATCGGCGACTTCGCGCTGAAAGCCGAAGATGTTGTGGACCTCGCACATCCAGTACTGGCCCGACTTGCAATAGCGGCATTTTCCGCAAGGCACGATCTGTTCCGCGATCACGCGATCGCCGACCTGCACGCCGAAATGCTCGGCCCCGCCCTCGCCCGCTTCCTCGACGTAGCCGAAGAATTCGTGGCCCGGAATCACCGGCGCCTTCACCCACGGGCTCGGGCCGCCCCAGAACATTTTTGCGCCGGTGTAGCACTTGCAGTCGCTCGCGCAGATGCCGCAGGCGGCGATCCGGATCACGAGTTCGTTGCGCCCGGCGCGCGGCTTCGTCACCTGTTCGACGCGGTAATCCTCGGGCGCGTGGCACACGATGGCGGTCATCCGGGACTCGGTGTTCTGTGTCGTCATATGTCTCTCGTTGAAGGTTCGCAGCTTGAGGAGATCAGCGCGAGCGTTCGCGGCTGATATAGATCGCGAGCAGGATGATTCCGCCCTTGATCACGTTCTGTACGTACGGATTCACACCGATCATGTTGAGGCCATTATTCAGTACTCCTAGCAACAGAGCGCCGACCAGCGTGCCCAGGATCGATCCGCGTCCGCCGGATATCGACGTGCCGCCGAGCACCACCGCCGCGATCGCGTCGAGTTCGAAGCCGACGCCCGCGTTCGGCTGGCCGCTCATCAGACGCCCGGTCAGCACGATCGCGGCGAACGCGGACGTGAGCCCGGAGAGCGTATAGACGATCAGCTTCACGCGCGCCACGCGCACGCCCGACAAGCGCGTGGCCTGTTCGTTGCCGCCGATCGCATAGACGTAACGGCCGAACGGCATGCGGTCGAGCAGCAGCCACGCAATGAGATAGACGGCGAGCATGATGAGAACCGGCGCCTGAATGCCGAACACCTTGCCGCTGCCGAAGAAGCTGACCCAGTCGGGCAGGCCGTCGATCGGATAGCCGCCGGTATAGATGAGACCGAGGCCGCGCGCGATGCCCATCGTCGCGAGCGTGACGATGATCGGCGGCATGCGCGCGAACGCCACGAAGAAGCCGTTGGCGACGCCGAAGCCGAGTCCGACCGCAACACCCGTCAGCAAGGCCGCGACCGCGTTCAGGCCGGAGACCATCAATCCGGCCGCGATCGTGCCCGACAGCGCCATGACCGAACCGACCGACAGATCGATACCGCCCGTGAGAATCACGCAGGTCATGCCGACCGCGATGATCGCGTTGATCGACACTTGCCGCAGCACGTTTTCCAGGTTCGCGGCGGACAGGAAACTCGGACTCGCCACCATCATCACGATACAGACGACGATCAGCCCGATGAGCGGATAGAAGAGCGTCGAGCGTCTGAAGCTCGCGAAGCGCGAGCTCGCGCTGCCGTGCGTCGTGGCGGCGGCGACCTCACGTGAGTTCGGAGAAGATGTGTCAGGCGTGTTCATGTGTCGCTCCGCGTGCCCCGGCTGTTGCATAGGTCATGACCGTGTTCGAATCGATCTCGTCGCCGCTCAGGATCGCCTCTATATGTCCCTGCCGGAACACACAGACGCGGTCGCACATGCCGACGATCTCCGGCAGCTCCGACGAGATCATGATGATCGAGTAGCCGCGCGCGGTGAGTTCGCGCATCAGCCCGTAGATTTCCGCTTTCGCGCCGACGTCGATGCCGCGCGTCGGTTCGTCGAAAACGAGGATGCGCGTGTGATGATTCAGCCAGCGCGCAATCACCACTTTCTGCTGGTTTCCGCCCGACAGCGTCGCGACTTCGGTGTGCATCGACGGCGCCTTCACGCCGACGCGTTTCATGATCTCCGCCGTCGTGCGCGCTTCGATGCGATGGTTCAAGAACCAGCGCAGCGAGCGGTACTTGCCGAGGTTGTTCAGCGAGATGTTGTCGCGGATCGAGAACGAAGTAACGAGCCCTTCCGTCTTGCGGCTCTCGGGCAGAATGCCGATGCCTGAACGGAGCGCATCCGCGGGGTCCGATAGTTTCGCCATCGCGCCGTGCACGCGAATCTCCTTCGCATGAACCGGCTCCGCGCCGATCACGGCAAGCGCAGTCTCCGTGCGGCCCGAACCCACGAGGCCCGCGAAGCCGAGAATCTCGCCCTCGCGCAGCGTGAACGCGTTGACAGGACCGTCCTTCGTGATCTGCAGCGATCTCACGTCGAGCACGGTTTTCGCATCGTCGCGTAACGCGGGCTTCGTCGGAAAGCTGCTCTCGATGCGCCGTCCGACCATCATCTCCACGAGCCGTTCGACATCGGTCTTCGCCACGTCCGTCATGCCGACATACTGGCCGTCGCGCAGCACGGTGATGCGGTCGCAGACATCGAAAATCTCTTCCAGATGATGCGAGATGAAAATCATCGCCACGCCCTGCTGCTTCAACTGACGCATGATCGCGAATAGATGATCGGCCTCGGCGGGCGTCAGCGTGGCGGTCGGCTCGTCGAGAATCAGAATGCGCGCGTTGAGCGACAACGCCTTGCCGATCTCGACGAACTGCTGCTGCGCCACCGACAGCGCACGGATCGGCACATCCAGATCGATGCCGACGCCGAGGCGCGCGAAGATGTCCGCGGCTTCACGGCGCATCGCGGCGCGGTCGCGCGTGCGCCACACCGTGCGGCGCTCACGGCCCAGAAAGATGTTGTCGACCGCGTTGAGGTACGGAATCAGGCTGAATTCCTGAAACACGATACCCACGCCCGCCGCGACCGCATCGTGATAGTTGTCGAACTGACGCGTCTGCCCGTCGATCTCGATCTCGCCCGAGTCGGGCTGATAGATCCCGCAAAGGATCTTCATCAGCGTCGATTTCCCCGCGCCGTTCTCGCCGAGCAGCGCATGAATTTCGCCACGCGCGATCTCGATGTGAATGTCCTGCAGCGCCTTCACGCCGGGAAAGCTCTTCGTGATGTGCTTGAGCCTGAGAATGGTGTCCATCTGCGCCTCTTTCGGGCGGACGGCGAGCCGTCCGCCGACATCGCGTTTTACCAGGTGAAGCCCTTGGCGTTGTCCTTGTCGACCACCTTCACGTCGACCGGCACGGCCTTCGGCACCGTTGCGCCCCACTTCTTGGCCAATGCGACGCCGAGCGCGATGCGAACCTGGTCGGCCGGGAACTGCGCCGTCGTTTCGATGAACTTCGAGTTCGGCTTCTGGATCGCATCGACCGCTTCGGGCGCGCCATCGACGCTCGTCAGCTTGATGTCCTTGCCCGACGACGTAATGGCGGAGAGCGAACCCATCGCGCCGCCGTCGTTGACGCTGAAGATGCCCTTCAGGTTCGGATGCGCGGAGATCATGTTCTCCGTCACCGACAGAGCGGTCGCGCGCTCTTGCTTCCCGTTCTGCGTATCGACGAGCTTCACGTTCGGGAACTTCGCGAGCCCCGCCTTGCAGCCGCGCACGCGTTCGAGAATCGGCACGACCGGAATGCCGTCGAGGATCGCCACTTCGCCGCTGCCGCCGATCGCTTTCGCGAGGTATTCGCACGACATCACGCCGGCGTCGTAATTCTTCGAGCCGACGAAGGAGTCGACGGGACCGTTGGCGTTCGCATCGACTGCGACGACGACCGCGCCCGCTTTCTTCGCCGCCGTGACGGCCGATTGAATGCCGGTGGAATCGGTGGGATTGACGAGCAGAATGTCGATCTTCTTCTGCAGCATGTCTTCCACGTCGCTGACCTGCTTGCTGACGTCATGGTGTGCGTCCGTGACGACGACCTTCGCGCCGATCGAATTCGCCGCCTCGTTCAGCGCCTTTTGCATCGTGACGAAATACGGGTTGTTCATTTCCTGGAAGGTCATGCCGATCGTGAGCGGTGCCGCCGCGTGCGCGACACCGCAAAACGCGCCCGCGAAAGCAAGCGTGCCGATCAACGCGCCCCGGCGCAGCGACGAAACGGACATGCGGTTCATAGTTGTGTCTCCTAATTAGTTTGCACTTCTTCAAGGTGAATGAAGCCCTCGCGCGAGCGAAGGGCGAATCTCGACAAGACGGCTGCTGTACGGCGAAAAGAGCGCGAGCGCGTTACGCGTTACGCGTTACGTGGGCGACGATCGCATTCGTCGTTCGACGGACGACGCGTAGCCGGCGGCCGTGTGTCCCGGCGACACATGCGCCGGGCTGCCTTCCGACGGCGCGTTCAGGTTGACTTCCCGGCTGCGCGCATTGATCCGCTGCAGCGCGCGGAACTCGGACGGCGTCATCCCCTTTGCCGCCCGGAACTGCCGATTGAAGTTCGACACGTTATTGAAGCCGGCCTGAAAACAGATCTGCGTGATGTTGATTTCGTCGGCGAGCAGCATGTGGCACGCCGCTTCGATGCGCAGGCGGTTCACGTACTGAACGAACGTCGCGCCCGTATGGCGATGAAACGCGCGCGAGAATGCGCTCACGCTCTGTCCGGCGAGCCCGGCGAGATCCGACTCGCGCAGGTCCGACGCCAGATTCTTGCCGATGTGCGCAAGCACGTGACCGAACCGCTTGGACGAAGCGAGGTTCTGCTCGTAAGCGATGCTCGCGAGGAGCGTCTGTTCCTTCGCATCGCAAAGGCATTCGAGAATACGAAGGAACAGCGAAATGCGCCGGATGCCGCGCGCCGTCAACAGTTCTTCGAATAGCGGCGCCACGACCGCGCTCGTCTGCGAGTCGAACAAGATCCCGCGACGTGCGTTGTCGAGCAACGGTTGAGCATCGCGGCACTCGGGGAATGCTTCCATGCAGCGCTTGACGAAGTCCCTGCCGAACTGAATCACGAGATTGCGCCGCTCCACGTATTCGCCATCCGGCACTTCGCTGACCCAGTTGTGCGGAAGATTTTCTCCCATCAGAACGAGGTTGCCCGGCCCGAACGAGCCGACATGGTCGCCGACGAAGAACTTGCCGTGCGTGGCGACGATCAACTGCAATTCGAATTCCGGATGGAAGTGCCAGCGCACCGTCTTGTACGGATAGCCGTGCGACCAGGCCTTGAAGGACTCGCCGTGTCGAACGTCGACCACCTCTAGATCGGGGTGCCTCATGAAGCCGTCTCCAGTTTCTTTTATTGCCGGCTGCTTTTTGCCGCTTTCGCGGCGCCGGCTATTGACGCCAATTTAGATCGGCCAGTGTCGCTCTTCTACCAACTTTTCGGCTCTTTTTATGTACTTTTTTGCATGCACGGACGGTCATCGCCTCTCGTCAGCAAATTGTGCGACGCAAAAATCTTCAATCCCGGTATTTTCTTGATCGGCGTCGGCAGGCGAAGCGACGCCTGCCCCGAATGTTTATCGTATCGCCTGAGCGTCGGCTGATGCATTCCAGCCCGCCCGGCTTTTTGCTGCGTCGGCGCTGTTGTCGCGTGGCCGGAACACTCCTTGCGTGAACCCAAACCGATGCGCAGGATACTCCTGACACATCGCTGTGTCGCTCCGATGGAGGAGGCGCGGATGCACATTCCGTTTAGCCAAACCCCGCCCACCGTAGTCGTGTTCTCCTGTCGTGGAAGTACCGCACGACCGCGGCACGAACGCGAAACCCAGCGTGCGCTCGCTGGACGGCTTGCCACGCTTCTCGGTGCGCAACGCTGCGTCGACTTCGGGCTTGATCGTGCGTACACCCCGGACCCGTATATCGTTCCCGACGACACCCTGCCCCTCGACGTCGCGCAACGAATAGGCGTCGCGACCGATGATGACCTCTTCGGCGGCGTCGTACCCTTCCCCTTCGTCGCGACCAAAGTGGTCGTGCATGAATTGCCGCCACGTGCGCAATTGAAGCCTCCCGGATGGCACGACCGACTTGGCGAGCAGCTGCGTCATCTCGTGCTTCCTGGCTACTCCGCCTTTACTCGCGACGACGCGCTCGCCGCCGCCGTGCTGTTATGGAGCGGCGGTTCGGTAAGGCTCAAGCGCCCCTACGGCATCGGCGGAACGGGACAGGCGGTCGTCGCCGATCGCCACGAACTGGATTTGCAATTGAACGATATCGGCGACGCCGCGCTCCAGACCGATGGCGTCGTGCTGGAGCGCAACCTGCCCAGCATTACCACGTTCAGCGTGGGCGATGTGCGCGTCCGGGCGCATCGGGCCAGCTATTACGGCGTACAGCGGCTGACGCGAAATAGCCGCGGACATGCGGTCTATGGCGGGTCCGACCTTGTCGTCGTGCGCGGCAGCCTCGATGCGCTCGAGCGCACCTCGATGCCCGACGAGGCGCGCGCCGCCGTTCAGTGCGCGCGCGAGTTCGATGCCGCCATCGAAAGCGCGTTCCCCGCGTTCTTCGCATCGCGCAGGAACTATGACGTGGCCTCGGGCATCGACGAAAGCGGGCGTTGCCATCGCGGCGTGCTCGAACAGTCGTGGCGGATCGGGGGCGCGAGCGGCGCCGAAATCGGCGCGCTTCAGGCATTCGTCGATGATCCGGCGCTCACGACCGTGCGCGCATCGACGTTCGAGATCTACGGCGAACACCCCGAGGTGCCTGACGGCGCGTGCATCGTCTATCAAGGCGTGGATTCGCATTCGGGGCTCGTGACGAAGTTTTATACGGTCGAAACCAGTACCGGCTCTGTCGGCTAGAAGAGGAGCAGCGAATGACAGCGACGCGGCAGCAGATCCAGATTCCGGTTGAGCGCGGCTATCTCGACGGCACGTTCGTGACGCCCCAGACCGCGATTCCAGGCGTGCTGTTCGTGCACGGCTGGGGTGGCGACCAGGAGCAGTACATGGAGCGCGCGCGGCAGGCGACTGCGCTCGGCTGCGTCTGCCTGACCTTCGACTTGACCGGACATGCGCGCACCAAGGAAGCGCAGGAGACCGTGACGCGCGAAACGAATTTGAACGACGTCCTGGCCGCCTACGACCGGCTAGCCGCGCAGCCGCTGGTAGACGGTACGTCGATCGCGGTGATTGGAAGCAGCTACGGCGGATACCTCGCCTCGATCGTCTCGTCAATGCGGCCCGTACGCTGGCTCGGGCTGCGCGTGCCGGCGCTCTATCTCGACGAAGGATGGACGATGCCGAAGCGCGCGTTGCACAAGGAACACGATCTTGCCGCTTATCGCAGGCGTATCGTCCCCGCGAACGAGAACCGCGCGTTGCGAGCGGCTGCCGACTTTCGCGGCGATGTCTTGCTGGTCGAATCGGAGCACGACGAGACCGTGCCTCACGCAGTGATCGCCAGTTATCTGCAAGCGTTTCTGCGTGCGCATTCGCTGACGTATCGAATAATCGAAGGTGCAGATCACGGTCTCTCTGACGAAGCCAGCCAGCGCGCCTACACAGCTTTGGTCGTCGGCTGGCTCGCAGAGATGATTGGAGGAAGGCGCGCCGGAAGCAGGGGTGAGGCGCCGGCTCTTATCAAGTGACCGGCGGTGCCACGCGCATATTGCGAAACTTGAGCTACCCGCGTATGTCACGGGCAGGCGTTGGGATCTGCTGGCCTGGAATGCTGCGGCGGCCGATCTGCTCGGCTTCGAGCGTCTTGCGAAAGCGGATCGCAACATTCTGGTTTTCATGTTTATCGAAGCGGACTCGCGTCGGCTTTTCGGCGCGACTTGGACCAGCGAGGCGCGTCGCATGATCGCGTCGTTTCGCGCAACGCATGATCTCTATGCTGATGATCCGGCCTTTGTCGAACTGGTCGAAAGACTGCGCGTGAACAGCACCGAGTTCGCGAAATGGTGGAACGCGCACGATGTTCGAGGGGGCACGTCCGGGCAGAAAGTTCTGACTCATCATGAGCGTGGCGCGCAACGCTACAACTACGCTACGTTTCAGGCGAACGACGACCCTGCGCTGAGACTTGCGATCTACACGCCCGCTTGAAACGAATTCGCCGCGCGCGGCGCGTCAACTTGGCGAGGCCAGGTCATCGCCCCATAGAGCTGACGATGCCCCATTGAAGCCGTAAGCTGGCTTATCGCCCTGCTCCCAAGGGAATCGCACGATTGATTGGGCCAGCATCGTCGTGTTATCCCGCGCTTTTATATCGCGAAGCTAGCGTCAAGCCAACGGGCGCCTTCCGCGCGCGTCCAGAACCATTCAAGGCTCAAACGTTCATCTCCGAACTTGCCGTTGAACCCTTCGTCCGCGCCGTTCCGTTCGCGACGAGCATGCAGAAATTGTCCTCCCAGCACCTTTTCGAGTCCGAATCTGACCTCGCGCTGCCCAGATGCCGCCACTACTATCGAATGGCTTTGACCGGTGATATGCGTCGGTTGCGCTGCACGGGTCGAGCCAGTTCGCGGCCGATGCCGTTACTGCTAACAAGCCGCGCCCACGAGCGGCGTTATCTATATGGAGACGTTATGGCAACAGGTGAGTGCTGCATTGCGAGGGCCGCGCGCGTGATCGCGGCTATCGTCACTTCCGCGGTTTCGGCATACAGCATCGGTGCGACGCCGCCAACGGGACACGAAGCCGCTTGCCAACGTCTTCAAGGCTTCGTGGTCCCGGCTTCGGAAATTGGCGAGCCCACATCCGGAGCGAGCGTCACTGCGGTCAAGCCGGTCACCGCGAGCGGAAGCGGTGCGACCGCGTTACCGGACTACTGCGAAGTGACAGGCAAGATATCCCCTATCGACAGATTCGCGCCCGACATCCAGTTCAAAGTGGCGCTTCCCGCCGAGTGGAACGGCAAGGTCTTGATGTTCGGTGGCGGCGGATTCGACGGCACCATCCCCAATGTGGCGGGCAACGTACCCAATGGTCCCGTCGATGCAGCTGTGCCGCTCGGTCGCGGCTACGCTACGTTCGCCAGCGACTCCGGTCATCAGGCCAATGCGTTGGGCTCTCAGGACGGACGCTTTGGTGCGAACGACGAGGCGTTGAACAATTTCGGCGGCGACGCGCTGAAGAAAACCCACGACGCGGCTCTGGCGATCATCAAGGCCCGCTATGCGCATTCGCCTCGCAAGGCTTACTTTGCAGGAGGTTCGACTGGCGGGCGCGAAGCAGTGACCGCAATTCAGCGCTGGCCGTCGGACTGGGACGGTGCCATCGCATGGTACCCGGCATGGGACGATGCTGCCGCCCTCCTCGGAGGGCAGCGCATGAGCCGCGCCCTGGCGAAACCGGGCGCGTATCTGTCGGTGGCGAAACGCCAAGCCGTGTACGACGCGGCGATGCAGGCGTGCGATGCGCTCGACGGGGTGACCGACGGCTTGATCAGCGACCAGCGCGAATGCAATGAGCGATTCGATCCGTCGTTCGCGACTCTCAATGGTGCGCCGCTGCGCTGCCCCAAGGGCGCGGACAGCGGCGACCATTGCCTGTCCGACGCGCAGATCGAGGCGTTGAAGACGATCAATACGCCAACGCTGCTGCGGTTCCGGCTGGCTAGTGGCGAAACCTACTATCCCGGCTACAACGTGTGGGGCGCCGACCTTGGAATTACGACCCGCACTTCGCCGGTCGAGCCGGTGGTCACCTTCCTTGCATTCGGAACTTCGCAGCCGGCCGATCCGATGCCGCTCACGGCGCCTTACATCAGCGTTCTAACCGACCAGTGGATCAAATATTCGGTCACACGCGATCCGAACTTCCATTCCCTGTCGCTCGACCCGGAGCAACCGGGCGTGTGGGCCAACCGTATCAGCGATCTGAGTCAGCAACTGGACGCAAGCACCGATATTGCAGCGTTCCGGCGGCGTGGCGGCAAGCTCCTGCTCGTTCACGGACAATCCGATGTACTCGTCAGCACCCGCGCCACGGAGTTGTACTATCGGCGGCTGCAAGCGCGATTCGGCGTTGATCGCGTCGATTCGTTCGTGCGTTTCTACGAGATTCCCGGCATGGGACACGCTGCCAGCAGTACCTTCAATGCCACCTGGGATTCTCTGTCGGCGCTCGCTCAGTGGGTCGAGCGGGACAAGGCGCCAGTGGCGCAAGTGACAAGGGATACGGCCGGGGTTCCGGGCCGCACGCGACCGCTATGCGACTATCCGAAGTGGGCTCGCTACGAAGGCGGTGACGTCAATGACGCTGCTTCGTTTCGGTGTGTGCATTGAGCACACAGCGCAGTCGGACGCCGGCAACGAGGTACATTGCGATCGTCCTACCGATCCCGTTGCCTTTTTCACTCGCCTGACCGCGAGAGGTCCGACACCTTGCGTCGGCACGTCGAACGTAGCCGACGCTCGCGGGTCAGGCGTTGTGCGGCTGCCGACGGCGACCGTTTCTGAATACAAAACCTTCCCTCACTGACGGCCACAGGCAAAGTCGATGCGCGCAGTCAGCGCGGCCGCGTCTCTTCGATGAATCGCTCGAGCAATCGCTTCAGTTGCTTCGCATTGCGCGAGCCGAGCGCATCTTCGATGGCCGCATGGTGCGCGTCCACACAGGGTCGCAGCCGGTCCAACAACTCGACGCCCCGTTCCGTGATGTACACCAGCACCTTTCGGCTGTCCGCGTCGTCGGCGGCACGCAGCACGAGTCCGCGACTCACCAGCTTGTCGACGTTCTTGGTGAGCGCGGGCAGGTTCATCAGAACGTGTGCTGCAAGCTCGCTCATGGAGTGACCGGCCTCATCCGACACCGCGTGCAGGATGCGCCAGTGTTCCTCGTTGACGCCCTCCTCGGCGGTAAGCTGTGCAAGTCCGGATTTCATCTGCCGATGCGCGGAGGCAATGAGCCAGGCGAGGTATGAAGAGAGATCGGATTCCGGCATGGTAGATGCTTTATAGATAGCGGACAAATCGAATATTACGCAAACAAATCGGGTTCGGGAAAGTATCGGTGCAGGGAGCGTCAGCCCGATAAATGATGGTGCGCGCGTGCCATTCTGTTGTGCATTCCATGTCTCCGACCCGCCGAGCCGACCATTGATGAAGCATCGTAAACGTTCCCGCCGTTCAAGGCAGGAGATGACGATCGCACTGTGCGTTCCCTTGGGCGGTTCGGCCGGCTTGTGGGGGCCATGCGCGCTCGCATCGGCGAAGCTTGCGGTGGAAGAAGTCAACGACGCATCGGGCATGGCGGGACGTCCCTGCAGGCTGCTCACGATCAACGCGGGCGATGACGCGCGCGAGCTCGAATCCGCGCTGGAGGCGCTGATCGAAGACGATGCGATAGACGCGTTGGTGGGCATGCACACGAGCGCGGTGCGACTGGATCTCATCAGGGCGGTCGCCGGGCAGCTTCCTTTCATCTATACGCCGCTCTACGAAGGCGGAGAGCGCACGCCGGGCGTCTTCGCCATTGGCGAAACCACGGGGCGGCAGCTTCAGCCTGCGATTCACTGGCTTCAGAACAAGCATCGGCCGAGGCGCTGGTTTTTCGTCGGCAACGACTATGTATGGCCCCATGCGACGCATCGGCTCGCGCACCGCGTGGTCAACGAGGCGGGTGGACAAGTCGTCGGCGAATGTGTCGTGCCGTTCGGCACACGTGACTACAGCGAAGTCCTCGACGCCATTCGCAAGCAAGGCGCGGATGCGCTGCTGCTTTCGCTCATCGGTCAGGACACCATCGACTTCAATCGCGCGTTCGGCGAAGCCGGTCTCGCCGGCCGCATCGTGCGTCTCTCGTGCGCGCTCGGCGAGAACGAATTGCTGGGTATCGGGGCGCGCAACACGGCGTTGTTGTATGCCGCCTCGGGCTACTTCGCGTCGCTGCAAACGGACGCGAATCTTGCCTTCAAGGAACGCTATCGCACACGCTATGGCGCGCGTGCGCCAACGCTCGACACCTTCGGCCAGTCGACATACGAAGGCGTCCATTTCCTCGCCGCACTCGCCGACGATGCACAGCGCCGCCGTCTATCCCGCGACGCCGGTCTCGCGCAACTCGGCCTTACGCCGCTGAACTATCGCAGCGCGCGCGGCGCGGCCTACGCGGGCGGCCGTGTGAATCATGTGCCGATCTATCTCGCGCGTGCGGAAGGTCACCATTTCGAAGTGATCTCGCAAATCTGACGCAGCGCTGCCATTTAGTTTCCAGGGAAAATATTTTGTTGACTTGGAAAATATGTGTTCCTACCATGGCTCGCAGATCAGGGACCCACTGCACGAAGTCTCCTGCTCGCTCTCGCCGCGTCTGCATGGACCGTTAACGCAGGCGGCTGTCGGTCATGAATCAGCTCAAGTGAGGAAGAGTCATGGCAGTGAAACGTCCCACGCCCGCCCAGCTTGACGAAGTCGCCACCAGTCTCGGAATGCATCTGTCGGAGGAGCAGCTTTCTACCTATCACGCGATGTTGCAGGCGAATTTCGATGCCTATGATGTGATCGATTCGCTGCCGGATTACGTCCCGCGCGTCACCTACCCACGCACGCCGGGTTATCGCCCATCTGCCGACGAAAACCGCTACGGCGCCTGGTATGTGAAGACCGAAGTGAAGGGTGCGCCCACCGGCAAGCTCGCCGGAAAAACCGTCGCGCTCAAAGACAACGTATGCCTCGCAGGCGTGCCGATGATGAACGGCGCGTCCACACTCGAAGGCTACGTGCCCGATGTCGATGCCACCATTGTCACGCGTCTGCTCGATGCGGGCGCAACGATCGTCGGCAAAGCGACGTGCGAATACTTCTGCTTCTCGGGCGGCTCGCACACGAGTTCGCCCGCGCCGGTTCATAACCCGCGCAAGATGGGTTATTCGGCAGGCGGATCGTCATCGGGCAGCGCGGCGCTCGTGGCCGCAGGCGAGGTGGATCTCGCCATTGGCGGCGACCAGGGCGGCTCGATCAGGATGCCCGCATCATACTGCGGCATATACGGCATGAAGGCTACGCACGGCCTGGTGCCTTATACGGGCGTCATGCCCATCGAACTGACGATCGACCACACCGGGCCGATGACCGCGAATGTGACCGACAACGCCCTGATGCTCGAAGTGCTGGCCGGTCCGGATGGCCTCGATCCGCGTCAGCATGCGGGACAAGTCGCGAAGCCTTACACGGAGATCATGAAGGAAGGCGTGCGCGGCTTGCGCATTGGCGTGGTCAAGGAAGGCTTTGGCTGGCCACAGTCGCTGGAAGCATCGGATGCGAAGGTGCGCGCGGCTGCCGATCATCTCGCGGAACTCGGCGCGCAGGTCAGCGAAGTCTCCATTCCGATGCATCGCATCGGTCCCGCAATATGGTTGCCCATCGCCGCCGAAGGGGCGACGCAGCAGATGATGAAGGACAACGGCCATGGCTACAACTGGAAGGGTCTGTATGTAACCGGCATGGTGGACTATCACGCCGGATGGCACGAGCGCGCGGATGAACTGTCCGAAACGCTGAAGATCACGATGGTGCTAGGGGAGTATTTCATCCGGCACTATCGCGGTCACTTCTATGCAAAGTCGCAGAACCTGTCGCGTCAGCTCACCGCAGCGTATGACGCGGCATTCGCCGACTACGACCTTCTTCTCATGCCCACGCTCCCGCTGGTCGCCACGCCGCTGCCCAAGCCGGGCGCGAGCGTCGAGGAAGTGATCACGCGTGCGTTCGAGATGTTGCCGAATACATGTCCGTTTGATTGCACGGGGCACCCCGCGATGAGCGTGCCGTGCGGAATGGTCGATGGCCTTCCGGTCGGCATGATGCTGGTGGGCAAGCACTGGGACGAAGCCACCATCTACCGCGGCGCCTATGCGTTCGAGCAATCCGTTGACTGGATGAAACTCTGAAGCATCGAAGCGCCCGCAACGCCTTCACTCTCCTCGCCTCCCTTTTCGGAACTGTATATGGATCGACGTTCGTTTCTGAAGTCGTCTGCGGCGTCGGTGGCCGCGGGCATGGCTGGATCGTTCCCGTTCATCGCGGAAGCCGCCGACGAAATCCTCGTGGGCGGTATCACGGACCAGTCGGGCGGTCTCGATATATACGGCAAGCCGATGGCGGATTGCCTGACCATCGCTGTCGAGGAATGGAATGCCCAGGGCGGTCTGCTCGGCAAGCAGATCAAGCTGCTCAACTACGATCCGCAATCGAGCATGCAGCTTTATACGCAGTTCGCGCAACAGTCGGCGCTGAAAGACAAAGTGGCCGTCGTGCACGGCGGAATCACTTCGGCATCTCGAGAAGTCATGCGGCCCGTGCTGGACCGTTACCGCACGCTCTATTTCTATAACACGCAATACGAAGGCGGCGTATGCGACCGCAACACGTTCTGCACCGGCGTGACGCCGGGGCAGACGGTTGCCAAGCTGATCCCGTATGCGATGAAGCAATGGGGCAAGAAAGTCTATGTCGTCGCGGCGGATTACAACTACGGACAAATCACTTCGCAATGGGTGAAGAAGTTCGTGCAGGACAACGGCGGCTCCGTCACGTCGATCGACTTCTTTCCGCTGGACGTGACTAACTTCGGCTCGACCATCTCCAAGATCGAATCGGCCAAGCCGGACATGCTCGTGTCCGCGCTCGTCGGGGGATCGCATGTTTCGTTTTATCGGCAATGGGCGGCGGCGGGGCTCCACAAGAAGATTCCCCTCGCCTCGACGACCTTCGCCGGCGGCAATGAGCAGATCATCCTCTCGCCCGAGGAATGCGACGGCTTTCTCGTCTCCTACAACTACTTCGAGAATCTCGACAATCCTGTCAACAAGGCATTCAAGGAGCGATTCCACAAGCGATTCGGAGCGAACTATCCGAACATCACCGAACTCGCGATGGGCACGTATCAGGGCTTCAATCTATGGGCGCAGGGCGTGAAGAAGGCGGGCACCATCGACCGCACCAAGGTGATCGAGGCACTTGAGTCGGGCATCAGCATCGATGCGCCGAGCGGCAAGGTCTCGATCGATCCGGCTACCCATCATTGTGTACTTAACGTGAGCATCGCTCAGGTAAAGAACCACAAGCTGGACATCGTGCAGACGTTCCAGAACCAGCCGCCGGTCGATACCAGCGCAGTGTGCAATCTGATCAAGAATCCGCGCGACAACCAGCAGTACGTCATCAAGCTGTGAGGCGCGTGGTGCCCCGGCACTCAGAGGAGCAACGATGGATCTTGCTGCGATCGTCTTGATACAAGTGCTGTACGCAATAGCGAGTCTGGTAGTGATCTCGTCGGGTCTCGCGGTCATCTTCGGCATGATGAAGGTGATCAATCTCGCGCACGGCGAATTCATGATGCTGGGCGCGTATGCCGCCATCGAAGCGATGCGGCTCGGCGTGAATCTATGGATTGCGATCCTCGTTGTCGCGCCGCTCGTCGTCGCGATCATCGGCGTTGTTCTGGAGCGCCTCGTCATACGGCGGCTGTATGGCCGCATGATCGATACGATGCTCGCGACGTGGGGCCTGTCGCTCTTTCTCATCGGAATCGTGACGTCGATTGCGGGCAATACGACCGCAGGCATCTCCGCGCCGCTGGGCAACTTCCCCATCGGCGGCTATTCGGTGAGCAGCTATACGCTCGTCATCATCGCGGTGGCGGTCGTCATTGGCGTGGCGCTGCGCTGGGTCCTGCTACGTACGCCGCTCGGGCTCATTGCGCGCGGCACGATGCAGAACCCGCAAATGGCCGACGCGCTCGGCATCGCGCCGGGACGCGTGTACTCGATCACGTTCGCGGTCGGCGCGGCGCTGTCGGGACTCGCGGGCGGCCTGCTCGCGCCGATGACCGGCGTCGTCCCGACCATGGGCGGCGCATTCGTCGCGAAGGCGTTCATCACAGTGATCGGCGGCGGCCCTGCCATCGTGGCGGGACTCATCAGCTCGTCGGCGCTTTTCGGCGCGATCAATCAGATTGCGACTTTTGCCTCGACGCCCGTGTTCGGCGAAGTGGCGTTGCTCGTCGGCGCCATTGTCATGCTGCGGCTGCTGCCGCGCGGCATCACCGGGCGCTTCTTCAAGGGAGCATTGTGATGACGCCCGTGAAAGCCAGCCGCGCAATGCCGGTGCCCGACACGCTATCGCGCTTCTCGAAGTCGTGGAAAAGCGCGGCGGTTTCGCTCACGATTGGCCTGGTCATGCTGATCGTGCTGCCGCGCGTGCTCGACGACTTCGCGCTCGTGCAGGCCACCGTCTACGCCGTCATGGCAATACTCGCGTTGAGTCTCGGATTCGTGTGGGGCTTCGGCGGCATTCTCTGCTTCGGGCAATCCGCATTCTTCGGGCTCGGCGCCTATACCTATGCCATTGCCGTGACGAACATGGGCGACAGCACCGTGCCCTTCGTGCTCGCCATCGTGCTGCCTGCGGCGTTCGCCACGGTTCTCGGCTATCTGATCTTCTACGGACGCCTCTCCGATGTGTACATGGGCGTCATTACGCTCACGGTCACGCTGATTCTTTTCAACGTCGTCAATTCCACCGCCGGTCCCGAATGGAAGATCGGCAATGCGCCGCTCGGCGGCTTCAACGGCATTCCGAATATTCCGCCGCTCAACACGCCCGGCAATATCGACGACGTTATCAGCCCGCGCGGCCTTTTCGAACTGTCGCTCGGCGCGCTGCTCGGCGTGTACCTGCTGCTGCGCGTGCTGCTTGCATTCAAGATCGGACGCGTCATCGTGGCGAGCAAGGAGAACGAACAGCGCCTCTTGCTGCTCGGATACGATTCGCGCGTCTACAAGCTCTTCACGTTCGTGCTGGGCGCGGCCATTGCCGGGCTGGCGGGATGCCTCTTCGCCAACTGGGGTGCATTCACGAGCCCCGGCATCTTCGGACTGGCGCAGTCGGCGCAGATCATCATCTGGGTGATCGTCGGCGGGCTGGGCACGCTCGTGGGGCCGGTCGTCGGGTGTGTGGCCATTCAATGGCTCACTACGCAGATCGGCACGCAGCAGACCATCAACTCGAACCTCGTGCTCGGCGCGATCCTCGTCGTGTTCGTGCTGATGGTGCCGAAGGGCATTGTGCCGAGCATCGGCGATCTCGGTATGAGGCTGTTTGGCGCGGCACGGCGCAGACGGCCCTCATCGAACGACGTACACGAGGCGCACGAACGACACGGGGCCAATGAGCGGCATGAGACGCGCAAGGAGGCCGCATGACGATGCCCTTGCTCGAAACTCGCAAGCTCAACGTCCGCTTCGGCGGCGTCCATGCCACGCGCGACGTCGATTTCACGCTGGCGGAAGCGGAACTGCGCTGTGTGATCGGTCCGAACGGCGCGGGCAAGAGCACATTCTTCAAACTGCTGACGGGGCAGGTCAAGCCGACATCGGGCGAGATCCGTTTTCGCGGCATGGACATCACAGCGATGCAGCCGCACGAACCGGCGCGGCTTGGCATCGGCATCAAGACGCAGGTGCCCAGTCTCTTCAACGGGCTGTCGGTATGGGAAAACGTATGGCTCGCCGCACGCCGGGTAAATACGCCGCGGCAGACAGAACGTGTCGCGCGCGAGGTGCTGGAGCGTGTAGGCATGCTCTCACATCGCGATGCGATCACCGGGCTGCTTTCCCACGGCGAACGCCAGTGGGTGGAACTGGCCGTTGTGATTGCCGGGGACCCGCCGCTGATCCTGCTGGACGAACCCGCCGCGGGCATGAGCGATCCTGAAGTGGCGCGAACGGCGGAACTCATTCTGGAGATCAACCGGCGGCACGCGCTCGTCGTGGTGGAGCATGACATGAGCTTCATCCGGCGCATCGCCAAAACGGTGACGGTGTTGCATCAGGGTGCGATCGTTCGCGAGGACACGCCGGAGCGCATCATGAGCGATCCGTTCATCCAGCAGATTTACCTCGGCAAGAAGCCGCACTGAATCGGAGGCGCGATGCTGGAAGCAACAGGGCTGTGCGCGGGATACGGCGCGATTCCGGTGCTGTTCGACGTGGCGCTGAGCGTGCGTGATGGCGAATCGATCGGCATACTCGGGCACAACGGCATGGGCAAGACGACCCTGCTGCGCACGCTCATCGGCGCGTTGCCGGCGACGGCGGGCGCGCTGCACTTCGGCGGCCAGGACATCACCACCCTGCCGCCGCATGCGCGCGCCCGACGCGGCATGGCGTACGTGCCGCAAGGGCGCGAAATCTTCCCAACGCTCACAGCGTATGACAACTTGCGCCTCGGCCTGATGAAGACCGGTCGCAAGCCAGACGAGGCGCTGGGCGCGCTGCTCGACGACTTTCCGCGTCTGAAGCCCTTGCTCGACCGCCCGGGTGGATCGCTGTCGGGTGGCGAGCAACAATTGCTGGCACTCGCTCGGGCATTGGCGGGCGAGCCATCGCTGTTGCTGCTCGATGAGCCGACGGAAGGCATTCAGCCTTCGATTATCGAGGAGATTGGCGAGACGCTCGTCGCATTGCGCGAGCGCCGCGGCCTGACCATTGTGCTTGTCGAACAGAATCTCGACTTCATCGCCGCTGTGTCGCAGCGCGTATTGGTGATCCGGCGCGGCCAGCTCGGCGGGGAGATTCCGCGCGACCATCTGATGGACCTCGACAAGGTCAGCGAATACACCGGCGTCGCGGCGTAGCTCTCTTGATGAGATCGCTGAGGAAGCAAGGCGGGATCGTTTGCATTGTCGAAATTGCTGACACCGACGCATCTAGCTAGCGAGATCCGCATGGCGCCTTCGGCTTGCCGATCACAGGCACTCCATCGGCCTCCGTCGCGAGCTTCCTCGGCCAACGCTTTGCGAGCGATCGCTATCGCGCACTAGGCAGCCGTGCGGAATCAGACGCCGAACGGAAAGGTTTCCGGCGTGTCGGCGCCGGCGGACTTGTCCGCCGCCGCATCGGACGACGATATGGCGCTCACCGCGCGTGTCGTGTCGAACCAGACGTAGGCATCGAATTGACTGGATAGCTCGGCCTGCGCGTAATGACTGTATAGCTCGGTGTCCGGCCGATAGATCACGCCGATGAAACGTTCGAGGCGCGCTTCGCTCAGCGCGCCGCGTAGCGCATCGTCCGCACCGGCGCGAAGATCGACGAAACACGGGCTTACGCCCGCCGCATGGAACTGGAACTCGTAGCTGTCTTCGCGCGAGGGCCGCACCTGCATGATCTGCATCGGCTCGTCCCAGTCGGAAGCCGCGGCGACCGTTCCGGTGTGCGTACCGAAGCCGATCAGCGCCGCTTGCTCGCCGAAGCGTTCGCGGCAAAGCTGCCCGACATTGAGCTCGCCGCGCGTGCGGCCCATCTCCGTCGCCGATGCGTCGCCCAGATGCGAGTTGTGCGCCCACACGACCGCGCGCGATTGCGCTCCGCGCGCATCGAGCAGGCTGTGCAGCGTGTCGAACATGTGCGTGTCCCGCAGATTCCAGCTTTCGGCCGAGCCGCTGTACATCGCGCGATAGTACTGCTCCGCCGCGGCGACCAGACGCGCGTTGTGCGTCGCGTCGAGGAGCGCCGGATCGCTCGCGGCCGACGCGAAGCGCTTGTCGAGCAAGTCGCGTAACTGCGCAACGACTGCCTCCTCGCACTTGCCGAAGCCCGCCTGCCACGCGGCACGTCCGTAGACGGAAGGATCTTTCTGCCACGGCGTGAGGCATCCGTAGCGCACCCGGGCGATGCGCGCCGCCTCGGGATCGTGCACATCGAGGTACGCCAGCACCGCGGCAATGGATTCCGAGAGACTGTAAAGGTCCAGGCCATAGAAAGCCGCCCGATCCCGTTCCTCGAGCGTGGCATTGTGCCCGCGTAGCCACGCGACGAACGCGGCAAACTCCGCATTGCGCCACATCCACGTCGGGAAGCGGCGGAACGGCTGCGCGTCGGGACGGGCGCGGGGACGTCCGCGCACATGTTCGTCGATCAGCGCCGCATCCGGCCAGTCCGCTTCGACCGCGACAAAGTCGAATCCATGCCGCTCGATCAGCCGCCGCGTGATTGCGGCGCGCGCTTCGTAGAATTCGGCCGTGCCGTGGCTCGCCTCGCCCAGCAGCACGACCCGCTTGTCCGCGAAGCGATCGAATGCTTGCGCGAATTCGGGTGCATCGAACGCGGGCAGCCGCTCCGCCGATGCGCGAATGAGCTCGGGCAACGCGCGCCGCGCGGGTTGCCCATGCGCCGCATTTCTGTCCCCGGCTTGCGAGAACGCATCCATAGTCGTTTCCATGAAGGGGCCGACAATCGTTTGGCAGCAAGCGCCACGCCCGCGTCGCCGGTCCTTGCTCCGCGGCCGAACGGCTGCAAAGTACGCGAGCAACGAACCATTGGGCGAACGCCGCCGTGCTCGAATGGAGCGCCAACGGGCTTACGAACTGCCGCGCCTACACGCGAACGTACGGCAGATGACGGGCCAGCCGTGGCACGGACCAGTTACTGCGCTACCGGTCCGGCGCAGCGGTTGCCGTCAGCAAGTGACGCCCACAACCGTCACGGCCTTCGATGCAACCTCACGGCAGAGCTTTGCCACACGCATGAGCAGATCAATCGGCTTGAATCGCGCCTGACGCGTGCTTGTCAATGCCGCCATGCTCAGTCAGCCATCCGCCCGCTGTGCTATAACCGACACCCACGCGGACGGTGCCGTCGGCGTCCTGTTGCATCGGCCTACCCACACGAGATCGAGGCTATGTTCCGAAAGCGAGCCATTTCCTTAGCTGCTTTGTTGCTGATGCACGCCGCGGCTGTCACCGCGCAGGCCGAGCAAGCGCCCGCCCGCGACGAGTTCTACTGGCTGGGCGAAATCAACAAGGCGACCGCCGTCATCAACACCGACGAGGGCTTGCTGGACAAGTCGCTTGCGCCGCACATCGCGGCCGGCGTCGCCAAGGTGATTCACGACGGCAACCAGCCCGGGGCAAAGCGTCCATCCACCGTCATCACGTTCGAACCGCTGATGATCCAGGCCGCCGGCATGGATGTGACGCTGCTGCATGCCGGGCGTTCGAGCCAGGACATGCACGCCACCTACCGCGCGGCGATCCTGCGTGACGACATGCTCCGCCTGGCCGACCAGCTCAACAAGACCGCGACGACCATCGTCAAGCTCGCGCAACAGCACGAACATACCATCGTGCCGAACTACACCAACGGCGTGGCGGCGCAGCCCAACAGCTACGGACACTACCTGCTGGGCTACGCGGCCGCACTCGACCGGGACACGCAGCGCATCCGTGAGGCGTATGCGCGCGTCGACCTGAGTCCGATGGGCACCACGGTCCTCAATGGCACGAGCTGGCCGCTGGACCGCGCCCGCATGGCGAAGTATCTGGGCTTCCCGGGCATTGTCGACAACGCCTATGACGCGCATCAGATTGCAGCGGTCGATCATCCCGTGGAAGTCGCTTCGATCGTAACGAGCATCGCGTTGCATGCGGGCAGCTTCATCGAGGATGTCATGACGCAGTACGCGGAGCCGAGACCGTGGATTCTGCTGCAAGAGGGCGGCAGCAATACCTACGTGTCGAGCGCCATGCCGCAGAAGCGCAATCCTGGATTGCTGAACTCCACGCGCGCCGACGCATCGACCGCTATCACGCTCGCGATGGGTCCGGTCATCCGCGCCCATAACCTCCCGCCGGGCATGCCCGACGCGAAGGACGTGAGGGACAACAAGGAGATGATCGACAGCGCGATCACTGTGCTCAAGAAGTGGGACAAGATCATGAACGCGCTCGTCATCGACCAGAAGCGCGCGCTGGAAGAACTCGACAGCGACTGGACGGCGTCTCAGGAAGTCGCAGATGTACTCATGCGCAAGTACAAACTGCCTTTCCGCCTCGGACACCACTTTGCGTCGGAGGTCGTCGAGTACGCGCGCGCCAACAACATCAAGCCGAGCGACTTCCCCTACGACCAGGCCAAGCGGATCTACGCCGAGACGACGAAGGGTTATGCCGAGAGCAACGGCGTGCTGCCCATGAGCGAAGCGGAGTTCCGCGCGACGCTGGACCCGGTTGCGATCGTCAACGACCGGCGTACCGTGGGCGGGCCGCAGCCTGTGGAGATGGAGCGCATGTTGAAAGAGGCGAACGGGAAACTTGCGCAACAAAGCGAGTGGATTGCGGACCAGCGGAGGATTATCGATTCGTCGCTGGCCAAGCTCGATCGCGATTTCGACAAGCTCCTGCCGAAGCAATGAGCGAAAAGCGCGTCGATACTATCGTCTTCGCCTACTGTTTTTTCGATCGGTTCGCGCAATAGCTACCTGCTCGATTTCTCGATCTCGCTGGGCTCGTCGTTGGACACTCAGAACCACATCGTGCGATCGGAGAGTTGCAAGAAGCATCGAGTTGCCCACGACTCAGTATGACCGCTCTTGGTCGGCTTCGTCGTTCCGCGCGCGGGGAGCACTGTTCGCGACGGCGTTGCAAACCAATCTTCGCGTTGCCGATGACGGAAAGCATGCGGCGCGCTGAGAGAGCGACCGACCGTTCTTTCGCATCGTATTGTCATCGCCAGCGCAGACTCTTGTCCTCCGCGACGCCCAACGTCAGGCTGACCTAGGCCGACTAGCCTTGGCCTCGCGTCGACGTCGCTGATGAGCGCGAGGCGGATGCGTCGTTCATCATCGTGGGAATCGCTATTGCTCACTCACTCCGACGTGAAAGCGGCATGTCCGGAAACGGCGTGCGCGCGCCAGTACGCAAAACCCAGGTCCATCGACCGCAAACGAAGACAGAGATGAACGATCCGATCGTTGATTGCATTATTGTCGGTGGCGGGCCCGCCGGCCTCACCGCCGCCCTCTATCTCGCACGATTCAGGCGATCGACGGTCGTGATCGACGACGGTCAGAGCAGAGCGTCACTCATCCCCGTCGTGCGTAACCTCGCCGGCTTCGAGAGCGGCATCAATGGAAACGCACTGCTTGCCAAGATGCGTCGCCAGATCGAGTGTTACGACGTGCCACTCGTCGAAGGCCGAGTCACGACGATAACGCGAACGGACGGCGGATTCCTCGTCGAATACGGCAGCACGAGTGGTCCTTCGTCCCGCAGCCTGGTCGCGCGTCATGTACTGCTCGCATGTGGAATCCGGGACAAGCTACCGCCGATCGACGACGCCATTGCGCTGACTCAGGAAGGATTGCTCCGTTTCTGCGCGATATGCGACGGCTTCGAGGCGCAAGGCAAGCGGATTGCAATGCTGGGTCCGGCATCGCGGGCGCTGTCGCATGCCTTGTTTTTCCGCACCTTCTGTCAACAGGTGGCGGTCATCGCCTCGGATAACGATGCGCTGACTCAACAGGAGCGTGCCCTCGCGGCGGAGAACGCCATCGAGTTGATCACGACTGAAACGCTCGAGTTGTCGAACAGCTCCGAGGCGTCCTTTAGCGTTGCCTGCCAGAATGGGCGCCGACATGCATTCGATGCAATCTATCCGGTGCTCGGCTGTCTTCCGCAAGCAAACCTCTTGAGCGGCTTGGATGTGCAGCGAGACAACGACGGAATGATCGTGACCGATAAGCATCAGCGGACAAGCGTAGACGGACTATACGCCGCGGGCGATGCAGTGAATTCACTGAATCAGATTTGCGTCGCAATTGGCGAGGCTGCGGTTGCTTCCCTCGCTATCCATCGAAGTCTGCCGGCCAATCCGCTTTAGCGAGCATGCTGTCACTCACGCGACTTGTCGAAGAATCGCGTCAAGGCCGAGCCAGTCGGAAGCAGCGTCGAACTCTTATGCGTCGAGACTGGCCATCGGCCAGACGCTGCGTGGCGACGGGGCAATCATGCGTGGGCTGTCATGGACGCGCTGGCGTCACGATTTGCGGACATCCGGCTGAAAGCGGCCATCCAGTCCGCAAGCGAAGACAATATGCTGATCATTCGGCGCGAAGGCGGCGATCTCGTTCGCTACTACGTCGGTCTCGGCGAGCTCACGCCGGGCAACCGCGAAGCCATCGGGCAGATGACCGTCGATCGGATCATCGAGACGGCGCAACGCATCTTGCATCGCTATTCGCTGCACTGAAGGAGGTGGCGTGGTTTTCCGTGTACGAGGTGGGCCAGTGCCTGACAGACCGTTTCGACGATGCCTTGCAAGCAACTGGTGCTTCGCGACATGACCGATGCGGTTCGAGGCCGTGTGTTGGGAAGAGACCATCGCTGAATCGCTGCTTTCGTTGGACCACTCGACGAGCCATGCGAGTCTCCCAAGCAGGCAGGGTCCAATTCAGAGGTACGAGACCGTGTAAACCCTAGCTCACCATTCCCATCGAATGGGAATCGCATTTTTGTTCGGCGGGAGCGACGTGGCATTCTGCGTCATCGGAACCGCATCTCTTCGGGCAAGACTCAAGGTGAAACAGGAATCCAGCGTCATTGGCGCCGAGCGTCTGCTGCTCGTACTTACTGCGCTCGCGAGCCACGGGAAAGCCATGTCCGTGAAGGACATGCTTGGCGTGACCGGCCTCGCGCAAAGCACGCTCTATCGCCAAATCGCGCTGCTCAAGCGCTGGGGCTTCGTGACGGAGGACGCGGGCTGCTATGCCCCCGGTCCCGTGAGCTTGCAGCTCGCACTCGGCTTCGACATCAATTCGATGCTGGTCGAAGCGAGCCGCGACGGCATGTCGGAGCTCTCGCGCGCGACGCAGGAGAGCGTCGGGCTCATCATCGCCGTGAACGACCAGGTGATCTGCCTCGAGATGGTCGAGAGCACGCACTCGCTGCGTTGCTCGTTCGAAAAAGGCCGCGCGGTTCCGTTGCGCGCGGGCGCGTCGGCCAAGTCGCTGCTCGCCTTCATGGCCGAGAAAACGCGCAGTGAAACGCTCGAACGCCAGTTCGCCGGCGACGGAGCCGCGCGCGCCGCCCTCGAAGCGGAACTGGAGCGCATCCGCTCGCGCGGTTACGCCGTGAGCGACAGCGAAGTCGATCCCGGCGTCTGGGGCGTGAGCGCGCCCGTTTTCCGGCGCCTCTCGCGCGGCGCGGGCGCGAGCGCATCGATCACGCTGATGGCCCCATCGTCGCGCGCCGCGGGCCGCGAACAGCAACTCGCCGACTGGACCGTGCGCACGGCCAACGGCATATCCGCCCGGCTGCAGTCCGCCTGAACCTCACTCATCGACCGACCACACACTCTGGAGCCCACACATGAAACTGAAGAACCTTCTCTCCGCCGCGACTCTCGGCATGGCGCTGCTGACGGCGATCGCACCCGGCAACGCAGCCGCGCAGGATTCGAACGTGCTCAACGTCGCGACCGATGCCACTTTCCCGCCGATGGAATTCGTCGACAAGGGCCAGCGCACCGGCTTCGACATCGACATCATGAACGCGCTGGCCAAGGCAATGGGCAAGCAGGTTCAGTGGACCGACATCGACTTCAAGGGGCTGATTCCCGGTCTCGTGGCACGACGCTTCGACGCGGCGATCTCGGGCATCTACATCACGCCGGAGCGCGCGCAAGTCGTCGATTTCACGCAGCCCTACTTCGCGGGCGGCCTCTCCGCCCTCGTCAAGGCGGACTCGCCGATCAAGACCCTCGCCGATCTCAACGGCAAGAAAGTGACCGTGCAGGTCGGCACGAAGTCGGTCAATTTCCTGCGCGACAACTATCCGCAGGTGCAGCGCGTCGAAGTGGAAAAAAATCAGGAGATGTTTGATCTCGTCGGGATCGGCCGTGCTGATGCCGCCGTGACCGGCAAGCCCGCCGCGTTCCAGTTCGTGCGCACGCGCCCCGGTTTTCGCGTGCTCGACAAGGAGCTGACGACCGAAGCGTACGGCATTGCGGTGCGCAAGGACGAGCCGCAACTGCGCGACCAGATGAATGCCGCGCTCGCGAAGATCAAGGCGGACGGCACCTACGACGCCATCGTGAAGAAGTGGTTCGGCACGAGCGCCAGCACCACGGCGAGCACGAAATAATCCGCCGGACCTGACCGATGCAACTCGACTTCACGCCGGCGTTCGCCGGTTGGGCCGATATCGCGCACGGGGCGCTGGTCACAGTGGAAGTGACCGCCGCCGCGCTCGTGCTCTCGTGCCTGCTCGGCCTCCTGATCGGTATCGGCCGGCTCTATCCGCAGCGGCGGCTCGTCTACGGCTTCTGCACCGGCTATTTGATCTTCTTTCGCGGCACGCCGCTGCTCGTGCAGCTGTTCCTGCTGTTCTTCGGCTTGCCGCAGTTCGACATCCTCCTGCCCGCGTTCGTGTGCGGCATGCTCGGGCTCGGACTGTATTCGGCAGCCTATGTGTCGGAGATCGTGCGCGGCGCGATTCAGTCCGTGGATCGCGGACAGATGGAAGCGGCGCGGTCCATCGGCATGTCGTCGGGACAGGCCATGCGTGCGATCATTTTGCCGCAGGCCATCGTGCGCATGATTCCGCCGCTCGGCAACGAGTTCATCGCGCTGATCAAGAACTCGGCCCTGGTGTCGCTGCTGACGATTCACGATCTCATGCACGAAGGCCAGAAGATCATCAGCGTGTCCTACCGGTCGCTGGAGGTCTATATCGTGATCGCGCTCGTGTACCTCGTGCTCACGCAGACGACCAACTTCATTCTTCATCGCGTCGAGCGTCGGCTGCGCGCAGGGGGCATGGTGCAATGAGCAGCGCTCAACCTATCGTCAGCATTCGCGAACTCACGAAGTCGTTCGGCGCGCATCGCGTACTGAATGGCATCGACTTCGACATTCAGCCCAGCCAGGTCGTGGTGGTGATCGGGCCGAGCGGTTCCGGCAAGAGCACGTTTCTGCGGTGCTGCAACGGGCTGGAGCAGCCCGAGCGAGGAACGATCGATATCTGCGGCCACCGGCTCGTCGATCACGGCACGATGCTCAAGGACCGCTCGCTCAACGCCCTGCGCACCGAAGTCGGAATGGTGTTCCAGTCGTTCAACCTGTTCCCGCATCTCTCGGTGCTGCACAACATCACGGTAGGCCCGCGCATGCTGCGCGGCGTCTCGAAAGCCGACGCGGAAGCCGCCGCGCTCGCCCTGCTCAGGAAGGTTGGCCTCGAGCACAAGGCGCATGCTATGCCCGCGAGCCTTTCGGGCGGCCAGAAGCAGCGCGTCGCCATAGCGCGCGCATTGGCGATGCAGCCGCGCGTCATGCTCTTCGACGAACCGACGTCGGCGCTCGACCCCGAACTCGTGGGCGAAGTGCTGCAGGTGATGAAGCTGCTCGCCGCCGAAGGCATGACGATGCTCGTCGTCACGCACGAGATGGGCTTCGCGAAGGAAGTGGCGGATGTCGTGGTCGTGATGGACGGCGGCGAGATCGTCGAAGCGGGACCGCCCGCACAGATCTTTTCGACGCCGTCGCAGCCGCGCACCCGTTCGTTTCTGCAGGCAGTGCTGTCGCGCGCATGAAACCGACCTTGATGTCGACACGCTGCGCATCGACCGGGCGAATCCCGTCGAGATCGCCATGGAAGGAGACGGCGTGCTGGTGTGCACGTCGCTGAATACGGAAGCCGACTCTTGAACTCATCCCCGAAATCGCTCTTCGCAGCGCATGCGCTGCTGCCGGACGGCTGGCGCACCAACGTGCTGATCGAGTGGAACGACGCGGGTACGCTCGTCGCCGTCACGCCCGACACGACCACCGCGCCGGCGGACGCCGGGCTCGCAGCGGGGCCGGTCATCCCGGGCATGCCGAACCTGCATTCGCACGCGTTTCAGCGCGCCATGGCCGGCCTCACGGAATACCGCGCCAATCCCACGGACAGCTTTTGGAGCTGGCGCGACCTGATGTACCGCTTCGCCGCACGCATCACGCCCGAAGCGCTCGGTGCGATAGCGCGCTGGCTGTATGTGGAGATGCTCAAGGCGGGCTATACGTCCGTCTGTGAGTTCCACTACGTGCACCACGCGCAGGACGGCAGCCGTCACGCGCATCCGGCCGAACTCGCGCAGCGCGTCGTGGATGCCGCGAGCGAGACCGGCATCGGCATGACGATGCTGCCGGTGCTCTATCAGTACAGCGGCTTCGGCGCACAACCGCCGCGCGCCGACCAGCGCCGCTTCATCAACGCGACCGACGCCTTTCTGGAGCTTCTCGGCGCGCTGCGCGCCGCGCGTCCGGAACACGGCGCGCTGCGTTACGGAATCGCGCCGCACTCGCTGCGCGCTGTATCGGAGGATTCATTGCGCGCCGCGCTCGAAGGACTCGCCGCGATGTTGCCCGGAGCACCCGTGCATATCCACATTGCAGAGCAGAGCGCGGAAGTCGATGCCTGCGTCGCGGCGCTCGGCGCACGGCCCGTGCAATGGCTGCTCGAACGTTTCGACGTCGACGCGCGCTGGTGCCTCGTGCATGCGACACACGTCGACGAACGCGAAACGCTGGCACTCGCGAAGAGCGGCGCGATAGCGGGCCTGTGCCTCACGACTGAAGCGAATCTCGGCGACGGCCTGTTCCCCGCAAGCGACTACCTCGATGCAGGAGGCGCATTCGGCGTCGGCTCGGATAGCCATATCGGCGTGGACTGGCGCGCGGAACTGCGCCTGCTCGAATATGGCCAGCGGCTCGTGCGGCGTCAGCGCAATGTGCTGGCCTCGCTGCAGGCAGCCTATGTCGCCGACTGCCTGTTCCAGGGCGCGCTTGCGGGCGGCGCACGTGCCTCCGGCCGCGCGGCCGGCGCCCTCGAGCCGGGCGCGCGGGCGGACTGGATCGTGCTCGATCCCGACCATCCCGCTCTCGCCGAGCAGACCAGCGCGACGTGGCTGTCGTCCGTCGTGTTTTGCGAGCACGGGGAAACACCGGTGCGCGACGTCTTCGTCGGCGGCGAGCGCGTGATCCACGAGCGCCGTCATCGCGACGAAGCGAGGCATTACGCAGACTATCGCCGGGCGCTAGCACAGCTGCTCGCCGACGCCTGAACGCAACTCAACCGATCCCCGGCACCATGAACGATCTTTTCTCACTCGAACGCGGCGACGCGCCGCTGCTGATTTCTATTCCCCATCTGGGCACGCAGATCCCGGATGCTCTGCGCGACCGGTACACCGATATCGCGTTGACGGTCGCTGACACTGACTGGCATCTGGACCGTCTCTACGAATTCGCCCGCGCCCTCGGTGCCACGATTCTCGGTGCGCGCGTGTCGCGTTACGTGATCGACCTGAACCGGCCGTCGAACGACGAAAGCCTGTATCCGGGGCAGACGACCACGTCGTTGTGCCCGACTGAAACGTTTCGCGGTGAGCCGCTGTATCGCGAGGGCTGCGCGCCGGACGCGGCCGATCGCAGCCGCCGCGTGGCCACTTACTGGCAGCCGTATCACGACGCCCTGCATGAAGAAGTGATGCGCCTGCGCCGCCAGCATCGCAACGTGCTGCTGTGGGAAGCGCACTCGATCGCAAGCGTGCTGCCGCGCCTTTTCGAAGGCAAGCTGCCGGACCTGAACATCGGCACCCAGGATGGCCGCACCGCCGCGCCTTCCGTGCAGGAAGCGGTGCAGCGCGTCGCCGCGGCGAGTCCGTTCACGTGGATTGCGAACGGCCGCTTCAAGGGCGGCTTTATCACACGGCACGCCGGCGCGCCGCATGACGGCGTGCATGCGGTGCAACTGGAGATGTGCCAGTCCACCTACATGAGCGAGAACGCGCCGTTCGACTATCTGCCCGAGGTCGCGAAGAAAGTGGAGCCGGTGGTACGCGGCATGGTGAATGGTGCGCTCGACGCAGTCGTCGAGCTGACCCGGAACGGCTCGCCCTCTTAGAGTCAAATGCTCAACACGACGAGCGCCCATCCAACGGAGCAGGCACACTCGGTCCAATACACGCTCGCGGGACCTGGCCAGCGGCGAATGCGCAACTGAAAGTCCCGCAGCGTCGGAGAAAGTGAAGCGCATTGAAAAGTGCTGCGGCCTTGTGACTACGTCGGCTAGGGTCGACAACGCAGGTCGGCGCTCTGTGCAAAAATAGCCGCTGGTTGGCTTGAACGAGACCCCTGAATGTCTCGCGCCTCATCGCGTCGAGGTCCCTTTTGAGCCTTACCCGACCCTTCCCGGACGTTCGTTGCTGGTTGCCACAGCTGCCCTCCGCCGTACCGCGGTGCAGTCGGCGGTGTCCGTCCGATCAGGTGTCTCCCAGATCGACAACAACCTACACGGCATCGAAGCCGTAAAGCCTCGTCGGATTCGTCACGAATATCATCTGCCGCCACTCCGGCCTGTCGATCCAGCCCGCGATGACATCGACCAGGCTGGCGTCGTCCGGCTTGCTCGATGTCTGCGTCGGATGCGGCCAGTCCGTGCCCCAGAACATGCGCTCGGGGGCCATGGCGATGAGTGCCCTGGCGACCGGCGCCACGTCTTCATAACCGGGTGCGCCGGTCCTGCTATCCACGTACGGCCCCGACAACGTGATCCACGTGTTGCCCCTCTCGACGAGACGCTGCACCGTGCGTAGCGCGTCGCTCGCGGCTCCGCCGGGCTGCGGCACGTGCGCGATATGGTCGATGACGAGCGGGCAAGGCAGCGCCGCGAGGTGCCCCTCCAGTTGCGGCAGCTTCGCGCCTTGCACGACGAGTTCGATATGCCATCCCATCGGAGCGATGCGCTTTGCCAGCGGAGCGAGCATTTCCGGCGTCGTCGCGCCGGGATAGCTCAGGTTGAAGCGAATGCCGCGCACGCCGGCGCCGTTCAATGCATGAAGCTCGTCATCCGTCACCGACGTATCGACCACAGCAATGCCGCGCGCGTCGTTGCCGAAGCGCTTCAACGCTTCCACCGTGCATCGGTTGTCGGTGCCGTATGTCGATGGCGTCACGACGACGTTGCGTCGTATCCCGAGCCTCGTCTGCAACTGCCGATACTGCTCGACCGTCGCATTGGGCGGCCGCAGCTTGGTGCCAGGCGCCACCGGAAAGCGATCGTCATAGATATGCATGTGACAATCGACGGCATGCTCCGGCAATACGAACGACGGTCGCTCCGAACCGCTCGACCACGTTTCCTGGGCCGCCGCCGTGCGAGGCAGCGCGGCCGCCGCGAGGGAAGCGCAAGCCAGCTCCAGAAAGCCGCGCCGCGACAGACCCTTGCTGTTCATGCCGCCTCCGTCTTGCCGACCATGCGCTCGGATTGACCCTTGCGCGTCAGAAGGAGCAGCGTGGCGACACTGACCAGCGTCAGGATGCCGAGCGGCATCAGCGCGAGCGAGTAGCTGCCCGTCGCCGCCTTGACCCAGCCGTAGACGTTGACCATCAGGCCGCCACCCAGCAGATTCGCGATGGCATTGACGGTGGCCAACCCCGCTGCGATCGTGCTGTTCGACAGCATGTCCGATGCGAGCGCCCAGAACGGTCCCTTGAACGCATACGCGCCGACGAGCACGCAGCACAGCATGCATATGGTGGGCAGCAGCGAGCTGCTGAGCGACGTGGCGAAGAGACCGCCGCCGATCAAGAGCATCGGCACGACGGTATGCCAGCGATGCTCCTTCGTGCGGTCGGAATGACGGCCCCAGAAGATCATCAGAATCGACGCCAGCGCGTACGGCACCGCGTTCAGCAAGCCCGTCTGCAGCACGGTCAATCCATACGACTTCAGCAACTGCGGCTGCCACACCGACAACGTGCTCCCCGCAGCGGACGCGCAGGTATCGACGAGCGCGAGACACAGCACGTAGCGGTTGCGAAAGAGCTTGGTCAGCGGCATCGGCGCGACCTTCTTCGGCTGTGCATTCTCCGCGGCGAGCGCGCCGAGCAGCCACGCGCGCTCGTCTTCGTTCAGCCACGTCGCCTTGGCGGGCTTGTCCGTCAGCATGAAAAGGCACGCGATGCCGAGCAGAACCGTCGGCACGCCTTCGAGGATGAAGAGCCAGTGCCAGCCGCGCAGACCCGCGATGCCGTCCATCTGCAGCAAGAGCGCCGAAATGGGCGAGCCGATGAAGCTCGCCGCCGGAATCGACACCATGAAGGTCGCGACGACGCGCGCGCGATACGCCTTCGGCACCCAGTACGACAGATAGAGCAGCACGCCCGGCGCAAAGCCCGCTTCGGCCGCGCCAAGCAGGAAGCGCAGGATATAGAACGTCGTGGCGTTGTGCACGAGCGCGGTCGCCGCCGACACCAGCCCCCACGTAATCATGATCCGCGCGATCCAGACGCGCGCGCCGTACTTTTCGAGCGCGAGGTTGCTCGGCACTTCGCAGATGAAGTAGGACACGAAGAACAGACTCGCGCCGAAGCCGAACACTTTCGCGGACATGCCGATGTCGTGATTCATCTGAAGCGACGCCATGCCGACGTTGCCCCGATCGATGAACGCCATCAGGTAACAGATCATCAGGAACGGCAGCAGCCGCCAGATGACCTTTCGCATCGTCTGCCGCTCGAGTGTCGTGGTGCTTGCATTTGACATGTTCGTCTCCGACTTTATGCGCCTTCGCGCTGTAGTTTGAATCGTTGCCACGCGACGATGGACAGGACGCCCACTGCGAGCACCACCGCCATCGCCGCGAATGTGTGGCGCACGCCGAGCGCCTCGGATATCGTGCCGACGAGCAGATAGCCGAACGGCATCGTGCCGTTGTAGGCCATGCCGTACATGCCGACGAGTCCGCCGCGCACGTGCTCGGGGCAGCGGCGCTGGATGGTCGCGTTCGTCGATGTCGCCGCGAACGTGAGGCTGAAGCCGAGCGCGTAGAACGCGGGCATCGATGCGCCTACCGCGCTCGTCGTGGCGAGCACCATCAGCGCGATGATCGCGGTCCACGGCGCCCACGCGATGAATCGCGCAGAGGCGCGCGGACCCAGCGCCGACGAGAGCAGCACGGCCGAACTCAGCGAACCCGCGCCCGCGCAGGCGAAAAACACGCCCGTAAAGCGCGCCGCGTCGTGGAACGCGCGGTCCGCGAGAAGCGGCACGAGCGTCTGGTAGCTCGCCGCGAAGAGGCCGATGCATGCGAGGATCGGCAGATAGCGCGCGGAAAACGCGTCCGACATCACGTAGCCGACGGCGTCGCGCAAGCTGCTGTCCGCGCGCGAGGCGCGTGCGTCCGTGGACAGTCGAATCGAACGCACGCATATCGCCATGAAACACAGCGCGAGCGCGTAGATTGCGAACGATGCGCGCGGACCGAGCGTCGGATAGACGAATCCGGCAATTGTCGGACCGACCATGCGGCCGACGTTGTAGACCATGGTGTTCATCGCGACCGCGTTCGATGTGAGGCTCGTATCGCGCAGGCTCGTCAGCAGCAACACCTGACGCGCGGGCACTTCGATCGCACTCGATATGCCGATTGCGAGCGCGTGCGCGAGAATCAGCGGCACATTCAGCAGATGCAATGCGGACAGCGTGATGAGACTGCCCGTCAATACGAGCGACGCCGTGAGCACGCACAGCGTCACGCGACGCGCATTCTCCGCGCGAATGCGCGATCCGGCGACGGGCGCGACGACCAGTTGCGGCCCGTACAACAGGAAGTTGAGCAGCGCCAGAATCGCCGCCGAACCCGACAGGTGATACACGAGCAGGTTCAGCGTCACGTTCTGCGTCCAGCTTCCCAGCACCGACGCGACCTGCCCGCTCAGATAGCGCCGCAGCGACGCTTCATTGAGGGCGGGAAAGAGTCTGCCGATCCATCCCGGCTGATCCGGCTGATTGGGGGCGGTCGTCATGCGAGCGTCTTGCCACGCGTCTCGGGCGCGAAGAACACGACGATCGCGGCAGCGATGAACGCGACGATGGTCGTCGACAAGCCGAGCACAAAGCCGCCCGCAGTCGTTGCGAGTGTCCCGATGACGAGCGGCGCGATGAATCCGCCGAGCCGCCCGCCGTTGTACGCGAGCCCCATGAGAAAGCCGCGCGATGCCGTATTGCCGATGATTTCCGCGAGAAACGGTCCGGCCCCTGCGAAGATGCCGTTCACGCTGAAGCCCGTGAAGAAGATGGCGACCATCAGTACGAGCGCATTCGACGACAGGATGTAGCCGAACACCGCCGCCGCGCCGACGAGCAGATACGCCATGAACATCGGCCGACGGCCGAGGCGATCGACGAAAGCGGAAAACATCAAGAAGCCGGCAATTGCGCCGAATTGCAGCGCGAGCACGAACTTGAGGCTGTGCACGAAATCGAGGTGCTTCACCGTGACGAGGAACGTCGGCGTCCAGGTGAACACGCCCCAGTACAGGTATTGCAGAAAGAGGATGAACATGAACGCAGTGAGCAGACCGCGGACGTTCAGCTTCGCATCGACGGGAGCGGTCGTTGCCTGCGCCCTCGCGCGTTTGCGTTCGAGCCAGATGGGCGATTCGGGCGTCTTGCGCGCGACGAAGAACAGGATGAAGAACGGCAACGCGCCGATCAGAAACAGCACGCGCCATCCGTGGCCCGCGAGACCGTCGTTGAGACCGCTGACGATGCCCGAGATCGTGATCGCGAGAATCGCGCCGATGGGCAGGCCCATCTGCATCAGCGCGCCGCCCTTGCCACGGCGGCTCGCGTGCCACGTTTCGGCGATGAGCGCCGCGCCCGCCGTCCACGTCCCGCCCATGCCGAGCGCGCCGAAGAAGCGGATCGTCGCGAACCAGTGCTCGTTCGGCGCAAACGCGAGCAGCCCCGAGAACAGCGAAGAGATGCCGATGCAAAGCAGCGCCGTGCGCACGCGCCCTAGCCGGTCCGACACGTAGCCGAACAAGATGCCGCCGAGAATCTGCCCGGCTGCCGTGATGCTCGTGAAAAGCCCGAGCTGGGCTTTCGACAGACCGAATTGCAGCGCAAGCGTCGGCAAGAGAAGCGAGAGGAGGAACGAGTCATAGCTCTCGAACGTCCAGCCGAGACCGGCAAGCGACAGCGAGCGCCACTCCGTGCGCGTGATGTCCTTGTAACGCTTCCCTTCGGCTTCGCTGCCGATCTCGCTGCCGCTTTCCCTTCCGGTTGCGCCCGATGCGACGCTAGCGCTGGTTTTCATGACTCGTCTCCTTGTAGCCGCAAGCGATACGTCGCCGCGGCGGTGCCGCTGAATAGCGCGGCTTTTTCATCCGCTGACAATGACTGCGCCAGCCGCTTGAAGGTGTTCCACAGCACGCTGTAGCTGAACATGCCCTTGTCGACGGGGAAGTTGCTCTCGAACATGCAACGCTTCACGCCGAACAGTTCGATGCAGGTCTCGAAGTAAGGACGCCACGCAGCGGCGAGTTCCTCCGACGAAGGCGGCGTTTCGCGCGACGCGAACCCGAAGCCGAACCCGAAGCCGAAGCCGAACACGGTCATGCCCGCGCCGCCGAGCTTCATGCGCGTGTTGGGCAGGCTCGCCAGCCGCGCGAGCCCGTGCCGCCATTCGGCGATGACCTGCTCGCGGCTGTTCGCGTGCGGGCCGACGCCGAGCGGGCCGCCGAAGTGATCGATGACCACGGTCACATCCGGCGCGGCGCTCGCGAGTTCGTACAGCTCCGCGAGTTGCGTGTGATAGACCCACGCGTCCAGCGACAGCCCGTAGCGCGCCAGCGTCTTCACGCCGCGTCGAAAGTCGGCGTTCGCCATGAGATCGCGCGGCGGCGTCACCGGGCTCGAAACCACGTCCGCGCTCGCATGCCACGCGAGCGGATTGCGGATGCCGCGCAAACGGCCGCCCGTGACCTGAAGCATCGCTTCGAGCACGGGCGCCACCGCATCGCCGAGCGTGAGGTCCGCGCCACCGACGATCGCATCGCAGGCTCTCGTCGGTCCATACGCCCCGCTTGCGAACATCGCGGCGATGCCGTTGGCGAACTCCGCTTCGCCGACCGGCTTCATCGCTGCGGGACCGTGCTCGCGCAGCATCGAGCGGCATTGCACATACACGCTCGACACGATGCGATGCCCGCTGCCGACATCGCGCGCGAACTCGTCCGTCAGATAGCGCCCGCTCTGCCGGTCCCACAGATGATGATGCGCATCGACGATGGGAAGATCCGGCTCCAGAATCGGCTCCTGACGGCGCGCGAGCCATTCTTCGCGGACGGGCAAATGAGGCGCATGGACGATCTGCACGGCGGTTTCCTCGTCAGAACTTCTGGCGCAGGCCGACTGTGACGCCGGTCTGGTTGTACCCGGGCGCGACCGTGCCGTAGCCGTTCACGCCGAGCGCCGACCTGTCCTTGTTGTGCGCGTAACCGACGGTCGCGTACAGGTCGGTGCGCTTCGACAGGAAGTAGTCGGCGTTGATCACGGCAAGCCACGGATCGGCGCCGGTCGAATGAACGTCGTGGTAGTACCCGGCCGCGGTCAGCTGGAACGACGGCGTGATCAGATATTGCGCGCCGAGCCAGTACAGGTTGGCGGCATTGGCGGCGGAACCGTTCGCGACGGCAATCGGGTTGACCGGCAGGAATGTGTTCGATGCCCGCAGATAACGGTAGCCGGCATAGGCCGTCACCGGACCGAAGTTGTACGTCGCGGCGGCGAGCGCGCGGCGCTCGGTGCTCGTGTTCGTGGTCAGCGTGTTGCTGTTGCGCTGTTCGTAGACGGCGGTCGCCGCGATCGGGCCGCTCGAATAGGTCAACGCGCCGCTGAAGAACCGGCCGGTGATGAGCGCGCCCGGCACTTCGGAACCGTAGCCCGTGTCGTAGCGCGTGCTGTACATCGCCTGCGCCGTCAGCGGACCGAACTTGCCGGTGTACTTCACCGAATTGTCGATGCGAGCGGCCAGCGCATAGTCGAGCGACAGCGCTGAGTACCGCGATGAGACGCCCATCGGATCGAACGTCACCGACTGCTCGTATATCAGCGCGTTCTGGCGACCCAGTGTCAACTGCTGCCCTTTGTAGCTGAGACCGACCCACGCCTGCCGGCCGAAGAGGCGCGAGGTCGTCGTCGGGTTCGTGCCGAGGCCGCGGGTCGACTGCGAGCTCGTTCCGTCGTTCAGATTGAAGCCGGCCTCGAGATTGAACAGCGCCTTCAGCCCGCCGCCCATGTCTTCGACGCCCTTCAGGCCCCAGCGCGAGCCGGAAAGATTGCCGGACACTTCTCTCACCTGCGATCCGCCGGCACTGGTGTTGTTCAGATACTCGAAGCCGACATCGGCGATGCCGTACAGCGTCACGCTGCTTTGCGCACGCGCCGCGCCGGACGCGAACGTCATGCTTGCGACTGCGACCGTCCCAAGCGCAAGACCGGTTCTAAGCTTGGCTTTCTGGTGAGCCTTCTTCACGGACATTTCGTCTCCAAACAGAGTTATAGATTGGTTGATGCGGGGTTTCACGCCTTGCGCGCGGCGCTGGCTTCGCCGGCATTCGCGCCGGGATCGCCGAGCCATGCGATCGTCAGCGCGCCGATCAGCAGCACGGCGGACACGGCCAGCAGCGGCAGCGTGAAGCCGCCGGACATCTGCTTGAGCGCGCCGATCATCGACGGTCCCGCGAAGCCGCCGAGATTGCCGACGGACACGATGAGCGCGAGGCCGCCCGCCGCGGCGCGGCCGGTGAGGAAGCTGGAGGGAATCGCCCAGTACGTCGCCTGGAACGCGAGAATCCCGCTGACGGTGAAACACAGGGCGATGAGCTTGAAAAGCGGAACGTCGGTCAGCGCGCTGCAAGCGAGCGCGGCGGCGGCAATCAGCAAAGCGCCGGCAACATACGGCACGCGCTTTTGCGCCTTGTTCGCCACGCGCGCCCACCACAGCATCGCGAACGCGCCGATCAGGTAAGGAAGCGCCGCCAGCCAGCCGACGACCGAATGCGTGACGCCGAACTGCTTGATGATCTGCGGCATCCACAAGCCGACGCCCACCGATCCGACGATCCCGCAGAAGTTGATGAACGCGAGCACGAACACGCGCCAGTTGGTCATGGCGTCGCGCAACGTGCTGCCGTGCTTGCTGCCGATGTCCTTCTGCTCCGCCGCGAGGCGCCGGGCGAGCGTGGCCTTCTCCTCGTCGCTGAGCCAGCTGGCCTTGTCGGGACGATCCGCGAGGATGAAAAGACACGCAACACCGAGCACCACCGCGGGCAGGCCTTCGATCAGCAGCAGCCATTGCCAGCTTTTCAGGCCGTGCAATCCGCCCAATTGGAGCAGCGCGCCTGAGATCGGCGAGCCGATCATGTTCGCGACAGGAATGCCGACGAGGAACGCGGCCGTCACCTTGGCGCGCCATTTGCCGGGGAACCAGTGCGTGAAATACAGATAGATGCCGGGCGTGAATCCGGCTTCCGCGATGCCGAGCAGGAAGCGCGCGGCGGCGAAGCTCTTCGGGCCGACGACGAACGCGGTCAGCATCGAACACACGCCCCAGGTGATCATGATGCGCGCGATCCAGACCCGCGCCCCGACCTTCTGCATGATGAGGTTGCTCGGAATCTCGAACAGGAAGTAGCCGATCGAGAACAGTCCGGCAGCCAGCCCGAACTGCTCGCCTGTGAGACCGAGGTCCTTGTTCATCGTCAGCGCGGCGAAGCCGACATTCGTTCTGTCGAGATAGCTGACGACGTAGCAGAGGAAGATGAACGGAAGAATGCGCCGGAACGCCTTCGCGAGCGTGCGTTCGCTGGCCGCGAAGTCTTCGCTGGCGAGCACGGTGCCGCTCGCCGCGTTATCCGAACGCGCGCTGCGGGTTTCATCGATGGTTTGCGAGAGTTGCATGAGTGGCTCCTCCATCGCGCGGCTTGGGCGCAATGTCTCGGCTTCTCGTCGCGCAGGCGTGCATCGCCCGTCGACGAGGAAGCCCTTAATATTTCTTCGCTTGCTTGGGAAGCGGTCCGCAGACGGTCATGTCGGCTTTCAACACCAGACCGTTCGTCGATTCGGTCATGAAAAGCGTCTTCATGTCCGCGCCGCCGAAACACAGGTTCGTGAGCGACACGCCTTCCTGCGCGGTCAGAATCTCGACCGGCTCGGCGCGGCGGTTGAGCACCCACACGCGGCCAAGCCCCGGATTCGCGATGAACAAGCGGCCTTCGGAGTCGATCGTCAGACCGTCAGGACCGCTCGGGCCGTAGGACGTGAAGAACTGCCCGACCTTGCTGACCGAGCCGTCCGCCTGCAACGGCACGCGCCACACGCAGTTGCCGCGCGTCATGCCGACGTAGAGCACCTTCTCGTCCGGCGACAGCACGAGTCCGTTCGGGCTCGGGCAATTGCCGAGCAGCATGTCGAGCTTGCCGTCCGGCGACAGCCGATACACGCGGCCTGTCGGATCGTGCAGGCCGGACTGGCCCTGATCCGTGAAATACAGGTTGCCGAGCGAATCGAAGGTCAGGTCGTTCACGCCCTTGAAGCGCTCGGAGTTGCGGCGCTCGAGGTAAGGCTTCACTTCCCCGCGCTCGATGTCGAGCAGCATCAGGCCGTTGCGATAGTCGGTGATGAGCAGGTGCGCGTCGTCGAACAACTTCATCCCGTTGGGCTCGCCGTCGTACTGCGCGATGAGATCCCACTCGCCCGAAAGCGATATGCGAAAGATGCGGCCGTAGGGAATGTCGGTCACGTAAAGGTGGCCGCGCGGGTCCCAGACAGGACCTTCGAGAAACGAATCCGTGGTCATGCCGCCGCGATTGGCGCGTGCCCAATCCGTCTGCACATCCCGCTTGCGGTACTTCTCCGGCATGCGCGTGAACACCTGCGCTTCGCGCACTTCGGGCGACGTGAGATAGAACATGCTCAGTACTCCTGCGAACGTCACGCCACCTTGCGGGCGTTTTCCTCGATGACCGCGAGAACGTTGGCCGCCGCGCCCTTGCCCATGTTCACGTAGGCCGCTTCGCTGACGCCGCCGACGTGCGGCGACAAGATCAGATTCGGCACGGACTGGAACGGGTGCGGAACGGTCATCGGCTCGACCGCGAAGCTATCGACGCCCGCCGAGCGCAACCGGCCGCTCGCGAGCGCCTCGACGAGCGCGGCTTCGTCGATCAGCCCGCCGCGCGCCGTGTTCACGAGAATCGCGCCCTGCTTCATGCGAGCAAGCGTGTCGCGATTGATCATGTTGCGGTTCTCGTCCGTCAGCGGACAGTTGAGCGAAAGCACGTCGGACCCGGCGTAGATCTCGTCCATCGACGCGAGCGTCACGCCGTGCGGGGCTTCCTTCGCGAACGGATCGAAGGCAAGCACGTTCATGCCGAACGCGACGCCGATAGCCGCGACGCGCCGGCCGATCGAACCGAGCCCGACCACGCCGAGCGTGCCGCCGTCGAGTTCGAAGGACTTGTGCGTGGACTTGTCCCAATGGCCGGCGCGCATGCGAACGTCGAGCTGCGGCACCGACTTCGCGCACGCGAGAATGAGCGCCCACGCGTGCTCGGCGACCGCCGCGGCGTTCGCGCCGACTGCCGCGCGCACCGCGATGCCGCGCGCGGCGGCGGCTTCCTGATCGATCACGTCGATACCGCTGCCGTGCTTCGAGATGACCTGCAGGTTTTCCGCAGCATCCATGATGCGGGCGTTGATCTTGCCGTAACGGACGATGATCGCGGCGGGCTTCGTCTTCTCGCACAGCGCGACGATGTCGTCTTCGGTCGGCTGCTTGCCGGCGAACACGACTTCGAATGCCTGCAGCATGTCGAGCGCTTGAGGCGCGAGATCGGCTGCCGTGACGAGGACGACGGGCTTTCGAGCGTTCGCGTCCATCAGAGAACCTCGCCTTCGGCCAGCATGCCGGCTGCGCGCAGTTCCTTGTCGAGCCAGCCGGGACGCACATCGCCCTTGTGGATCGCCGCGATACGCGCCGTTTCCATATCCAGCTTCTTCTGCGCGAGTTCGACGATGCGCGCGACATCCGCACGCGGAATCACGACGACGCCATCGGCATCGCCGACCACGAGATCGCCGGGATGGACCGCCGTGCCACCAGCGGAAATCGGATGGTTGACGAGACCCGCCACGCTCTTGGTCGGGCCGCACGGGTTCAGGCCCGCGGAGAAGATCGGATAGTCGCCGTTTGCGAGTTCGTGCGCGTCGCGCACCGCTGCGTCGATCACGATGCCCGCGATGCCGCTGACCTTCGCCTGCGTCGCCATGATCTCGCCGATTAGCGCGCAGCTCACGTCGCCCTTGCCGTCAACGACGATCACGTCGCCCGGCTTCGCGACCGCCAGTGCGGCGTGGATCGCGAGATTGTCGCCTTGTCGGACCTCGACGGTGATCGCCGGTCCCGCGACTTTCATCTTCGGCGACAACGGCTTCACACGGCCGTGCACGGTGCCGCGCCGGCCTGCGACGTCGGCGAGGATGGCGGCCTGGAACTTCGCCGCAGCTTGTACGAGTTCGGGTGAAACGCGCTCGATGTCGCGGATGATCGATTGATTCGTGTCGGTGCTCATGGACTAACCTCAAGGGAGAGTTGTACTGTGTGCAACAGTGGTGTACGAAGTGAAACCACTTTAACGCTCGCTCGATGTGCAAACCAGTAGCGTTAACCCTTTTACGGTGCGCACCCTCGTTTTACTGTGTACAATTCTCCGAAAGGGTGAACGTCAAGGGGATGCGATGGGAAACGACGGTGTGGTCGCGGTCGAACGAGCGCTCGGCCTGCTCGACTGCTTCAGGCTCGGCAGGGAAAAACTCTCGCTCGCCGCGCTGGCAAGCGCCTCGGGCATGCACAAGACGACGGTTTATCGGCTGATGAACTCGCTCGAACGCATGGGTTACGTCGTGCGTTCCGACGACGGCATGTACGGACTCGGCGCGCGCGTGCTTTATCTCGGCAAGCTGTATGAGCAGTCGTTTCATCTGTCGTCCGTGGTAGAGCCCATACTCTTCGCGCTCGCGGCGCAAACGAAGGAAAGCGCCTCGTATTACGTGCTCGAGAAGAACCAACGTCTATGCCTGTTCCGGGCGGAGCCGTCGGAGGGTCTGCGCGAGACCCGGCTCGCGGGAACTTCGCTTCCGCTCGACGACACCGCTATCGGCCAGGTGATCCGTTACTGGGGACTGCGCGAACCGATCTTTTCGGAGCCGCCGCAGATTCCGCTTTTCACCTCGGGCGCGCGGGACGTGCATACGGCGGCATTCGCCACGCCGGTCTTCGGGCCGGATGCCGAATTCATGGCCGCGTTGACGTTATCCGGCCCGGCTTCGCGTCTAAACGCGGCGCGTGAAACGGGCGAGCTGATTGCGCCGCAACTTCAGGCTGCGTCCGATCTTTCACGACGGCTCGGGGCAAGCGTGGCGTTTTGCGAGCGCATGTACGGCACCGGCGAACGCCGTCAGGCTTGAGATTACGCAGCGGCCTGCGCGACAGATTTATGACGCAGATTCACGGCGCGGCGCCAAGCAACGCACTGGCAGCGAGCGCTTCGTCGAAGAGCAGCGAGCGGATACGCTCATCGTCCACATCGAAGTGGCCTATTACGCCCGAAAGCGTCAGCACGCCGACGAACGCATCGGACACACCGAAAAGCGGCGCGGCCATCGACGCGAGCAGCGGGTCGCCGACGCCCGACGAAGAAGCGATACCCGCCACGCCCGCGGTCGCAAATGCCTGCACGGTTTTGCGTTCGAAGCGCTTGAAAGCGAGACTGGACGCCGACTTGTCCATCGGACGCCGCGTGCCGGCGCGGATCGCCACGCGAACATCACGCTCGGGTTCCGCCCGCAGCAGACAAAGGCGCGCGTCGCCGTCCCGCACATAGACTGACGCACTGGCGCTGGTTTTCTCGCTGAGCCGCTCGACGACCGGGCGCAATGTCGACACCAGTTCAACGCTGCTTTCGAATGCGCGGCCCAGCTGAGCGGCCTTGTAGCCCAACCGGTACATGCCGTTTTGCTCCTTGTGCACGAAGCCGCGCGCTTCGAGCGAAAGCATGTACCGCAGGATCACGCTCTTGAAGAGCCCCGTTCGCTCCTCCAGCTCCGACAGCGACCGGCCGCCAGGCTGACCCATAAACGCTTCGAGCAAGGAAAGCGTTCTGTCGACAGCGGCGACCGAGCGGTCTATTTGTTCGTCGTCCTTATTGTTCGGCTTCATTGCCCATCCCTTTGGCTTGCAGCCACGCCTTCCGGCAACCTGATCAGGACGTCCGGCGTCAATTCGTCGATGCTGACGACGCCGAGCAAGCCGAGATTGCGTTGCACCTCTGCATGCAGGATGCCGATAGCATGCGCGACGCCCGCCTTGCCGGCCACCGAGGCGGCATAGTTGAACGGCCGGCCGACGAAGACGAAATCCGCGCCGAGCGCGAGCGCCTTCAGAACATCGGTACCCCGCCGGATGCCTCCGTCGATCATCACCGCGATGTCGCGACCGACTGCATCCGCGATTCGAGGCAGCACGCGAAGCGGCGCGGCGGTGCCGTCCAGTTGTCGTCCGCCGTGGTTCGAGACGATGATTCCATCGGCGCCATGATCGCGCGCGGCGATCGCGTCGTCGGTTGCCATGATGCCCTTGATCACGAGCTTTCCCTTCCATTGCGCCCGGATCTGGCGGACATGACTCCAGTTCAGGTGGTCCTTCGCGCCGAAATCGCGCACGACGCGGCCCGAGAAAATGGGCGCGCCTCTCGTCGCATACGAGTTTTCGAAGTGCGGCATGCCGTGGTTGACGAGCGTCCTGAGCGCGGTGCCGAAGAGCCATCGAGGGCGCGTGACGCCGTCCCACGCGAGCCGCATGCTCGGCTTCAGCGGCGTCGAAAAGCCCGTGCGGACATTGTTCTCGCGGTTAGCCAGCACGGCCGTGTCCACTGTCAGAACGAGCGTGTCGTAGCCGGCGCGTTCGACACGTTCGATCAGCGCGCGAATCTTCTCGGGTTCGCCCGGAAGATAGGCCTGAAACCACGTGCCGGACGCTTCTTTGGCCACCGTCTCGAGGGCAATGAGCGACGAGCCGCTCATGATCATCGGGATGCCGGCTTCGCGAGCGGCTTGTGCCTGCACGAGGTCGCCACGGTAAGCGGACAACGCGGAAATGCCCATCGGCGCGATGCCGAACGGAGCGCGATAGGTCTTGCCGAGCAGTGTCGTCGCTTGCGTGCGCCGGGATACGTCTCGAAGCACGCGCGTCACGAAGCGATATTCCGAATACGCCCGTTCGTTGTCGTCCAGCGATGCGTTGCGCTCGGCTGCGCCCGAGATGTACCCGAATATGGGGCGCGGAAGATGCCGCCGCGCGGCGATCTCGAAGTCATCGAGCGACAAGTATCGCCGCAACGCCTTGGGAACCGGCTGTGCCGGAGCTTGCTTGATTGGTTCCGCTTTCATTGCCCGCCTCTCGGATGCGCGTGCCATTAGCGGCAGGACATCCATGCTGATTCGTGGACCGCTCCGCGTATTGACGACCGCGCCGTGGTTTCCAAGAATCATAACGCCGTTATGAAAACTGCACAACGGCTCGCAGCGCACGATCTGCTCAGGGGAGGCTTGTGCGGGGGCCACATGCCGCGCCATATGGTTGCTGAAGACCTCGCGAAAGGAACGCTTGTCGAACTCCAGTGGCACGCATGGCACATGCGTCCTCTCTCCTTCATGATGTCGCAGCGGCGCCGGTACTCTCTTTCCGAATGCGAGGCACGACTCGTGGAGCGTCTGGTCGATCGCCAGAGCTGAACGAAGGTTGCTATCCGAAGCTCGGTACTACGTACAACTAAGAAAGCCAGAAAGCCCGCCAAGCCTGAGCAACGAACAGTACGGCCTAGCGTTGGTCGGCGGCGGACATCCGCAAAGTAGATAGCGTGTTGCGCCTACAGCCGCGACCAGATTACCGCTTGGTCACCGCATCCTTTAAGCAGACGACGCTCCCACTGAACCGGTAATCGGGCTCATCGCCCTCCTCTAGCGAGTCGGTCCGGTTCGCGCATCGACATCGTGATAGTCCCATTCGTGTTCATGGCCCGCGCGCCAGACACGCTTGTCTGGCCACGAACCTACGGCAACATGCGACATCTCCACTTGCCAGAAACACGACATTTGGACTTGGGACGTACAGACGGTCGTTCAATGAAAACGGTATTGCCAACTACGTCGAGCGCCGAAGCGCTCACGTTCCGCCCTCAGGTCCACGGCACATGCGTACGATCCAGATCCCGATCCAACTGATACGCCGCACTGATCAGCGCTAGATGCGTCAGCGCCTGCGGAAAGTTGCCGAGGGCCGCGCCGTTGGTCGCGACTTCTTCCGAGAACAGCCCGAGATGGTTCGCGTAGGCGAGCATCTTCTCGAACACGAGCCGCCCTTCATCCACGCGCCCCGAGCGTGCAAGCGCCTCCGCATACCAGAACGAACACGCGCTGAAGCCGCCTTCCATGCCAGGAAGACCGTCGAGCGTCGTGCCGCGCGTATAGCGAAAAATCAGTGGATCCACGCGCAAATCGCGGCCGATCGCATCCAGCGTGCCGGTCCAGCGCGGATCCTTCGGGCCGATGAAGCGCACGAGCGGCATCATCAACGCGGACGCATCGAGCGTCGATGAGCCCGGCGTCTGCACGAACGACTGAAGGTCTTCGTTGAAGAAATTCTCGTGTATGTCGCGATGAATGTCGTCGCGCGTCTGAAACCATGTCGGAAGCGGCGCGGGAAGCGAGCGCTTTTGCGCAAGACGCAGCGCGCGATCCACCGTCACCCAGCACATCAGCCGCGAATGCAGCAGCGGCCGCTTGCCGTTGCGGAATTCCCATATGCCGTGATCGGCCTCGCGCCAATGCTGCACGACATAGTCGACCGTGCGGGTCACATGCTGCCACCCTTGATACGAGATCGCCGCGCCGTATTTGTTGTAGAGATAGACCGAGTCGAGCAGCGCGCCATAGACATCGAGCTGGGTCTGTCCACGGGCGCCGTTGCCGACGACCAGCTTGCCCGGCGCGGACTCGCCAAGCGTCGAGAGTTGCGTTTCTTCGGGCGCGGGCTCGCCGTCCACTGCATACATCACGGCAAGCGATCCGTCCGAACTGCAATCGCGATTGCGCTCGGCAATCCAGCGCATGAAGCGCTCGGCCTCGCCTGTATAGCCGAGACGCAGAAGCGCATAGACGGAGAATGCGGCGTCGCGAATCCATGTATAGCGATAGTCCCACCGGCGCGACCCGTCTTGCGCTTCCGGCAAACCGAACGTCGGCGCCGCGACGATCGCGCCGTGATCGTCCGAGCTCAGCAGCTTGAGCGTCAGCGCGGAACGCAGCACGACTTCGCGATATCGTCCGCGATAGGTCGAGCGAGACGACCATTCCTTCCAGAACGCGATGGTCTCGTGCAACATGCCGTCGAACTTCTCTTTGGTGTCGAGCTTCGGCATGTCATCGACCGCGCCCAGCGCGAAGCAGGCCGAATCGCCCTCTTTCATGTCGAGCGTCGCGCGTACGCCATCTTGCTCGATGGACAGCGGCACGCTCGCGCGCAATTCCAGCGGCGTGCCGTTGTCGGCTCTCGCGAACCGCACGCCCTTCTCTACCGCATGCGCCGTGTGCCGAACACGCGCATAGTCGAAGCGCGGATCGCACCGGACATCCAGTGTCATGCGGCCGTACACGATGCGCACGATGCGCATCACGCAATTAGGCACCGCATCGACGCGAGCTTCGGAAGACGGCACGGGCATCAAGTCGAGCAACTCGCAGACGCCCTCGCCCGTCATGAAGCGCGTGAGCAGCACGTTCGTCTCGGGCAGATACATCTGCTTGACGTTGGCATCGGAGTCGCGTGGGGAGATCGCGAAAGCGCCGCCGTGCTCGTCGTCGAGGAGCGACGCAAACAGCGTGGGCGAATCGACGCGGGGAAAACACATGAAGTCGATCGTGCCGCGCACCGACACCAGCGCCGCCGTCTTCATGTTGCCGATTACGCCGCGCGCATCGATGGGCAGAACGGCGGGCGGAATCTGCTGCGATGGATGGCCCAAGGGAGTGTGCTCCGGCTTGAAGTTTGAAGCCGATGAGCAAGGGACATTCCCGCGCGGCGTCGCATCGAGGACAAACGGTAGACGCGACGATGTTAGAGCCTAGCGGGCCGCCGTCGTATCGTTCGGGCCGGAGACGGGCTGCATCGGCGCTGCCGTGAAGGCCGCTTCGCTCGCGTGCATGTCTTGCGTTGCAACGGCGTCGTGCGTCGCCGGCATGTCGATGCCAGCGTGATGCGACGACCTGCCGTAGCTCGCGATATAAAGCGTCACCGCGACGGCCACGCCCACGAGCACCGCGACCACCGCCACGCCCGATGACTTGCGCTTCATCTCATCCCCATTTCGTGTTCGTGGGTGAAGATAGCATCGATGCGCGACGCGCACCGTGTGGCGACGCGCATTCGCTCGCGAGGGAATTTTGTTTGTCGCGTCAGATGGATAGCAAGCGGGTCCCGAGCTTGTCCACAGAGTTGAACACAGAAACTGTGGATAAGCTCTGCGCGAGATCCCGACTTGCTGCCGTGACTTACATCGCCCGACACGCCTCCGCGCACTTCCGGCACGCGTCGCTACACGCCTGACAATGGCTCGCAGTATGACGGCTGCACTCGTCGGCGCATGCATCGCAGATTCGCGCGCACAGGTCGCAAAAATCGCGCATGAACTGCGTGTCGCGCGCAAGCGATTCCGACGTGAAGCGGCACAGCGCCGCGCAGTCGAGATCGAGACGGATGCACTTCTCCATGTCCGGCAGATGGCCTTCGGCAATGCATGCAGAGGCGCAGTTGTCGCAAGCGGCGGCGCATCGGTCCAGCGCGGCGATACAGTCGATATAGTCGCTCATTAGGCAAATCCTCGTCAGGTAGTCGGACTAGTCGCGCGTCGATTGCGGCGGCACGGGGTTGTTGTCCTGCGCGGTCGGCAGCGCGTTCTCGCTCGCGGGATGCTTCTGCTTTTCGCGGGCATCGAGTTTCTCTTGCCGCGTATCGCCAGAAGCCGGCGCGCCCACCGGTTCGTCCATGTCGTCGGCGGTTGCGCGTGGGCCGTCGTTATCGCCTGAAACCTGAGTCATGCTGCCCTCCTATGGCGTAGTCATCGTTGATGGATGACGCAGCAAGCCACGGTCCCGTGCGGGCGCGTAATGCGCTACCTTTCTATCGACTCGTATCCGCCTTCCGGAACCTTATCCATCGACATAAACAGCATCCGCAGCTCCGTACTCAGGCCGTGAAAATGGCACATGAACGTATCCGGCTTCGCGTAGTACCACGGCGTGTTGAGTTGGTTGAAGCTCACGAGGTCCGCGGAGTCCGGCTCGGGGCAAAGGCCGTGCGAAATCATCTGCTCCATGAAATAGAACTGGTCGCCCTGACTGGAAAACGTGTACTTGATGTCCTCCGTTTCCAGCACCCGCGCAAGCACGCTTTGCAGCACCTTCGCATTCGCTTCCGTGTTGCGAAAGCCCATCACGCCCGAATTGAAGCGCCAGCCGCAGATATCGGCGGTCAGCACGCGATCGCGGCCCTCGGTGAATCGTTCGAGCTTGACCGATGGGTTCATGACGAGAATGTCGGCATCGATCCAGAAGACCCACTCGTGATGCGGCAGATACTTGGCGAGCAAGAACGGCTTCGACCAGTTGCCGCATGCTTCGCGCTGGAAGTCGGCTGGCACCGCGCGATGTTGATACAGCGTATAACCGTGGCGCTCGCAGAACGCGCGCAGACTCGCTTCGCCGAAGCGCGCATAGCCCGCGATGTTCGGCGTGTACAACATGACGACCGCGATCGCCCTGCCCGGCTGATAGACGGTCAGCGGCTCGTCCGTATCGCATTGAGGCGGCGGCGAGGCGTCGAAGAACGCGCTGTGTCCTGCCGCATGACACGCGTTCAGATGACGCGCGAACACAGCCCGCCAGCGCGGACCATACTTGCTATAAAGACGCGGCGTGAACACGAGCGACACCGCTACCACCGGCGCGCCGCGCAAGTCCGGGTGTTGGCCCGACCACATGGATGCAATCGGTATCACGCCGTTGAGCATGTCCCAGTCGGCAACAGTGGGAAACGCCTCCAGCAGTTCCTCTTCGGTGACGAACTTGCCGTACTCGTAGAAGGCCCGGCATCGTGCGGCCATGCCACGCGCGATGCGCCGGTTCTCCTCGGTATTTCGGAAAACGAACATTTCCGTATTGATGCCGAAGAAGCCTTTGGTCACGAGGCTGTCTCGCCCTTCCATGATCCGGCCGAAATCTTCGAAGCGCACGAAAAGCGCATTCTCCGTCGCAAAGATGACGACTTCGCCCTCGGCCGTGCGCGCGAGCCGGTCGCTGATCATCTGGTATTTGAAGAGCACGCCGAGTTCGAGCGAATCGACGCTGCTCGACATCGACTCATCGTAATGAGCCGCTTGCGTTCGGCGACAGAACTCGGCGTGGTTGTCGCGTGACGATGTCGCGCGGCGGTCGGAGAAGCAGCTAACCAGTGTGACCATGTTGTACCGGCAAGTGAATAGCGTGGACGCACGAAGCGCGGCGCGAGAGGCCGCGCGCAAGGGGCCATAGCATATCCGTTGCAGTCAACGAACTTGCAAATTATTGCGTCAACCGAAGTATCGCTGCGCGCAGCGAAGAGCGACCCGCGCTCAATTGTAGGACGTGCGCAGAAGCATGGAAGCACTAACGACCGACAGCGCGCTCGCGTGTGCGCACCACTCGAACGATGCCTACCGCGACGCCAATCACAGCCGCTGCCGCCGCGCCGACGAGCGACACCTGTGCGCCGTGCTGTCCATAGATCCCGAACGCAACCGCGGCCAGCGCCGCGCCCAGCGAAAGGCCGATCATGCGCGCCATCGTCATCAGGCCGCCCGCCGCGCCGCTGCGTTCCTGCGGCGCGGACGTCAGCATGATGCGATTGTTCGGCGTCTGAAAGAAGCCGAACCCGATGCCGCACACCGCGACGCGCCACGCGATGTCCACATTCGAAGGCGATGCCGGCAGTCCGATCAAAAGGCATAACCCGATTGCCATGATGCCGAGTCCCATGCCGCCGATCAGCCCCGGCGCGTGCCGGTCCGACAGGCGACCGGCGAGCGGCGCGACGAACACGATCACGAGCGGCCACGGCGTGACGAGCAGCCCGGTTGTCGTCGCGCTGCGGGCGAACTGGTGTTGCAGCATGAACGGCAGCGCCAGATAGGCAAGCGTCTGCGCCACGTAGGAGCAGATGGACGTCAGCGAGGACAGCGAGAGAATGGGAATGCGCAGCAGATCCAGGGGCACGAGTGGCGCGGGCCGTCCGCGTTGATGGCGGATGAGCGCGAAACCGGCGATGCACGCGCACGCGATCTCGACGAGAGGCAGCGCCCGCAGTTGCACATGGCCCTCGCTTGCGCCCTCGCCTGCGCCGAGCCCGCCCACGCCAAGAATGAACAGCGCGATGGCGAGCGCGCTGAGCGTCGCGCCCGCGAAGTCGAAGCGGCGCGCGGCGTTCGGCGTGCCGGGCGGCAGCATCGTGTTGGCGAGAGCAAGGCCGATGATGCCGAGCGGCACGTTCACCGCGAAGAGCCAGCGCCATCCGGCGACCGAGAGAATCCCCGCCGCGACTGTCGGCCCGAGCGCCGCCGAGAGCGCCACGGTCAAGCCGAGCAGCGCGATGCCGCGCCCGACGAGCTTCGGCGGATAGACCTGCCGGAGCAGCGCGGGCACGATGGTCGACATGCACGCGCCGCCCACGCCCTGAATCGCGCGAGCGGCGACCAAGAGCGGCAGCGTCGGGGCGAGCGCGCAGCCTATCGACGCCAGCGTAAAGACGACGAAGCCCCAAAGGAACACGCGCCGGAAGCCAAGCATTTCGCCGAGCGCGGCGAGCGGCAGCACCGAGACGGCGACCGCGAACTGATACGCGGTGACGACCCAGACGGTATCCGCTGCGCTGCGCGAAAGGTTGTGCGCGATGGTCGGCAACGCGACGTTCGCGATGGACGAATCGAGGTTGCCGAGGAACGTTCCGAGCAGCACGGAGACGACTGCCCAGTAATTGACGCGGGTGGCGGGTATTGCGCTGTTCATCTGTTCTTTTGGAATGCCCGCGGGAAGCGGACCCGCGCGGCGCCCGCATGGTAACGGACACTGCCGCTCGCGTGCAAAAGCGTGCTGTCCGCCAATGCGCTGGGCTTCTGCCTGATGCGTGGCGCGGGCGCGCCGGCGATGGCCTCGTCCGCGTTTCATGCGAACGATCGTTCTTCGAAACGGCGGTTCATTGCGCGCGCCGTGACTTTCCGGCGATCCGCTCACCGCGCCCGGCGCAACGACGCTTCGCGAGCGGCGCAGTCGGCCAAGCCGTCGACCGCGTGGCTACGGACGGCGCTCGGGCGCGTTAACGGTCGTGCGACGCGTGGCCGGGTCATCGTGAGTCGTCACGTGAAGGCCGCGCGGCAGATGGCGTCCGTCCAGTTCATCCCTGCCATATTGAATGGCGAACTGCTCGGCTGCTCTCGCCGTCGCGAACGACCGGAACGGGCCGATCGCGCGCCGCACGCCGCCCGGCCGCTCGATCAGCACCGTCGAGATGAACTCGCCGGCCGCCCTCGCGACGACCGCCGACAACTCACACCCCCGGTACTCCACTGGAATGGCGTCCATCTGATCCTCGCTTTGAAAAGGCTGAGTGCGGAACCGACGCGTCATTTGTAACGCGAAAATAATAAACGCGACGTGCGTCGACCAACACTAGCTCCGCGCCTGATAGGCATGATTCTCGTTTAGCCGTTATGCTTCGTCGATGCTTTCGGTTGAAAGCGTCCGAACTTTCGCTTCCGACTTCTTTCGATGCCCTCTTTCACTCTACGACGGCGGTACAGAAACGGCGCTTTGGCGCTCTGCGCGTTCGCGCTCGGTGCCGCAACCCACGTGGCCAACGCGCAAGAGTTCTCGATTCTCGCCGGCCCGCTCCAGAGCCGCAGCCATAACACGTATTCCTGGGAAGCAAGCTATCGCGAGGGGCTCGGCCCGTACGCGGCCTGGAGCTTCTCGTGGATCAACGAAGGTCATATTCCGAACCATCACCGCGATGGTCAGGCAGCGCAGCTGTGGGCGCGGATGCCGCTCTGGAACAACCGCCTCGAGTTGTCGGCGGGCGCGGGGCCGTACCGTTACTTCGACACGAGCGAGGCGGAAGCCGGCGGCGACTATTCGAATACCCACGGCTGGGGCGGCCTCTTCACGTTGCGCGCCGCGTATTACTTCGATAACCGCTGGATCGCGGAGATGAAGCTCAATCGCGTGCAGGCGTTCGGCGGCCCGGACACGACGGCCCTGCTCTTCGGCATCGGCTATCAGCTCGACGCGCCGAGCGGCCACGGCCCGCGCGACTTTCCGCCGTCGCGCACCACGAACGTCACCGGCAACGAGGTCACGGTGCTGGTCGGCACGACCATTCTCAACAGCCTCGATTCGGAATCGAACGTGGCGGAAAGCATCGAATACCGGCGCGGCTTGTGGAAGTACGTCGATTTCACCGCGACGTATCTGCACGAAGGCGGCCACGTGCAATCGCGGCGCGACGGCGTCGCCGCACAACTGTGGGCCACGCGCGCGTTCTTCGACGACCGGCTGACGCTCGCCGTCGGCGCGGGGCCGTATCTGTCGATCACGCAGAACGACGATCTGCCGCAGAACCGCACTGGCGACGGCCGCTTCGCGGGTCTCGTCTCGTTGTCGGCGAGTTACCGCTTCACGAATCGCTGGCTCGCGCGCGCGACGTGGAACCGCATGGTGACGCGCTACGACCGCGATGCGGACATCATCGAAGCGGGCATCGGCATGCGTTTCTGACCGCGCCGTTACGCCCGTCCGGTTTCACCTCTGGCGCGGTACTTGCGTTTGGACGAGCCGTCATTTGCTCTCAACGGCTCCTCCATGATCGACGTCCCGCGCAAAACGCTGCTCATTTCTCCCCATCTCGACGACGCCGTGTTCGGCTGCGGCGCGTCGCTCGCCGGCGCCTCGGACGTGCTCGTCTGCACGGTGTTCACGGGTTGCCCCGCTGCCGATGCCAGCACGGACTGGGACGCCCAGTGCGGCTTTTCGGACGCGAAGCAGGCGATGCTCGCGCGCATCGAAGAAGATAACCGCGCGCTCGGGCTGCTCGGCGCGACACCGCTGCATCTAGGCTTCCTCGACTCGCAATACGTACCCTTCGCGCCCGAGGCCGACAAGCCCACGCGCGCCGCGTTGACGCAGGCATTTCTCGACGCGATTGAAAAGCACCGCCCCGAAGCGCTGTTGATCCCGCTCGGCCTCTTTCATTCGGACCACGCGCTCGTGCATGAAGCCGCGTGCGATGCATGGTTGCGCCATCCCGAGTTGCCATGCATCGCGTACGAAGAGGCGCTGTATCGACGCCAGCGCGCGCTCTTGCAGCAGCGGCTCGCGGACTTGATGGAACGCGGCATCGACGCCACGCCGCTCAACGCGCGCCTTCCCGAGCATGCTGAAGCCGCGCGCCGCGAAGCGGTGAAGCGCGAAGCCGTGGCCGCGTACACGAGCCAATTGAAGGCGTTCGGCCCGAACGGATACGACGACGTATTCCTGCCCGAGCGTTTCTGGACCCTCGAGCCCGCGGAGAAGCGCGCATGAGCGCCGTCCCGCAACCTTCGCAGCAACCGTTGGCGCGCCCGCGTCACGACGCCGCCGCGCGCCTCACCGTGGTCGTGCTGACCTATAACCGCGCCGACCAGGTGCTCGACACGCTCGCAAGACTCGCGGCGCTGCCCGATCGCATCGACATCGTCGTAGTCGATAACGCCTCATCGGACGATACCGCTGCCCGAATCGCGCAAGCCTTCCCGTTCGTCGAACTGGTCGTCGCGCCGTCGAACATGGGCGCGGCGGGGCGCAATCTCGGCGTGGCGAAGGTCCGCACCGAATACGTCGCCTTCTGCGACGACGACACCTGGTGGAGCCCCGGCTCGCTCACGCGCGCAACCGAGATCCTCGACGCCGCGCCGCGCGTCGCAGTGCTGAGCGCGCGCGTGGTCGTCGGCGAAAACGGCGATGCCGACGAAACCTGCGAGCGCATGCGCGTGAGCCCGCTCGGCGCGAACGGTCTGCCGGGGCCGGCGCTCATCGGCTATATGGCCGGCGCGAGCGTGTTTCGCACGAGCGTCTATCGACAGATGGGCGGCTATGAGCCGCGGCTCTTCATAGGCGGCGAAGAGTCGCTGCTCGCGCTCGACATGCTCGATCACGGCCACGCCCTCGTCTATGCAGACGAACTCGTGCTGCATCACCATCCTTCTCCGATACGCGACAGCGCCTTGCGCAGACGCCTGCTCGCGCGCAATGCGGCCTGGGTCGCGTGGCTGCGATTGCCGCTCTCCGAAGCCTTGCACGCAAGCATGCAGGCGCTCGCCGTCATGCGGCGCGAAGGCGCGTTCTGGCGAGATGCGATTCAGATGTTGCGTGGATTGCCCTGGGCGCTCTCGCATCGGCGCGTGGTGGGCGCTCACGTGCAGGTCATGCGATCGATCGTTCGCGAAGACGATCGCCGTCACGCCCGCGAGGAGGCGAGCAAACACGCCACGATACCGGCAGACGCTACACACACCATGTAAAACCGCGCCGCTGTCGTTCACCCCACGTCTAACGAAATTTTGTTCGTCTCTCAACGAACCAACGAATCTGCGCAATTTTCGGCTGGTGGCACAACGAATGCTCACAAGCCATCAAGCTTCGAAAGACGCGGCAATCTTTGTGCGCGCTCAACGGCTCGAAGCCCATTTCGAACAACGCGAATCGAGGGGGCCTACACGTGAAGATCGCACTTATCAGTGAGCATGCGTCGCCTCTCGCCGTAGCGGGCGGTGTCGATAGCGGCGGGCAGAACATCTACGTCGCGCATGTCGCGCGGCAGCTCGCACGCAACGGCCATCAAGTGGATGTCTTCACGCGCCGCGACCGTTCTCTTTTGCCGCTGGTGTCGCGTTTCGAAGGCATACGCGGGATTCGCGTCATCAACGTGCCAGCCGGTCCGCCGGTGCAACTGGCGAAGGAGCAGCTTCTTCCGCACATGGACGAGTTCGCTCGCTTCATGATCGGCTTCTTCAAGAAGCAGGCGACGCCCTATCACGTCGTGCATGCGAACTTCTTCATGTCGGGACTCGTCGGCATGCGCATCAAGGAAGCGCTGGGCGTGCCGCTCGTCACGACGTTTCATGCGCTCGGCCGCGTGCGGCGCATTCATCAAGGCGCGGGCGACGGCTTTCCCGATGAACGCTTCGAGATCGAAGACGCGCTCGTGCGCGAATCGGATTCGGTGATCGCGGAATGCCCGCAAGACGAAGCGGACCTCGTGTCGCTGTATCACGCGGAGCGCGAACGCATCGATCTCGTGCCGTGCGGCTTCGACAGCACCGAGTTCCATCCGATGAAGAAGGCCGAAGCGCGCGAGCGTCTCGGCTGGCCGCAGGACCGCTTCATCGTGCTGCAACTCGGACGCATGGTGCCGCGCAAGGGCATCGACAACGTGGTGCGCGGCATCGGCCTCTGCAATCGCGAGTTGAACGAAGACGCGCATCTGTATGTGATCGGCGGCAACTCCGACGAAGCGAATGAGATCGCGACGCCGGAAATCGGCCGTCTGCGCGGCATTGCGCAGGAATGCGGCGTGGCCGATAAGGTGAACTTTCTCGGCCGTCATGGAAGGCAACGCCTCAAGACCTTCTATAACGCAGCCGATGTGTTCGTGACGACGCCGTGGTACGAGCCTTTCGGCATCACGCCGCTCGAAGCCATGGCATGCGGCAGGCCGGTCATCGGCGCGGACGTGGGCGGCATTCGCTATTCGGTGGCGCACGAGGAAACGGGGCTGCTCGTACCGCCGAAGGACCCGCGCGCACTCGCCGATGCCCTCGCCACTTTGAAGCGCGACCCCGCGCGCGCCGAACGCATGGGTGCAGCGGGCCTCGAACGCGCGCGCGCCATGTTCACATGGTCCGGCGTCGCGCAGTCGCTCGAACGCGTCTATGCGCGCGTGGCGGGCGTGGATATCGCGCAGGACCTCGACAGCCGGCGCGCCGCATACGGCAGCGCCACCGCATGAAGCCCGCCGTTTTCCTCGATAAGGACGGCACGCTGCTCGACGACGTGCCCTATAACGTCGATCCTGCGAAGATGCGTCTTGCGCCAGGCGCACGCGATGCGCTCGCCATCTTCGCGCGCATGAATGTGCCGATCGTCGTCATCAGCAATCAGAGCGGTGTCGCGCTCGGCAAGTTCGACGAGTCCGCGCTTCGTCACGTCGAACGCAAGCTGCACGAGCTTGCTGCCGAAGCGGGCGCGCGCCTCGCGGGCATCTACTGGTGTCCGCATCATCCGCAAGGCACGGTCGCGCCTTATTCACGCGCATGCGATTGCCGCAAGCCCGCGCCGGGCATGATTCAGCGGGCCGCGCGCGAACTCGACCTCGACCTGGCGCGAAGCTGGTTCGTCGGCGACATTCTCGACGATATCGAAGCAGGCCATCGCGCGGGCTGCCGCGCAGTGCTGATCGACAACGGCAACGAGACGCTGTGGCAACGCGGCCCCTTGCGTGAACCGGATGCCACTGCCAAGGATATGAGCGAAGCCGCGCGCATCATCGAGCGTGCGTGGCATGCGACGGAGCTCGCGACATGAAGCGCGATCCGTCACGGGCGAACGATATCGCCATCACTCTTCAGCCCGCGAACGCGCACGCACGCGCGCCGGCCGTCGCGCCTCAGCGCGTGTGGGGCGCGGACGTGCGGCGCATTCTCTGCATTCGCCTCGACAATCTCGGCGACGTGCTGATGACGACGCCCGCGCTGCATGCGCTTAAACACGCGTATCCGGGACGGCATCTTACGTTGCTCGCATCGCGTTCGGGCGCGCAGGCAGCGCGTTTCATCGACGATATCGACGACGTGATCGAATACGACGCGCCGTGGGTCAAGCATGACAAGGCGATCGATGCGAGCGGAGACATCGCGATGTGCGAGCGGCTGGCATCGCTCGGCTTCGATGCCGCCGTCATCTTCACGGTCTATAGCCAGAATCCGCTTCCCGCAGCGATGTTTTGTCATCTGGCGAAGATACCCCGGCGCCTCGCGCATTGCCGCGAAAATCCATACGGCCTACTAACGGATTGGGTCGCGGAACGGGAGCCACAGCAAGGCACGCGGCACGAAGTCGAGCGGCAGCTTGCGCTCGTCGGGAGCGTCGGCGCAACGAACGCGGATACGCGCATGCGCTTCGCGTTGCGCGCCGAAGACGAGGCATCGCTTGCGCGCAAGCTCGACGAACGCGGTATCGATCTCGACGCGCCCTTCTTTGTCATGCATCCCGGCGCGACCGCCGCATCGCGGCGCTACCCGCCCGAGCGATTTGCCCAGGCCGCACGCGTGCTCGCGGATCGAACCGGCTGGCCCGTGCTCGTGACCGGCTCGGCGAGCGAAGCCCCATTGTGCGAGACCGTCAGCGCGGGCGACACGCGCGTCGTCAGTCTCGCGGGCGCGCTCGAACTGGGCGAGCTCGCGGCGCTGATCGCCCATGCGCGCGTGCTGATCTCCAACAACAGCGGTCCCGTGCATATCGCGTCGGCGCTTAACGCGCCGGTCGTCGATCTGTATGCGCTCACCAATCCGCAGCATATGCCGTGGCAAACGCCGCATCGCGTGCTGTACCGCGACGTGCCTTGCCGCTGGTGCTATCGCAGCGTGTGTCCCGAAGGGCATCACACGTGTCTGCTCGGCGTGAGCGTCGATGAAGTCGTCGATGCCGCGCTGTCCTTACTCGATGCCCGCACCGAACAACATCCTGCTCATCTGACACTACCCTGAGAGACGCGCCTTATGTACACACTCGGAATCAATGCGGTCTATCACGACAGCGCGGCGGCGCTGGTTCGCGACGGCGTCGTGATCGCGGCGGCGGAAGACGAGCGTTTCACGCATGTGAAGCATGCGAAGCGCCCCGTGCCTTTCTCGACGTGGCAGCTTCCTTTCGATGCCATCGACTATTGCCTGAAGGAAGCCGGCATCGAACTCGCGGATATCGACCATGTAGCGTATTCGTACGATCCGCATCTGTTCTCGGGCATGCCCAAGCAGGCGAAGGCGACTATCGCCCTGCCCTTCATGCCGTCGGAGCATGTAAGCGGCAACCCGTCGGAATCGCCGTGGGACCCGCTTTTCCTGAGCTATATCGTCAATGCGCGCGGCCAGTTGCTCGACGGCGCGCCGCATCATCTGAAGAAGCGTTTCGCAAGCGGCGGACGCGCGCCGCGCTTCGAGTGGCACAACGTCGATCACCATCTGTCGCATGAGGCCAGCGCGTTTCTCGCGGCGCCGTATGAAAACACTGCGGTGCTCACGATGGACGGCCGCGGCGAAGGCGTGACGACGAGTCTCGGTCAGTTCGTCGATGGCGAGTACAAGCGCCTCAAGCAAGTGGAACTGCCGCATTCGCTGGGCTTGCTCTACGAAGCCGTGACGGACTATCTGGGCTTCCTTCACTCGTCGGACGAGTACAAGGTCATGGCGCTCGCCTCCTTCGGCAAGCCCGCATACGTCGATCAGTTCCGCGAGATCGTGAAGTATCGCAACGACGGCAGCTATACCGTGGATGCGCCGCGTCTTGTCGAGCGCTTCGGCCCGCGACGCGAGCGCGGCGGTCCGCTCACGCAGCATCACTACGACATCGCGCATTCGCTGCAAGTGGTGCTCGAAGAAACGGCGCTGGATCTCGCGCGCTGGCTGCATGAACGCACCGGCCTCAAGCATCTGGCGATGGCGGGCGGCGTCGCGCTCAATTGCGTGATGAACGCGCGTCTGCGTGATCGCGGTCCGTTCGAAGACATCTGGGTTCAACCCGCAGCGGGCGATGCGGGCACCGCGCTCGGCGCGGCGCTCTGGACCGACTATCAGGAGCGCGTGAAGCAAGGCGATAGCAGCCGCCGCTGGCACATGAATCACGCGTATCTCGGGCCGCGTTATGAAGACGACGAGATCGAGCAGTTCCTCAAGTGGTCGAAGACGCCGTATCGCCGGCTGAACGACATTGCGAGCGAAACCGCCGAGATTCTGGCGTCCAATCGCGTGATCGGCTGGTACCAGGGACGCACGGAGTTCGGTCCGCGCGCGCTGGGTGCCCGCTCCATTCTCGCGTCGCCGATCGATCCTTCCATGCAGGCGCGCCTGAACGAGATCAAGGACCGCGAGGACTTTCGGCCGGTTGCGCCTGTCGTGATGGAAGAACACGCGGCGGACTGGTTCGTCGATGCACGCGTCGCACCGTTCATGCTCTTCGTATTCGATGTGCGCGAGGACATGAAGACGCGCATTCCGGCGGTGACGCATATCGACGGCACCGCTCGCGTGCAGACCGTGAACCGCTCGCAGCATCCGCTCTATTACGACTTGCTCGCCGCATTCAAGGCGCGTACGGGCGTGCCGGTGCTCGTGAATACGTCGTTCAATACGCGCGGCGAGCCGATGGTCAATTCCCCGCGCGATGCGCTCGAATCGTTCTGGACCTCGCCGCTCGATGCGCTCGTGATCGGGCCGTTCCTGATCGAAAAGCCGGGAGTGCGTGCATGAGCACGATTGCAGGCTCGTTTCCCTACGACGGCGCGAAGGACGCGTCCACGCAGCGCAATGCGGGCGCAGCGGCGGGCGCGGCCTTCGACGTGTCGGTCGTCGTGCCGACGTATCGGCGGCCCGACATGCTGGAACGCTGTCTGCGCGCGATCATCGCGCAGGACTACGAGAAGACGCGCTTCGAGATCATCGTGTGCGATGACGGTCCCGATGAAGCCACGCGCTCGCGCGTGACCGCGCTCGCACGCGAGTTCGACGAAGCGCCCCGCATCCGCTATGTACCCGTCACCGCGACGCAAGGCCCGGCGGGCGCTCGCAACGCGGGATGGCGCGCGTCGGGCGCGCCGCTGATCGCGTTCACCGACGACGACACGATCCCCGATCCCCACTGGCTCGCAGCAGGCGTCGCCGCGTTGCGAGCGGGCGCGGACGCCGTATCGGGACGTATCGTGGTGCCGCTCGGCCCGCGTCCGACCGACTACGAACAAGACGCAGCCGGTCTTTCGCGCGCGGAATTCGCGACCGCCAATACGTTCGTGACGCGCTCGGCGCTCGCACGCGTGGACGGCTTCGATGCGCGCTTCACGTCGGCGTGGCGCGAAGACTCGGACCTTCAATTCGAACTGATGCGCATCGGCGCGCGCATCGTGCGATCACACGACGCCATGGTTCTGCATCCGGTGCGGCCGGCACGCTGGGGCGTGAGCCTGTCGCAGCAGAAGAAGAGCCAGTTCGACGCGCTGCTCTACAAGAAGCATCGGTCGCTCTTCAAGACACGCATTCGCAGCCTGCCGCCGCTGCTCTATTACGCGATCATCGTCGCGGTAGTCGTGGCCGTCTTCGCGCTCGCAAACGGCAACAACAAGCTCGCGGGCGTGTGCCTCGCGGCCTGGCTCGGCATGACCGCATGGTTCTGCTTCAAACGCCTGAAGTCGACCGCGCTGACGCCGTCGCATGTGCTGGAAATGGCGTGGACATCGCTATGGATACCGTTTCTTTCGGTGTACTGGCGAATCTACGGCGCCGTGAAGTTCCGCGTGGTGTTCATATGAAACCGGAGAACGTCGAGCGCATTGCGATCTTCCGCGCGCTTCAGCTCGGCGACATGCTGTGCTGCGTGCCCGCGATGCGCGCCCTGCGCCGCGCTTATCCGAATGCGCACATCGCACTGATCGGCTTGCCCTGGGCGCATAGTTTCGTTGAACGTTATGCGCATCTGGTCGATGAACTGATCCTGTTTCCGGGCGCCGTCGGCTTTCCGGAGCAGGAAGAAACGGACGCGCACCTCCCCGCCTTCTACGATGCCATGCGCGCGCGCCGCTTCGATCTCGCGATCCAGTTGCACGGCAGCGGCGGCGTGGCGAACGATATCGTCGAAGCGATGCACGCGCGCATCAACGCGGGCTTTCTCAAGCCGGACGAAGCGCCGCGCGCAGGCGTCTTTATTCCGTGGCCGGACGCGTTGCAGGAAGTCGCGCGCTATAACGCGCTGATGCAGGCGCTCGGTATCGATGCGCACGACACGCAGCTCGAAATTCCGCTCACGCAACAGGACACGCGCGAGTGCGATGAACTGATCGAACGATATGGGCTCGACACTGCAGGGCTCGTTCTCGTGCATGCCGGCGCTCAGTTGCCTTCCCGACGCTGGCCTGCGGAACGCTTCGCGCAAGTGGCAGCCGCGCTTGCGAGCGATGGCTGGCAAGTCGCGTTGACCGGCAGCGCAGGCGAAGCGGCCATCACCGCGAGCATCGCCAACACGCCCGGCGTGAACGCGATCGACCTGACCGGCAAGACATCGCTCGGCGGGCTGGCTGCACTCGTCGCGCGTGCGCGACTCATCGTGTGCAACGACACGGGGCTTTCCCACGTGGCGGCCGCGATGCGAACGAAAAGCGTCGTCATTGCCTCGGGCAGCGACACGCAACGCTGGGCGCCGCTTGATCATGAAAGGCATCGCGTGCTCGCGGACTATCCGCCGTGTCGTCCGTGTTCGTTTCGCGAGTGTCCGTATGGGCATCCTTGCGCGCTCAACGTGAGCGTCGCGCAAGTGCTCGATGTCGCACGACTTCAATTGCCCGTAGAAAAACTGGAAACCGATGCCCACTGCTAATCAACGACGTCTGCGCGTGCTCACATGGCACGTGCACGGCAACTACCTCTACTACCTGACCCAGGCGAAGCACGATTTCTATCTCGTCACGAAGCCCGGTCATCCGCCCGGCTACGCGGGCAAAGTCGGCGTGCTGCCGTGGGGCGATAACGTCCATGAGGTACCCGCCGACGAAGTGGCGTCGCGCGAGTTCGACGTCGTGCTGTTTCAGCATCGCACGCACTGGGACGACGATCGCATCAACCTGCTTTCGGATGCGCAGCGGCGCTTGCCTCGCGTGTATATCGAACACGATCCGCCGCAGGAGAATCCATTCGAACAACGCCATTGGGTGCAGGATCGCAACACCCTGCTCGTGCACGTGACGCACTTCAATCGCCTGATGTGGGACAGCGGCGACACACCGACGCGCGTGATCGAACATGGCGTGGTCGTGCCGGAAGGCGTGCGCTATACGGGCGAGAAGGAACGCGGCATCGTCGTCATCAATCATTTGCGGCAGCGCGGGCGCAGGCTCGGCAGCGATGTGTTCGCGGATGCCGCGCAACGTGTGCCGCTCGATCTCGTCGGCATGGACGCGGAATCGGCGGGCGGCTTGGGCGAAGTCGGCAATCTGGAACTGGCCGCGTTTTCCGCGCAATACCGCTTCTTCTTCAACCCGATTCGCTGGACCAGCCTCGGACTCGCAATCGTCGAAGCCATGACGATCGGCATGCCGATCATCGGTCTCGCGACGACGGAACTCGCCACCGTCATTCGCAATGGCGAAAGCGGCTTCATTCATACCGACACGAACGCACTCGTCGATGTCATGCAACAACTGTTGCGCGATCCCGCTGAAGCGCGGCGACTCGGCGAAGGCGCGCGCCGTCTTGCGCTGGAACGCTTTCACATCGACCGCTTCGCCGCCGAATGGGAAGCGACCTTGCGCCATGTGTGCAGTTGACCGACCGCGACCCAATCACCACAAAAAGGAACCGACATGAAGGAAGCATATCGCAAGCGCATTCTGGTGACGGGCGGCGCGGGCTTTCTCGGCTCGCATCTGTGCGAACGCCTGCTCGCGCAAGGGCACGACGTGCTGTGCGTCGATAACTTCTACACGGGCACGAAGGACAACATCGCGCATCTGCTCGACAGTCCCAACTTCGAACTGATGCGTCATGACGTGACCTTCCCGCTGTATGTGGAAGTCGATGAAATCTATAACCTCGCGTGTCCTGCGTCGCCGGTTCATTATCAGCATGATCCGGTGCAGACCACGAAGACGAGCGTGCATGGCGCGATCAATATGCTCGGGCTCGCCAAGCGCGTGAAGGCCAAGATTTTTCAGGCATCGACGAGCGAAGTGTATGGCGATGCGCGCGTTCATCCGCAACAGGAAGCGTACTGGGGCAACGTGAATCCGATCGGCCCGCGCTCATGCTATGACGAAGGCAAGCGTTGCGCCGAAACGCTTTTCATGGACTATCGACGCCAGCATGGTCTCAACATCAAGATCGCGCGGATCTTCAATACGTACGGGCCGCGCATGCATCCGAGCGATGGCCGCGTGGTGTCGAACTTCATGATGCAGGCGCTCGCGGGCGAGCCGATCACCGTCTACGGCGAGGGCACGCAAACGCGTTCGTTCTGCTATGTGGACGACATGGTGGACGCCTTCATCCGCTTGATGAACACGCCCGACGACGTGACCGGTCCGGTCAATCTCGGCAATCCGCATGAACTGTCTATGCTGGAGATCGCGCAGCGCATCGTCGCGTTGACGGGCTCGAAGTCGGAGATCGTGTTCCGCCCGCTGCCGATGGACGATCCGTGGCATCGTCAGCCGGATATTACGCAGGCGCGCCAGCTTCTCGGCTGGGAACCGGTGACCGTGCTCGACGAAGGCTTGCGCCGCACCGCCGCGTACTTCCGGCAGATCATCGAGGCGCAGCAGACTCGTTCGGCACTGGCTACGCTTTGACGTTGAATCCCGGCAGTCCGCGCGCTTCGTCTTCACGAGAAGCGGCGACTGCCTGCGCGAGCGCCTTCGCGAAGCCCGAAATCGACGCGAAATCGCCCTCAATGCGCTCGCGGAAATAGTCGGCCCATGCGTACTTGGCATTGGTGTCGGGCGGGTCGGCATACACGCCCGCCATGCGCACGAAAGCCGCAAGGCTCAGATAAGGATCGTCGGGTATCGCAGCGATGGACGGCGGCAAATCCTCCACCGAATATTCACGCGCGTGCTCGTCGAAGGGATGGACCCAGCCCCGCTCACGCATCGCGGCGATGAAACCATCGTGATCGCGGTCGCTGAAGTCGCACGCGATCACGACCGGCACGACGTCGATGCCCAGTTCGTACCAGGCGCGCGCCCAGTGATGATGATCGATCACATGCAGCGTGCCGCCGGGCCCGCGCACCACGCGCAACGCGTGTTCGCGCAGGAATGCCGCGCGTTCGTGTTCGGGCGTGCTGCTCGTCAGATGCATTTTCTCGCGCACGTGCTCCATGCCGACCGCGCCTTGCGTCGGCTTTAGTTCAGCGATGCGCGCCGATGATTCGGTGTCCATATCGTCTCCTCAGGCTTCGGTGCGCGCGGCGACCTGCCTGATCGCCGCGATCAGCCGCTCGGCGGGAACGGGCTTCGTCAAGTGCAACTGAAAGCCCGCCATCTGCGCCCGCAGCCGGTCTTCCGTCTGCGTGTGCCCTGTCAACGCAATGGCCGGCATGCGTTCCCCGAGCGACACACGCCGGCTGGCTTCCAGTTCGCGCACGCGGCGCAGTACCTGATAACCGTCCTCTTCGCCGAGCACGATGTCGCACAAGAACGCATCGGGCCATTCCTGCGTGGGCGCTTGCGCGAGCCATTCGAGCGCTTCCTTGCCCGACGCCGCCAGTCTCACGCCCGCCCCCGAAGTCTCCAGCACCGCGCCGAGCGCCTCGCGCGCGGCTTCCTGATCGTCCAGCACCATCACGCAGAGGCCCTCCAGATTGCCGGCAACGTTTGCGTTCGGCTCCGCGAGGCCCGCGAGACTGTCGGTATCGACCACGGGACGCAACGGCATCATCGCGACATAGGCGAGGTGGCCGTCGACATAGCCGACCGTGAACGTGCCGCCCGTTTCCGCCAGCGCCTGTTCGAGCCGGCGAGCCTGCTCCTGCGAAAGCGGCGCGGGCTGCGCGCGACGGCCCAGCACGCACACGCGCACCTGATTCGCTTCGCGCTCAACGCGCAACTCGACGCGCTCACCACGCTCCGCCGCGCGTATCTCGGTGCGGCACAAGTCCGCTATCACCAACTGCAACACGCCGGGGTCGCCGGTCACGCGCAAGTCGGCATCGGGCATCATCGTGTAAAGCTGCACGCCATGTTCGACGATCTCCTCGTGCAGCCCATCGACCACGCCCGCGATCAGCGCGCCGAGGCCGACCGGTTGCGCCGACACCTTGCGCTGCACTTGCGCGAGCTCGCCTTGTTGCGATTGCAGCGCCCACATGCGCGAATACACGCCACCGCGCTCGATCAGTTCCGCATGCTGACCTTGCTCGACAATGCGGCCGTGCTCCATCACGAGGATCCAGTCGGCATTCACCACAGTCGAAAGCCGGTGCGCGATCACGATGGACGTGCGCCCTTGCGCGAGCCGGTCGAGCTCGCTTTGAATGGCGCGCTCGGAACGCGTATCGAGCGCCGAGGTGGCTTCATCGAACACGATGATGCGCGGGTCCTTCAAGATGGCGCGCGCGATCGCGATGCGTTGCCGCTCGCCGCCCGAGAGCCGCACGCCGCGTTCGCCGACGCGCGTGTCGTAATGATCGGGCAATCGCTCGATAAAGCTGTCCAGTTGCGCGGCACGCGCCGCGCGCACGACATCGGCGCGCGTGGCGGATGGCCGGCCATAGGCGATGTTATAGGCGATCGTATCGTTGAAGAGCACCGTGTCCTGCGGCACGATGCCGATAGCTTCGCGCAGGCTCTTTTGTGTGACCTGCCGGATGTCCTGACCGTCGATGGTAATGACACCCGCCGTCGGTGAATAAAGCCTGAAAAGCAGCTTCATGAGTGTGGACTTGCCCGAGCCGCTGCCGCCGACCACCGCGAGTTTCTTGCCGGGATGCGCGCGAAAGTCGATATCCCGCAGTATCTGTCGCGCCGGATCGTAGCCGAAGTCCACGTGCTCGAACTCGATCTCGCCGGCCGTCACGACGAGCGGCTTGGCATCGGCCTCGTCCACGTCTTCACCGCGACGGCCCCGCGCAAGCAGAATCTCGAACATGCGTTCGACGTTGACGATGGCATCGTTCGTTTCGCGAAACACGAAGCCGAGCGTGTTGAGCGGCGCGCACACTTGCACGATATACGCGTTCACGAGCACGAGGTCACCTACGCTCATCGTGCCCGCTACAACGCTCTGCGCCGCGAGCAGCATCACGGCCGCGATGCCGATGGCGATCACGGTGCTTTGCCCCACATGCAGGATCGTCAACGCGCGCTGGTTCGCGGTGCGCGCGTCGACCCACTTGTCGAGCACGCTGGAAAGACGCTGACGTTCGACGTCTTCGCTCGCGAAGAGCTTGACCGTCTCGTAGTTCAGCAGGCTGTCGACGAGGCGGCTATCCGATTGCGCTTCGAGCCGGTTCACCGCGCGTTGAAAGCGCATGCGGTAGCGCGTGAAGATCAGCGTATAGACCGCGTAGCAGACGAACGTCGCGCCGATCGCAACCATGAAGGTCTTCGCATACTGGCTCACCATGATGGCGACGACGGTGCCGATCTCGATCAACGTCGGCACGATGGTGAAAATAGCGACGCCGAGCAGAAAGCCGATACCGTCCGCGCCTTTTTGCACGTCGCGCACCACGCCGCCCGTTTCACGCTGCGCATGGAAACGCGCGCCCATGTTGTGCAAATGAGAGAACGTGCGCGCTGAAAACGATGCGACCGTGCGTTGCGTGACGACGCTGAACAGCACGTCGCGCGCTTCGTTGAGCACGTCGCCGAGATAGCGCATCAGCACGTACGTGAGGATCACGAAGACCGGGAATACGGCGTTCGCGGTGGGCTTGCTGAACTCGTCGATGACGTGTTTCAGCATGAGTGGAACGGATACCACCGCAAGGCGCGACGCAATCATCAACGCGACGGCACCGAGCGTCTGCAAGCGAAACGTCCAGATCGCCTGCCAAAGGTCCTTCACGATGCGGTTACGAACTTGCGAGCGGCTGATTTCCGTGGACGCAGTCATCATGTGCATGCTTCCATTGTCGTTGTCGATGCAAGCAACGCGTAAAGCGGCAGCAAGTGCCGCGCCCGCGCACGCCCGTTCGTGTCCGAGTGCCTAGAAAAGCGCTTGCTGTCCCGACATCAGCGTGGCGAAGTCGTTGCGCAAGAACGGCAGGATGCCGTCGGCCACGGGCTGTAGCTGCTTGCTCACGTAATGCTCGTAGTCGATGGGCGCATGTCGCGCTTCGACCGGTTCGGGGCCGCCGACCGTCATCACGTAGCTGATCCATCCACCGTTCTGATATTGCAGCGGACGTCCCTGCTGCGCGTTGAACTCGTCGGCGCTGCGCGCGGCGCGTACATGCGGCGGCACGTTGCGTTCATAGTCGTCGAGGCTGCGGCGCAGGCGCTTTCGATAGATCAACAAGTCATCCAGCGTGCCGCGCCGAGTGCGCTCGACGTAATCGCGCACGTAGTCTTCATAAGGCTCGTCCTTGAAGATGCGCATATAAAGCTCTTGCTGAAAACGCTGTGCGAGCGGCGTCCAGTCCGTGCGCACCGTCTCTAGCCCTTTATAGATGATTTCTTCGCTGCCGTCCGCGCGTTGCGTGAGTCCCGCATAGCGTTTCTTGCTGCCTTCGTCGGTGCCGCGAACCGTCGGCATCAGGAACCGCTTGAAGTGCGTTTCGAATTGCAGTTCCAGCGCGCTTTCGAGGCCGAATGTTTCGCGCAGATGCTCGCGCCAGTAATCGTTCACATGATCGACGAGCGCGCGGCCGATACGCGCGGCGTCGTCCTCGCTGCGGGCGCGGCGCAGCCAGACGAAGGTCGAATCCGTATCGCCGTAAATGACGCTGTAGCCGCGCGCTTCGATGAGTTCGCGCGTGCGATGCATGATTTCATGGCCGCGCATGGTGATGGACGAGGCGAGCCGCGGATCGAAGAAGCGGCAGCCGCTCGAACCCAGCACGCCATAGAACGAGTTCATGATGATCTTGAGTGCTTGCGAAAGCGGCTTGTTGCGCTGACGCTTCGCAGCCTCGCGCCCTTCCCATACTTGTTCGACGATGGCGGGCAGACAATGCTTGTCGCGCGAAAAGCGCGCGCCGCGAAAACCGGGTACGGTGCGCGTCTGTTCTTGCGCTTCGCTCATGCCTTGCGCGAGACCGACGGGATCGATCAGGAAGGTGCGAATGATCGACGGGTACAGGCTCTTATAGTCGAGCACGAGCACGGAATCGTAAAGACCGGGCCGCGAATCCATCACGAAGCCGCCGGGACTCGCTTCTTCGGGCACGTCGCCGAGATTGGGCGCAACGTACCCTAAGCGATGCATGCGCGGCATGTACAAATGCGTGAACGCCGCGACCGATCCGCCACTGCGGTCGGCGGCAAGCCCCGTCACCGTCGCGCGTTCGAGCAGGAACGGCAGAAGCTCGGTCTTCTCGAAGATCTTCGTGACGAGCTCGCAGTCGGTCAGGTTGTAGCGTGCGAGCGCAGGCTTGTCTTCGCGAAAGCGCCGCTCGATCTCGTCCATGCGCGCGTACGGACTGTCGATCGCCTTGCCTTCGCCCAGCAGCGATTGCGCGACGTATTCGAGACTGAACGAAGGAAAGTTCCACGTCGCCGAGCGCAACGCCTCGATGCCGTCCACCACGAGCCGTCCCGCGACGGATGCAAAGAAGTGATTGCGCTTCATGCCGTGCTCGCGCCATTCGATCACGCTGCCATCGCGGCCAATGGCCAGCGGCACGTCATAAGCGTCGGCATGCTTTTGCAGCACGCGCAGATCGAACTGCACGACGTTCCAGCCGATGATCGCATCGGGATCGTGCTCGGCGATCCATGCGTTGAAACGCTGAAGCATCTCCGCGCGGCTCGCGCAATATTCGAGGTCGAAGTCGAGCGGCGGATGCACGTCGCCCGTGGGTGGCCCGAGCATATAGACCTGCCGCGCGCCGCACCCTTCGAGGGCGATGGAGTAAAGCTCGGCGGTGGCGCTCGTTTCGATATCGAGCGAGACGAGCTTGAGCGTCGGACGATAAGCCGGCGCAGGCTTCAGCTCACTGTGAACCACGCCGTCGCGCGCTTCGCCTTCGAAAGAAACGGGCGCGGTGATGAACCGCTCCATCAGATAGCGCTCGGTCGGACGGATATCCGCTTCGTAGACCGTCACGCCCGCATTCTTCAATGTCTTTTCGAGCCCAAGCAACTGACGATACTGCGCGCAATAGAGCCCCAGCACCGGCTTCTGGCGAAAGTCCGTGAGCGGCAGTTCGCGCAATTGCGCGTCGCGCACGGTGCGCACGAGCGGCTCGGCCTTGTCGCGATCTTCCGCGCGGATAAAGGCAACCGGTGTTTGCGGCGCGATGCGGACCTTGCGCGGACCGTCGTCGGTGGCGAGCCAGAACTCGACCTCGGTGCCCGCGGTCGTATCGCGCCAATGACGCGTCAGCAAAAAGCCCTGCCGGGAGTGATTCGGTGCCTGAGCCAAGGCGTGTCCTTCGAAAGCGCGTGCCATCGAAGCATTTTACTTGGGGGCGGGAAATGCAGCGGCGCGCATGGAAAGCGCGCGGGCGTGAATGAAGCGAGAGAAGCTGAAGCAGAAAGTAAAACGCGGTAGCGGCCTGCCGGTCATCCACCATCCAGAACATCCACGCTGGATGGTCCTCGAAGGATGCGCCGGCGCCGCTACCGCCTAAGCAGCCTGTGCGACCAGGCTTGCGCGCGGCGGCTGCAAGGCCGCCACGTTTTCGAGTGCGACATGCGCCGGAAACTCCGGTGCTGGCGGCACTTCGCTCTTGCTAGACACAACCTCCAGAGCGGCTTCTTGAACGGCCTGTCGAGCGGCCGCCGCTTTCTTGGTCTTCCCCGCGCGTGACGGCGGCTGGCAGGCCCCGCACACCACGTTGTTCTGCAAATCATGTTTGTGTGCGACAAACTTCCCGGTGCAGCGGCAGCACGCCGTCATCTGCAGCATGCCCGCGTCGAAGAAGCGCACAAGAGTCCAGGCCCGCGTAAGGTCGAGTACCGCCTCGGCGCCGCTATGATTGCAGTGCTCGAGATACAGCCGGTACCCTTTGGTCAACGCATCGAGATGCGAACAACCGGCCTCGTTCTTGAGGAACGTATAGGTGTTGTAGAAAAGCGATGCGTGGATATTCGCGAGCCACGTCATATACCAGTCCGCCGAAAACGGCAGCATGCCTTTGGGCGGCGACACGCCCTTCACTTCGCGATAGAGACGAATCATGCGATCCCGCGAAAGCGTGAGTTCGCTCTCCAGCACTTGCATGCGCGCGCCGAGTTCGATCAGCGCGATGGCGCGGAACACTTCCTGGGCGTCTTCGGTGAGGCTCTTCTTCAGCATGGCTCGCTCCGTCTCTCTTAAGCGAACTGTTCGGCCGGCTGGCCAGCCAGCAGGATGGCTGCGTGCGTCGGCGCGATGTCCGCGTTCTTCGCGGGCTGCGTCAATGCGGACAGCATCGAGTGATCGTTGAAGCGGAAAGCGCAAAGCAAGTTGTCGGATTGCGCGAGCTTGACGACCTGCGCGAGCGTGAGCCCAGACAGGAGGTCAGCCAGTTCGGCCGACAGCCCGAGCCGGAACATGCCGATGGCCCGGTCCTCGCGCAGCAGACGCTGTGCGAGCATGATGTAAGACAAGTTGATTTCCCGGATCGATTCCAGCGTTTCGCGACCGTTCATGGTTGCTGCTTCCAGTAAATCCCCGATTTCTCGCCGGCTTTTGCCGATATCTTTTTTGTGCCTCACCAGGCTCTCTTCGCCCGGCTACGTACTTTGATACAGGCCGTTACAACTTGTAACAACACTGTGAAACGGATTCTAAGGACGGCCTTAATCGAGCGCAAGACCATCTCAATAATATTTTGTTGCAAACAACACTTTCGATCGGTAACGTTTGCTTCGTCGAGAAACCGGCAAATTTGACTGCGTTTCAACGTGAGTTTTTCGTCTGCTCGTTCGTATTTTGCGAGGCTCGTTTTTTATATGAGTAATTGCCTGACGCCCGGAACAACGGGGCGTTCGGGCATTCGGTTGACAGCTTGAAGGGATATTTTTGAGACGCGCTTTTGGGTCAAAAAGCGGTAAAAAAGCCGCGATACCGGAAATTACCGATTCGCGGCCAATGATGTAATAGCTTCTGATGCCTGTTACTACCTTGTGACATCGGACAAAACGGGGGTTTCCCCGATGCCTAGCGCTGCGGCACGCCTTTGCGCCACGCGCCCCAGTGGGAGACGATTTCCTGAACGAAAGGATTGCCGGTCAGATACAAGTTCTGAATGGCCGGTGTAAATCCGCCCTGCGCCGAATAGTTCAGAAGGTTGTCGCTGGCCGTTTGCCCTTCGTACGGCCGGTCGAAGTCGGAGCCGGAACGCAGGTCCGCCACGCGCGACAAATCCACTCGCTTGACGCTTGCGGCGCGCTTGAGCGCCTCGAAGGTCGCGTTGTCCTCCTGCTGCGTCGTGCAGTAGACGCCCTTCCCGTCGGTCAGGAGGCGCGTCCAGTAACGCGCCCGCTCGCCGATGTACTTGCCCGACCACCAGGTATCGCCTGCGAGCGTGTCGCACTGGATCACGCGCGGCGGCTGGTTCGCCGGCGCGTAACTGAACTTGGCGCGCGCAACCTTCGCCTGATCGCTGTCGGAAAGCGTCACGTTGCGCGAGAGCGCATACGCCGCGTCCGCGAGCGACGCGTTCAGCGCGAATACTTCCGTGCGATAGTCGAGCGGCGGTTTGTCGTACGGACTCTTCGTATTGATGCCCAGGAAGCCGGTCGGCCAGTCCGCCGGCTTTTCGCGTGCGTCGATTTCCCACTGGATGCCGAAATCGACCAGATATTTCGCCCACGCCGCCGAGCCGAGCGTGCCCCGCGCCGGATCGATGCCGGCGATCCCCGCGATCAGGAAGTACGTGTGCCGCAGGTCGAAGCGGTCGGAGAACGTCAACGCCATGATCGACGCCGTGGCGTTCGCGTGGCCCATGCCGGTGGTGATGACGCACACGTCGTCGCGGTTGCAGTGCACGTCCGGATAGTCCGGCGAAAGTCCCGGCACGTGCACCGCCTCCCACGGGCCGAGGTTGTCGAGCCAGACCTGGCCTTCCGGCCCGAACATGGTGACGATCATCACCTTGACGTGCCGGCCGCCGTCTCCGTGGCGTTCGCCGTCTCCGTGGGGGTCGCCGCTCATGTCATCGGGTTGTTGCGCGAAGGCGCAGCCGGTGAAGGCAAACAGCGTCGCGAGGCCGGCGGCGGCGAGCGCCGCGCGCATCTTCGCGGGCGCGCGCTTGAAACGAGTCGATTGAAACCGTGCGGCGATTTTCATGGGGGGCATCGTCCTCTTGAAGGTTCGAACTTCGAAGGAAAGCCGCCGCGCCGTGGCAATCATGTGGCGGCGTGGGCGGCCCGGACGATTATAGGAGAGCCAATAAGCTGTTCGACGGCCTTTGGTCGCCTGCTCATGTGCCCGCTCACGTACCGCTCTGCGCGCCGCGCGGCGGCGGCGCGTTCGCGGCGACGTTGCTGCCGGCGGCCGCTTCGCTCGTCGGATGCTGCGACGCCTTCGACGGCTCCGCGCGCTGTTCCGCGCTCGCCCGCTCGCTGTCCTGCTGAAGCTCCTGCGACGTCTCGTGCCCGTTGCCGCCGACGATCACGAAGTTGCGCTGCGGATTCGCGATTTCGATGCCGCGCGCCGTGAACTCGTTGAGAATGCGCCGGTTGAACTCGCGCTGCACCGGCCAGCGCGCGCTGTCGCGACACTGAATCTGGCCGGCGAGCGTGACGGTGGAGCCATCGACGGCATCCACGCCCCAGAAGCTGAAGTCGGAGAGAATGCCGTCGCTGAACGCCTCGTCATGGCGCAGGGCGTCGCCGATCTCCTTTAGCGTCGCAATGGCGAGATCGACGTCCTGACCGAGCGCAATCGACACGCGCACCGCCGCGTTGCCAATGCCCCGGTTCGTGTTGTTCACCGTCGTCACCGAACTGAACGGCACGGTGTACAGCGAGCCGTCGCCGCCGCGCAGCCGCACTGTGCGGATCGACAGATACTCCACCGTGCCCGACACGCCCGCGACCGTCACCCAGTCGCCGACCTGCATCGCGTTTTCCATCAACAGGAAGATGCCGGTGATGAAGTCCTGCACGAGCTTCTGCGAGCCGAAACCCAGCGCCACGCCGAAAATACTGGCGCTCGCGAGCAGCGGCGCGGTGTTCACGCCGATCTCCGAGAGCCCGGTCAACACGACCACCATGCCGATGACGACGAGAAGCGCCGTGCGCATCATCGGCAAGAGCGTGCGCAGGCGCGCGGCGCGCACGCGGTCGCCCGTGGCGTTCCACTGTTCGAGACGGCGCTCGACCAGCACATTCGCCGTCTCCCAGACGAGCACCGCGAACACGGCGGCCACCGCGATGGTCAGAATCGCCGACGCGAGCCGGTTGCCCACGCCGCCCGAGGTGAAGAAGCGCACGACAGGCACGCCCCACACTTCGAGCAGCGCAATGACGGTCGCCACGCCGATCACCGTCTGCACGATCCGGCGCAGAACCGGGTAATAGCGGTAGGCATGGCGATGCGCGATGGACTTGCTCGCGAAGTCTTCGTCTTCGTTGTCCCGGAAGATGCGGCCGAGCGCGCCGAACGCGACGATCGCGGCCACGCGCGCGCCGACCAGCACGAGCAGCGACACGCCGCCGAGGTGGAAGAGCGTGCTGTAGCCGTTCTGCACGTCGAGCGCCCACACGAACCACAGCGCGATCACGAAGAAGATCGCGACGCCCGCCCAGACATCGGCGACCCAGCTGCCGACGAGCGCGACCGACCGGTACGCCGTCATGCGCTGGCGGATGCTCTCGCCGACGAGCCTGCGCGATTCGAAGATCACCCACGCGACCATCAGGTGCACGACGAGCGTGACGACCTTGAGAATCGCGATATGCGCGGCATCGGTCAGGCCGAGCGGCTCGCAGCCGTTCGCGAGCGCGATGCCCGCGCCCGCCACGATCACGATGCGCAAGAGCCAGCGGTACATGTACATCGCGTACTGGTCGCGCATTTGCAGGAGCCGCAAGCCGCGCGCACGCGGCGCGACGAAGAAGCCGAACACGATCATCACGAGGCGGCAGACCAGATACACGTCGATCAGCGCCCCCGCGACGTGCGCCTCGGTCGTGTTGTCGTCGATGAAAAACGACATCAGCACGGTCGCCGCGCCCATGAACACGCCCAGCGGAATCAGCTTCAGCACGAGATACAGCAGCGCGTTCGGCAGCCGCCGCAGCAAGGTCCAGTGACGCGCCGCGTGGCGCTTGCCGCGCGCCGCGTCGGCCTTGCGCTCCGCGACATGCTGCTGCACTTCGTCGCCGGAGCGGTGCGCCGCATCTTCGGCATGTTCGGCGGCGCGCTGCTCCTGGACCAGTTCCGGCTCGGTCACTTCGGCGTCCGCGACCCCGCGCGCGGCGACTTTCTCGCGCGACTTCCTCAGAAGACGCCCCGCCAGATATTCGATCACGAGCGCGGGCAAGAGCGAGAGCAGCACCGACCATGCGACGTGGGCCATCAGATCCCGCGCCTGCTCGCTCGCGAGCCGGTCGTGCCACCAGCGCGCAACGGAGCGAACATTGAGCAGCGCCGCCACCGAGTGCCGCAGTCCCGTGCCGAAATGCACGAGCCAGTTGCCCGCCTGACGCGAAATCTGCGATGCGAGGCCGTTGGCCTTCAGTGAATTCGCCAGCACGCCCGACGCCCCGGATGCCGGCGCGGCGCCCGCAGCCGAAGCGGGCTGCGCCGCGCTCGCGGGCGCGGCGAGCGTGCCGGCCGCGGCCACCGCGCGCAGCGTGTCGGCCACTTGCGCGCGTCGCTGCGGGTCGTCGAGAACGGAGAGCGCATCGCGCGCCTGTTGCGGCGTCAGGGCGACCGCGGGCTGCGACGCATGCTGCGCGGGCGCGGCCGCGAGGGCAGTGGGCGAGAGCATCGAGACGAGGCCCGACACGACGATGAAATAGACGGCAAGTAAATAGTTGCGCATGGGTCGGATGAAGATCACGAAATTTCGGGGACTCGATGCGGACGACGCGCACGGCACGGAATCACGCGATGGCTCGACAGGCGGCGCGCCGCAAGCGTGGCACGCTGCGGACCGAAGCGTGCTATCGCGTTGATGTTGAAACCACAATGACAAGAACAATGCTCAAACGTTCGCAATACCGGGGTCGATTCTGCTGGTTGAAAGACGGAGCGCGCAGGGCGAATGTCACGCTCGCCGGGGCTTCGTTGTTCGTAGCACTTGGCGCACCCGCTCCGCTTTTGGCGTCGACGAGCGGCATGCCGAACACGCCGCGCGCCGCGTCGGGCGCGCACGCGGCCGATGGGCGAAACGCCGCGCCTTTGCCCGCGATGGGCGTCGCGCAGGTTCCGGACCACGGCCGCACCCAAGTGCCCGCGACGCCTGTCACGCCGCGCCCGCACTATGCGCGGCCGCCCGCGCATTTGCCTTGAATTTGCCTTGAAAGGCGGCGCAGGCTCAGGCAGCGGCGGCAGACTTGCGCACTTCTCGCGGCACGTCCGGCTCGAAGAAGACCCAGCGCACTTGCGGGAACGCACGCTGGAGGTCCTCTTCGATGACGTTGATCGCGTCGATCATCGCGCGGCCGCTCGGGTAGTCGATCATCTCGGCCTGCACCGCGACGACGAGATGCTTGCCCCACTGCAACGTGATGAGGCTGATGATGTGCGTGACTTCCGGACGAGCGCGCAAATGGGCGTCGATGGCCTTGCGCACTTCGGGGCTCGCGGACTCGCCGACGATCATCGACTTCACCTCCCGGGCGACGAGAAACGCGATGACCATGAGCAGCAGGCCGACGCCGATGGAGCCGGCGGCATCGTAGGCGGGATTGCCGGTAATCATCGTGAGCAGCACGGCGGTGAAGGCGATGGCGAGGCCCGCGAGCGCGGCCACGTCTTCGCCCGCCACGACGAGCAGTTCGGATTCGCGCGTCTCGCGGAACCATCGCCATAGGGTCTTGTTCGGCGTGGTCTTGCGGATCTCGCGCAAGGCGCCGGCGAGCGAAAACGCCTCCAGCGCAACGGACACGCCGAGAATCACGAGCGCGACAATCGGATTCGACAAAGGCTCATGGTGCAGCAGCCGATGCGCGCCCTCGTACACCGAAAACGCCCCGCCCACGAAGAAGAGCAACAGCGCCACGAGAAGCGCGTAGAAGTAGATCTCGCGTCCCGAGCCGAGCGGATGCAGCGCGTTCGCCGGAGCCCGCGCGCGCTTGAGCCCGAAGAGCAGCAACAGTTGATTGCCGCAGTCGGCGGTGGAATGAATGGCTTCCGCGAACATCGAGCCGGAGCCGGTGAACGCGGCTGCCGCGAACTTGCAAACCGCAATGCCGAAATTCGCGGCGAGCGCGTAGAAGATGGCTTTCGGCGATTCTTCCTTCATGTCCACCCGCTGATGATTGTCTAAGAGAGTTGAGTTAGCGCACCTCGACGCGGCCCGCGCCGTCCGTCATTTCGCCGATGACCGCGGCCTCGGCGAAGCCATCGGCCCGGAAAATCGCCAGCACGTCGTGGACGGCTTCGGGCGCGCACGACACGAGCAGCCCGCCCGATGTCTGCGGATCGGACAGCAAGGTTCGGGCCGCTTCCATCGACGTGCCGTTCAGTTCGCCCAGCGTGACGTCCGCGCCATACGCGGCCCAGTTGCGGCCCGACGCGCCCGTGAAGACGCCGGCATTCACGAATTGCTCGACCTGCGGAAGCCACGGCAACGCGGCATAACGGATGCGCGCCGTCAGCCCCGCGCCGCGTGCGAGTTCCAGCGTGTGCCCGAGCAGGCCGAAGCCCGTGACATCGGTGAGCGCGTGAACGCCGTCGAGCTGCGCGAGTTCCGCGCCGGGGCGATTGAGCTTCGTGGTCGCGGCGATCATCGCGGCATAGCCGGCCGCATCGAGTTGATTCTTCTTGAGCGCCGCCGAGAGCACGCCCACGCCGAGCGGCTTGCCGAGAATCAGCACGTCGCCCGCGCGGGCCGCCGCGTTGCGCTTCACGCGCGACGGATGCACGATGCCGAGCGCCGCAAGCCCGTAGATCGGCTCGACGGAGTCGATCGAGTGACCGCCCGCGACAGGAATGCCCGCGTCCGCGCACACCGCTTCGCCGCCCTTCAGGACTTGCGCGATGACTTCGTGCGGCAGCACGTTGATCGGCATGCCGACGAGCGCGAGCGCGAGAATCGGTTTGCCGCCCATCGCGTAGACGTCGGAGAGCGCGTTGGTCGCGGCGATGCGGCCGAAGTCGAACGGATCGTCGACGATAGGCATGAAGAAGTCCGTCGTCGCGACGATGGCTTGCTCATCGTTGAGCCGGTACACGGCGGCGTCGTCGGCGGTGTCGTTGCCGACGAGCAGATTGGGGAACGCGGGCATCGGCGCGCTGCGCTTGAGCAGATCGGCGAGCAGGCCAGGCGCGATCTTGCAGCCGCAGCCGCCGCCATGCGAGAGGCTCGTGAGACGCGGGCCGTTTGTCGATTCAGGGGTGAGTGCGGTATCGGTCATCGTTTGAGTCATGCCAGAAAGTCTTCGATGACCTGCATTATCGCCGCTCGCGGCCCCGCGCGTCTTTACGCGATCCGTTCGAAGAGCCCGGGGTAGTCGGTCACGAGGCCGTCTTCATCGACCGCGATCTCGGCGGTGAAGCCCGTGTCGAGTCCTTCGAAGCGGTAACGCCTGTTCGGCTCGATACAGGTATAGGCCTGTGCGACGGCGCTCACAGTCATCTCCGGCACACGCACGTACGCGACGCGAATCTCGCGCCGCTCGCCCGGCTGCAAGTGCAAACGGCGGATGGGCAACGTGTTGGTGAACGGCGTCGCGATGATGTCCACGTCGATGCAGCCGTTGAGCGCCTCTTGCGGCGCGCCATGCTCGTCGGTCCACGCCTGCGCGCGATGCAGATCGATAGACCCGCCGCCCGCGAGCTTCACGGCGAGCCGCGTGACCTGCCAGCGCGCATCGCACTCGATGCGGTAGGTGATGCCGAACGCCCCGGCCTCGCCTTCGCCCGCGACGACGCTTTCGATGACGACGCCATCGGACCGCTCGTCGAGCACGAGGTGCTCGAGCCCTCTGCCGTCCCGCTGCATCCATCGCGCTTGTTTCATGATGTGCCTCGATTCATAAGCCGGCTCACGACAAGCATACAACGCGACGTCGAGGCTTTCGATCGGCATTCGGTCTTCGATGCGCTCGACGCAGAAAAACCTCGCACGGTATACTTCGGCATCTCAAAAACGAGGCGCGCGCTTCTGCCCGCGATGCGCGTCCGTGCTCCTTCTCGTTCCCTGCCGACATCGCCCATCGTGACTGCATGAAAACCTTGATCGCCCCTGCGCTCTTCGCGCTACTGCTTTCGGCGTCGCTGTTCCAGATCGTTCAGGCTCAAGAGACGCCCGACCCTACCGAAGACTATTCGTATCTCACGCGCCTGCACGTGCCGGATACCGTCGTGCAATGCGTCGCGGCCTTCGACCGCTGGGTCGAGAACGCGCCGAAGTACGACACGCTGATCGTGCCGGACCGCCGCGTGCTGTCCGCGAAGATCGACGACGACACGCCGATTCTCAGCCCCGCCAATCCCATTCCCGTCGACCAGGTGATCTTGATGCGCGCGTTCGCCAAGGCGCGCGGCAAGGCGCAATGGATGCGCGTCGATAGCCGATGCGGCGTGCGCGACGGACAAGTGGTCGGCGTCTCGCTCACGCCGAACATGAAGCCGCAGATCGTGCGATAAACGGCTACGCGCGCCGTGGTTCATAAGCCTGCTTCGTAAATATTTCAGGCAACACTTTTGCTTACAAACGAACACGGCTTGTCATTTTGCTAACGGCTAAATTGGTTTCCACGGATTCACACGGAGAAACCCATGAAGAAGTTAGCGATTCTTGCGGTACTGAGCGTGGTGTTGGGAAGCACGCTGTCGGGCTGCATCATCGTGCCCGATGGCGGCGGCTATCACCACCGTCACGACTACTACCGCTAAGGCCGCAACGGTCTGACACGCTGCGAGTCATCACAATACCAAGGAGCCAATCATGTTCGACAAGACAAAGAAGAGCCTGCTTATCGCGTCCGTTGCTGCTTCGCTGGGCATGGGCCTCGTGAACGTCGCCTCGGCCGACGTGCATCACGAGCATCGCCATGCCGTGAAGATGGGCTGGCACGGCGATCGTTACTGGGACGGCCATCGTTATTGGCAGCGCGCGGAGTGGGAACGTCATCACGCGCATCACGGTTGAGCGGGCGGGCTTTGCTCGATGGGAAAGCCGCAGCGCGTTGGGTGCTGCGGCTTTTTTTCGAAGTGCGCTAGCACCTCACCAATTCTTCGGATCCCCGCCCAGCTCCTTGCACGTGTCATAGGCGATTGCCTGCAGCTTCGCCCGCCCGATCTGCCCGGAGAGCGCATAGCCGACGCGATCCGACGCCCAGTAGTACGTCGTGCGCGGTCCGTCGCGCAGCATTCTGACCTTGGCGTCGTTGCGCGCGACGGTGGTCATATACAGCGTGAGCCGTTCGCCCGATGCGTTCTGATACATGAATTGCGCGGCCGGCCCTTCTTCGCCCGGCAAGAGTCGCCCGCCGACGAGTTCGAAGCCGTACTCGGCAAGCGACGGAATCGTGAGCGTCCGGTTGAGCCGCTTCGACAGCCAGTTGACGAGATGATCCTGCTGCGATGCCGCCACTTCCACCGCGTGGCGCTGCTCGGGCGCATACACCGCATAGGCGATATCCGCGCGCTCCGCGAAACGCGCACGCGGCTCGCCCAATGTCGGCAGCAGCATGTGCATGAGAAATCCGCACGCGATACCGACGACCAGCAGGCACGCAGCCAGCAGATAACGCTGCCTCGCAGGCGGCCGCATCACGACGATCTGCGGCTCCGCCTGTTCCGCCGCGAACAGCGCGCGCAACGCGTTGTTCTGCGCGCGATAAGCGGCCACCGTCGCTTCGCAGGCGGCGTCGTTCGCGATGCGCGCGGCGGTCGCGACGCGTTCGTCGTCGGGCAACGCGTCGTCGATATAGGCGGAGAGCGCCTCCAACACGCGCTCGTTGTCGTCGGCCGGGCGGTCTTGATTCGTCATGAGCGGCTCACCACTTTCAACGGCGCAGGACGCCCCTTCTCTTCGCCCAGCAAGACGCGCATATGTTCGCGCGCACGCGAGAGGCGCGACATGACCGTGCCCGCCGGCACGTTCAGCACCTGCGACGCTTCCTGATAACTCATTTCCTCGACGCATACGAGCAGCATCACTTCGCGCTGCTCGACCGGCAGGCAGTACAGCGCGCGCTGCACGTCGCGCAGGACGAGGCCATCGACTTCGCCGCGCGGCGCGGCCATCTGCCGCCACGGCGCGGTTTCATCGTCGACGGCAATATCGCGGCGTCCGCGCAACTGGTCGATATAGATGTTGCGCATGATCGTGAAAAGCCACGCGCGCAGGTTCGTGCCCGCGCGGAACATGCCGGCGCGGTTGAGCGCGCGTTCGGTGGCATCCTGCACGAGATCGTCGGCCCACGAGCGATCGCCCGTCAGCGCGCGCGCATAGCGGCGCAACTGCGGGAGATGCGCGAGAAGATCGTGCTCGAAGTTCACGAGCGTACTTCTGAGTGTGCTTTACAACGCGCCGGTCACGGCTTCAAGGCTTGACCACGTGCCACACGTTGCGGAAGTTGTCGCCGTTCTTGTCGCCGGGCTTCGTGTCCTTCGCGAACCGGTACACGCGCTTGCCGTCGTAGGCCCATTGCTTGCCGCCGTCGGCCGATTCGGTCGTCCATTTGCCGCTCGGCTGGTCGGAGTCGCTCGCCATCGCGGCCGGCCACGCCTCTGCGCAACCGCCGGTGCACGCGCTCGGGCTGCCTTTGGTGTCCTTGTCGAACGTGTAGAGCGTCATGCCGTTTTCGTCGACATACATGCCGTTGGCTTCCTTCGGCGCCGCCGCGAAAGCCGACGACGCGACGCAGGCAGCGGCGCTCGCCACGGCTACGGTGACGGCCATCAGAATGTGCTTGTTCATTTCATCTTCCTCGCAGAAAAAGTACGTGGCAGTTTCCGCAGAACGTCTCGCGGCGCTGCGTTATTCCGCGGACGATGAAATAAACCGATGCGGCAGCGCCGACGCATCGCCGGTCGGCATTCGTGAGGTCATGCGTCGTGCGTCGTGCGTCATGCGTCGTGCGGCTCAGGCGCCGGCGGCGGCCGCATCGCGCCAGCGGCGCGTATCGCGCAGCGGCGGCGCGCCGAAGAGCCGGCTGTACTCGCGGCTGAACTGCGACGCGCTCTCGTAACCCACGCGATGCGCGGCCGTCGCGGCATCCGCGATATCGAGCAACATCAGCCGCCGCGCTTCCTGCAAGCGCAACTGCTTCTGATATTGCAGGGGGCTCATCGCGGTCACGGCCTTGAAGTGATGATGCAGCGACGACACGCTCATGTGCACGTCCTTCGCGATGTCCTCCACGCGCAACGGCTGATCGAAATGCTGACGCAGCAGCTTGATGGCCTTCGCGATGCGCTGCGTCTGGCTGTCGTTGAGCGCGATCTGGCGCAGCCGCGCGCCGGAGCCGTTCATCAGCAGCCGGTAAAGAATCTCGCGCTTGACGAGCGGCGCGACGATCGGCACGTCTTCCGGCGTGTCGATGAGGCGCAAAAGGCGCAGCACGGCGTCCAGCATGGACGTGCCGAGACGATTGACGAACAGGCCGCGCGAAGCGTCGGTCTGCGTCGCGGGCGGCAGGTTCTGGTCCTGAATCAGCGAGGTGATCTCTTCGACATCGAGGTCGAGCCGCAGGCCGAGATACGGCTCTGAATCGCTCGCGACCGTGACTTGGCCGATCACCGGCAAATCGACCGACGAAACGAGATAGTGCATCGGGTCGTAGACATACACGTCGTCGCCGACGATCACCCGCTTCGAACCCTGCGCGATGAGCGCGAGCGCCGGCGTCTGAATGCCCGGCTTCGGTCCGCCGGGGTTCATCACGCGATGCAGGAACAGGCCCGGCACCGGCGTCTCCGTCGTGCCTTCGCAGCCTACGGTGAAGCGGTCGATCAGCGCGACGAGATCGAGACGCGCCTGATCGAGCGTGGAGTCGGATGAAACGCGGTGCGTTTCGCGGGAATGATCGTGAGCATCTTTGCCGGCGAGGCCGGGCGTGTCGTTCAGCGCCATGGTTTCCGAAAGGGACTCGAGCGTGGAAGAAGTCGACATAGCTTACTCGCGCGAGCGCGATCGTGCGCGCAAGCTGCCCCCGCGTTTGCAGGAACAGGCAAGGATTCGACAGGATCAGGCTATGAACGCCGCGCGTTGCCGGACGATACTGCATTGGCGGCACCGAACGCTCGTCGCTTTTCAGCGAACGCTTCACGCCTATCGTCCACTCGGGAGCAACCATGCGCTACAGGAAATTCGGCAACACCGGCCTCTTCGTCTCCGAACTGTGCCTCGGCACCATGACGTTCGGCGGCGGTGGCGGCGGCATCTGGGACAACATCGGCCAGCTTCAGCAGGCGGATGCGGACAAGCTCGTCGGCCGGTCGCTCGACGCGGGCATCAACTTTATCGACACCGCCGATGTCTACGCCGACGGCCAATCGGAAATCATCACCGGACAGGCGCTCAAGAACCTGAAGGTGCCGCGCGAGAATGTCGTCGTCGCGACGAAGATTCTGGGCGAAGCGGGCACCAAGAGCGTCAATTCGCGCGGCGCGTCGCGGTTTCATATCATCGACGGCGTGAAGGCCAGCTTGAAGCGCCTGCAACTCGATCACGTCGATCTCTATCAGATTCACGGCTTCGATCCGGCCACGCCGATCGAAGAAACCCTGCGCGCGCTCGATACGCTCGTGCAGCACGGCCACGTGCGCTACATCGGCGTGTCGAACTGGGCGGCCTGGCAGATCATGAAGGCGCTCGGCATTTCGGAGCGGCTCGGGCTCGCGCGCTTCGAGTCCTTGCAGGCGTATTACACGATCGCCGGACGCGATCTGGAACGCGAGCTCGTGCCGCTGCTGCAAAGCGAAAACGTCGGCCTCATGGTGTGGAGCCCGCTCGCGGGCGGCCTGCTGTCGGGCAAGTTCACGCGCGAAGGCGGCAAGGAAGAAGGCAGTCGCCGCTCGAAGTTCGACTTCCCGCCGGTGAACGTCGATCGCGCGTACGACTGCATCGACGTGATGCGCCGCATGGCCGAGGCGAAGAGCGTGTCGGTTGCGCAGATCGCGCTTGCGTGGCTCCTGCACCAGAAGGTGGTGACGAGCGTGATCGTCGGCGCGAAGCGTATCGAGCAACTCGACGACAACATCGCGGCGACGAACGTGCGGCTGAGCGAGGACGAACTCGCCGCGCTCAACGAAGTGAGCCAGTTGCCGGCCGAGTACCCCGGCTGGATGCTCACGCGCCAGGGCGAATACCGCCGCAACCAGTTGAAGGAAGCGGCGGGCGAGTAAGTCTCGGGCTCGCGAGGGTAGCCGGCAGGCCGGTCAGATGATCGGCTTGCCGCCCGTCACCGCGATGGTCGCGCCGGAGATGTAGCTGCCCTCGTCCGACGCCAGCATCACATAAGCGGCCGCGAGTTCGGCGGGCTGGCCGGGGCGCTTCATCGGCACCTGCGAGCCGAAGTTCTTCACCTTCTCGGCCGGCATGGTGGACGGAATCAGCGGCGTCCAGATCGGGCCCGGCGCGACGCAGTTCACGCGAATGCCGCGCTCGGCGAGCAACTGCGCGAGTCCGCCCGTGAAGTTCTGGATCGCGCCCTTCGTGCTCGCATACGCGATCAGTCCGGGGTTCGGCGCGTCCGCGTTGACGGACGTCGTGTTCACGATCGCCGCGCGTTCCTTCATATGCGCGAGCGCCGCCTTCGTGATGCGGAACATCGCGCCGATGTTCGTCGAATAGGTCTTGTCCCACTCGTCGTCGCTGATTTCCTCGAGGCTGTCGTAGGTCATCTGATACGCCGCGTTGTTCACGAGCACGTCGAGCCGGCCGAACGCATCCGCCGTCTTCGCGACGATGTCGCGGCAATGCTGGCGATCCGTGATGTCGCCGGGCAGCAAGAGCGCCTTGCGCCCCGCCTGCTCGATCCAGCGCGCGGTTTCCTTCGCGTCGTCGTGTTCGTCCAGATAGGCGATGGCGACGTCCGCCCCTTCGCGCGCAAAGGCGATCGCCACCGCGCGGCCGATGCCGCTGTCGCCGCCCGTGATCAGCGCCGCTTTGCCGGCAAGCCTGCCGCTGCCCTTGTACGTCTCTTCGCCGTGATCGGGCTTCGGATTCATCGCATCGGTCAGGCCCGGCGTGCGTTCCTGTTGCTGGTCGGCGAAAGGCGGCTTCGGATATGCGCTTGCGTCCATGTCGGTGTCCTCGTGTTGATGAGTCGGGATAAACCCTCGGTCAGCAAACACCGGACCCGATTTGACGGGCCTTTGCGGCCGGTATCTCGATAATGGATAGGCGCTATCCGCGGTATCGCGTTGCGGCATATCGACGCGATGCCGACACTGTACGCACAACATCACGACGCAACGGAGACATTCATGCGTACTCAAGTCGGCATCGTCGGCGCGGGCCCGGCGGGGCTTCTGCTCTCTCACCTCCTTCATCTGCGCGGCATCGAATCGGTCGTGCTCGAAGTGCGCAGCCAGCAGGACATCGAATCCACCATTCGCGCGGGCGTGCTCGAACAGGGCACGATGGACCTGCTCAACGAAGCCGGCCTCGGCGCGCGGATGCAGGCCGAAGGCGCGCTGCATCACGGTTTCGAACTGGCGTTCGAAGGACAGCGGCGACGCATCGCGCTGACCGAACTGACCGGCCACTCGATCACGGTCTACGCGCAGCACGAAGTCATCAAGGATCTGGTCGCGGCGCGCCTGGCGGCGAACGGGGCGCTCAAGTTCAACGTGTCGGACGTGTCGCTGCACGACTTCGCGGAGAACAGCGACCGCAAGCCGCGCATCAAGTACCGTCACGAAGGACGCGACGAAGAGCTGGAGTGCGACTTCATCATCGGCTGTGACGGCTCGCAAGGCGTATCGCGCCAGTGCATTCCGGAGGCGGTGCGGCAGGACTATCAGCGCGTGTATCCGTTCGGCTGGTTCGGCATTCTGGTGGAAGCGCCGCCTTCGTCCGACGAACTCATCTACGCGCGGCACGACCGCGGCTTCGCGCTCATCAGCACGCGCTCGCCGGGCGTGCAGCGCATGTACTTTCAGTGCGACCCGAAGGACTCCGTGGATGCGTGGTCCGACGACCGCATCTGGGCCGAACTGCACGCGCGCGTCGATACAGCGGACGGCTGGCAGATCACCGAAGGGCGCATTTTTCAGAAGAACATCGTCGGCATGCGCAGCTTCGTTTCGACGCCGATGCAATCCGGCAAGCTGTTCCTCGCAGGCGACGCCGCGCACATCGTGCCGCCGACCGGCGCGAAGGGCCTGAATCTGGCGGTGTCGGACGTGCGCGTGCTGACGGCGGCGCTCATCGGCTACTACGAAAACAACGACGCGGCCGGGCTTGCGCGCTACACCGAGACCGCGCTCAAGCGCGTGTGGCGCGCCGAGCACTTCTCATGGTGGATGACGCGGATGCTGCACAAGCTCGACGACACATCGCCTTTCGAGCAGCGGCTTCAGGTCGCCGAGCTGGAGCACGTGACGACATCGCGCGCGGCGGCCACGGCGCTCGCGGAGAATTATGTCGGGAGTGTCGCGGTTTGAGTTGGCGATCGCTTCGCTCGGCGCTGCGCTGATGGCAAGGCGCTGGGCGTGGCACTTTGACTAGCGGCTGGACTCACGCGGCAACCTGACGGCCGCTGCCCCAATCACGCTTCGCTCTCCGCCGAGGGCGCCCGGCATCCGTCCGCGCGCCCTCGCCGACTTCACAGCACCGCCACGACCCGCGCATCGCCCTCCACCGACGGCACCACTTGCCCGCCCACGCGCCGGAACGTGATGGTGACGTTCTTCTCGCCGATGCGCAGATCCCCGATCTCCAGCCAGTCGATGCCCTCGGGCAACTGCGGCCGGTCGACGCGAATCTCGTCGTTGACCGCGTCGATCGTTACTCCGAGACACGCCTCCAGAATCATGAACGGGGAGCCGGCTGCCCATGCCTGCGGCAGGCACGCAACGGGATACGCAATGGGCCGCTCGCCGCGCTGCCGCGTGAAGCCGCAGAAAAGCTCCGGCAAGCGCATGTCGAACGTGACAGCCGCCTCGAACAGCGATTGCAGCAAGCCGACCGCCGCCCCGCGCTCGCCGTAGCGCGCAAGGCCGCGCGCGCAGATGGCCGAGTCGTGCGGCCATACCGAGCCGTTGTGATACGACATCGGATTGAAGCGCGGCTGACCGGCCGCCAGCGTGCGCACGCCCCAGCCGGTGTGAAAAAGCGCGGATTCCAGTTGCCGCGCGACCGCCTCGCCGCGCTTGCGCTCTACGAGATCGAATGCAAGCAAATGCCCCGCATTCGACGAGAGCACCCGGCAGAGCTCGTTGCGCCCATCCAGCGCGATGCCGTAGAAGTCCATCTCGGGCATCCAGAACAGCGCCTCGACCCGTTCGCGTATGTGCTCGGCGCGCCGCTCGAACTCGGCAACGCGCTCATGCTCGCCGCGCTCGCGGGCGAGGCGCGCCATCGTGGAGAACGCCGTCGATGCGTAAGCCTGCACCTCCACGAGCGAAATCGGCCCGATGGGAAACTGGCCGTCCGCGTGGAACACGGAGTCATGGCTGTCCTTCCAGCCCTGATTGGCAAGGCCGTATTCGGTCGCCCGCTGGTAGCTCAACAGACCGTGCGGGTTTCGGTCGCAATGGCGCGCGACCCAGCCGGCGGCCAGTTGCAGCGCCGGCCAGATTTCGTCGATGAGCGCGCGGTCTCCCGTGCGCTCCGCATACGCGCCGGCAAGCACGATGAAAAGCGGTGTGCTGTCCACGCCGCCGTAGTACAGCGCGAACGGCACTTCGCCCGTCGCCGCCATTTCGCTCTTGCGGGTCTCGTGCATGATCTTGCCGACTTCGGCGTCTCGGAACGCCGAGTCTTCGCGCGCCTGATGCGCAGCGAGAAAGCGCAGGACGCCGCGCGCCAGCGTCGGTTGCAGCCAGAGCATCTGAAGCGACGTGATGATGGCGTCGCGTCCGAACGGCGTCGAGAACCACGGAATGCCCGCGTACGGGTATGGGCCGGTTTCGAGATCCGTGGTCAGCAAGCCGAGGTCTGCGAGTGAGCGGTCGATCCATTCGCTGAAGAGCGGATTGCTCGATCTGACGCGCGCGCCGGCACGGCGCTTGTCCCGCATGCTGCGGTGCGCATCGACGAGCGCCTCGCGGATGGCCGGGCGACCCGACTCCGGCGCGCATTCCGCGGCTTCCGCGGCGTTGCGCTTGCTCTCCTCGCTGGCGTCGTTCAGCGCGTGCGTGACCGCCGTGACCGACAGATACACCGAAATCGCCGTTTCCGACTGAATGTGGAGCGCGTAGTCGGCGCGAGTCGGCGAGAGAACATCTGGCGCGGGCGTGAACTGGATGCGCGCGGTGCGCTCCACTTCGTCCAACCCGATATAACTCAGCACGACTTCCCCGTTTTCGACGGCGGGCGGGCGCAAGGTGCCGCGCTTCGGCCGAATGGTGCCGCGCACTTCGAACATGTCCAGAAAGTCGGCGGCGAACGAGATGGAAAGCGGCACCGTCGACGGCTCCGTACCGTAATTGGTGAGCACGATGCTTTCGTGCAGCACGTGCCCCGATAGCACACGTTTGCGCTCGACGTGAATCACACCCTCCGGCGTGCGTGCCCCGCCGATGGGCGGCAAAGGACGGTTCGTCAGATGCGCGGTGAACACGGCGTTGTCGCTGGAAACGCTGCCCGACAGCAGCGAAGGCGCGCGGCCGCCGAAGGTCAGCACGAGTTCCGAGAGCACGCGGGTGTCGTTGACGAACAGGCCGTCGTCACGACCGCGTATGTCGCCGTTGGCGTCGTAGACGGCGAAGGTGTTGCCGGATTTGAGGACGAATTGCCGTTCGGTCGGCTGATTGACGTTCTCCGTGGGAATGAATGCCTCGTCCGTCGCCGCCAACTGCTGTTGCTGCTGTTGCTGCTGCTGTTGTTGCTGTTGCGTCGGGTTCTGCGTCTGTTCCTTCGTATCCATTGCACCTTCCTGAAAGTGACGTGAAAGGGGCGCCCGATGGCGCAAAGTGGCGGTTCGCAATAAGCCTCGAGCCGTTAGAGGCGAACGGCCGGCGGTTCACGCGCGGGTTCCGTGCAGCAGGTGAACCGCTGACCGGCTATCATCGACGGTTTTTCGACCCACCGACGCCTGTCCGGTTCTCCCCGCGCGCATGTTTCCGCATATCGACTTACTTTATTCCGCTTCCGGGTTGGCCGTCGGCTTTCTCGTCGGGCTGACCGGCGTGGGCGGCGGCTCACTGATGACGCCGCTGCTCGTGCTCCTGTTCGGTATCCATCCCGCCACCGCCGTGGGAACCGACCTGCTCTACGCCGCCGCCACCAAAACCGCGGGAACGCTCGTCCACGGCCTGAAGGGGTCCGTCGACTGGCGCATCACCGGAAGGCTGGCGGCAGGCAGCATGCCTGCGGCCGCCGTCACCCTGTACTTCCTGAATCAGCACGGCATTACCTCGCCCGGCACGGCGCGGCTGATCCAGTTGATCCTCGGCACGGCGCTCCTGATCACCGCCGTCTCCCTCGTGTTCCGGCCGCAGCTCGCGCGCTTCGCTTACCGCAAGGGCCGCAGCCGCCCGGAACGACCCGCGCGCACGGCGGCGTGGACCGTGCTGACCGGCGCGATTCTCGGCATGCTGGTTTCCTTCACGTCTGTCGGTGCCGGAGCTATCGGCGTGACCGTGCTATTGCTGCTCTACCCGCGCCTCGCCACCGTGCGCATCGTCGGCTCCGACGTCGCGCACGCCGTGCCGCTCACGCTGATTGCCGGCGCGGGCCACTGGATGATGGGCTCGGTCGACTGGTCGTTGCTCGTGTCGCTCCTCGTGGGCTCGATTCCGGGCATCGTGATCGGCAGCAATCTTTCGTCCAAGGCGCCCGAAGCACTGCTGCGCTACCTGCTCGCCGCCACCCTCGTTCTCGTCGGACTAAAGCTCGTGTTCAGTTGATGTTAGTCACGCGGCCCGGCGGTTTCCAGTCGGCCGAATGTCATAGGCAAAATCGCATGTTCCGGTTTTTTTGCTTATGCCGTTCGGCCGGGTTTCCGGCAGCCGGTCGATGCGGCATCATGCGCTGTCAGACCCAACGAGGCGCAGCGTCACGCGGGCGTCGTTGTTTGGCGTCGATCATCCGCGCGCCGGCAGGCGTACGCATGCAACGAGGAGTCACGCGATGAAACCGAACGACGAGCCGAACCACGAACTTCCCGCAGGCCCCGACGCCCCCGCCGATCCCGCGCGGCGGCGCTTGCTGGCTGCGGGCGTCGGCCTTGCCGGATGGTCCCTCGGCGGCTGCAATCTGTTCGATCACAAGCCGGCCACGCCGAAAACGGCGGCAGACCTTACGCTGGACCGCGCGCTCGCGGCGCATGTGCGCCAGATCGTCGTGATCTACGCCGAAAACCGCAGCTTCACGAATCTCTACGGCGACTATCCGGGCGTGCAGTATCCGCTCTCCGCAGTGACGTCCGCGCAGTACACGCAGTTCGACCGCGACGGGGTGACGCCGCTGCCCACGCTGCCCAAGATCTGGGGCGGCCTCGTGCCGCAGGCGCAGGAAGTGGACGGCAAGCGTTACGCCATTGCGGAACATCAAATCAGCGAACTGGCCAACGGCCCGTTCCGCCTCATGGATGCACGCGGCGAACCGCTGCCCAATAGCGTCATCACGCGTGATCTGGTGCATCGCTTCTATCAGAACCAGATGCAGATCAACGCCGGGCGCAACAACCAGTTCGCGGCGTGGGGCGACTCGGGCGGTCTCGTCATGGGACACTACCGGAATTCGCCCGATACGCTGAAGCTCTGGGGCCTGGCGCAGCAGTACACGCTCTGCGACAACTTCTTCATGTCCGCATTCGGCGGTTCGTGGCTGAACCACATCTTCCTGATTTCGGCGCAGGCTCCGTTCTATCCGGACGTCAAAAACGGCCCGGCGGCGAAACTGCTGGCTGTCGTCGAAGGCGACGACCCAGCGGGCACGCGTCTGAAGCTCGCGCCGGATTCGCCGAAGTCCGCGCTGGACGGCCCGCCGAAGTTCGTGCGCGACGGCGCGCTGACCGCCGACGGCTACGCGGTCAATACCATGTTCCCGCCGTATCAGCCGAGCAACGTGAAGCCCGCGCCCGGCGGCGACCCGCGCCTCGCGGATACGTCGAACGCGCTTGTCCTCCCGCCGCAAACCTACGCGACCATCGGCGACCGCTTGTCGGACAAGGGCGTTGACTGGGCGTGGTACAGCGGCGCGTGGCAATACGCGCTCGACCACCGGGACACGGGCGCGGTGCCCGACTTTCAGTACCACCACCAGCCGTTCAACTACTTTCGCAACTACGCGCCCGGCACCGCTGCCCGAGAACGGCATGTGCGCGATGCCGGCATCGGCGACGATCCTTCGACGAACAAGCTGCTCGCCGACATCGACGCCGGCCGCCTGCCGGCTGTCACGTTCTACAAGCCGCAAGGCAATCTGAACATGCACGCCGGGTACGCGGATGTCGCCTCGGGCGACCGCCACATCGCCAATGTGATCGAGCATATCCGGCGCGGCCCGCAGTGGCAGAACACGGTCGTCATCGTAACCGTCGACGAAAACGGAGGCTGGTGGGATCACGTCGCGCCGCCGAAGGGCGACCGCTGGGGGCCGGGCTCGCGCATTCCGGCGCTCGTCATCTCGCCGTTCGGGAAACAGGGCTATGTCGATCACACCGTCTACGACACGAACTCGATCCTGCGTTTCATCTCGCGCGTGCATGACCTTGCGCCGCTCGACGGCGTAGCCGCGCGCGACCGGGCGATGGCGGCCAACGGCGAAGCGCCGCTCGGCGATCTGACCAACGCGCTGGATCTCGCTTAGACCGGACCCTGTTCGACCCACGCACGCGCCGAGATTTCGAGCAGATAGCCGTAATGCAGCGCGCCGACCGGCACGACGGCGCGCGCCGGTTTCCACGCGCCGAAATGGCGCGCGTAGATGTCGTTGAACGCCTTCCAGTGGTCGACGCCGACGAGATAGACCGTCACTTCGATGCAGTCCTTCAGCCCTGCGCCTGCCGCTTCGAGCACCGTTCGCAGGTTACGCAGAGTCTGCTCGGCCTGTTCTTCGAACGGAAGGTCGCCGGTGTGCGTGCCGTCGGGGCGCACCGGCAATTGGCCCGAGACGCAGATCAGATTGCCGGCTCGCGTCGCATGGCTGTAGTGGCCGGCGGGAATCGGCAGGCCGGGGGCGTTGATCGCTTCGATCGGTGGCATCGTGAAGTCCTGTATCGAGTGCAAGCAGCGGCGCCGTCACAGCGACAGCTTGCCCGCGAGAAAGTCGAGGAACGCGCGGGCGCGCGCGGCCATCGACTCGCTTTGGTAGTAGACGGCGCTGATCGGCTGGCGAACGTCGCGCAGCGCATCGTCGAGAATCGGGCGCAGGCGGCCCGCCTTGACGTCGGCGGCAGTCATGAAGTCGGCGAGACATGCAATGCCGCCGCCGTCGATTGCCAACTGCCGGATTGTCTCGCCGCTCGACGCTGAGATTGCGGGCTCAATGGTGACGAACTCCGCCTCGCGCCCTGCGCGCGTAGTGCGCAGCGGCCAGTCGTTGAGACTCTCTGGCGCCGTAAAGCCGATCAGCCGGGCGCGCATGAGTTCGTCGACGTCGCGCGGCTCGCCGTGCTCGGCAAGATAAGCCGGACTGGCGAGCACGCGCAAGCGGCTACTGCCGAGCGCGCGTGCGTGCAGCGTGGAATCCTGCAGCGCGCCAATCCGGATCGCGATATCGACACGCTGTTCCAGCAAATCGACGATGCGCTCGTTACTCGTCAGTTCCAGCGAGATATCCGGATAGAGCGCGGCGAACGCTCTGACGTGCGGCACGACGCAATGAAGCATGAACGGCGACGCCGCATCCACGCGCAGCCGGCCCGCCGGACGCTCGCGGCGTCGGGAAAGCGCCTCCTCGGCGTCGTCCATCGCGGCGAGTATCGCGCGGGCGCGGGTCAGGAACAGCTCGCCTTCGTCGGTGAGTTGCAGCCGGCGGGTCGTGCGGCGCACGAGCGTCGCATCGAGTTTCTTCTCCAGCCGTGTCAGCGTCCGGCTCACGCCGGAGACCGTCTGTTGCAGGCGTTCGGCCGCCGCCGTCATGGATCCGCTGTCGACGACGGTCACGAACACGAGCAATTCGTCGGTATTGGTCTTCATGGCGGCGCGTCGATTATTGAATCCCAGTCAAGTTTCCTTTGAGACTAACACGCTTTTTGCGAAAGTCGAAACGGACGATACTGGGCGCACTGAATCAATCAATGGAGCAACCAATGAATATCTTTGTGACTGGCGCGGGCGGTTTCATCGGCGGATCGATTGCGGCGGGGCTCGTTCGTGACGGGCATCACGTGCGCGGACTCATCCGCCGCGAAGAACAGCGCGATGCGCTGAAGCGCGCGGGCATCGAGCCGGTCGTCGGCAGTCTGGACGACAGCGCCCTGCTCGCCGATGAAGCGCGAACCGCCGATGCCGTCATCAACGCGGCGAGCAGCGATCATCGCGGCGCGGTAGACGCATTGGTGCGTGCGCTCGAAGGTTCGGACAAGCCGCTGCTGCACACGAGCGGATCGAGCATCGTCGGGGATGGGTCGGGCGGCGAGGCGTCGGAGGACGTCTACACCGAGGCGCAGCTGCCCGAGCCGACCGCCGACAAGGCGCCGCGCGTCGCCATCGACCGTCTCGTGCTCGATGCAGCCAAGCGCGGCGTGCGCTCGGCGGTGCTCTGCAACACGCTGATCTACGGACACGGCGCGATTCCGGACACGGCGAGCGTCCAGTTGCCGCGTCTGGAGCGGCAAGCGAAGAAGACCGGCGTCGTCAGGCACGTCGGCCGCGGCCTGAATATCTGGTCGAACGTCCATATCGACGACGTCGTCGATGCGTACCGGCAAGCACTCGCGAAGACGCCGGCGGGCACGTTCTACTTCATCGAAAGCGGCGAGGTGCAGTTCCGCGACATGACGACCGCGATGGCGAAGGCGCTCGGCCTGCGCGGCCCGGAAGACTGGCCGCTGGAACAGGCGATCGAGGAATGGGGTTACGAGATGGCGTCGTACGGGCTCGGGTCGAACAGCCGCGTACGAGGCGAGCGCGCCCGCACGCTCCTCGGCTGGCAACCGAAGCGCACATCGGTGATCGAGTGGATCGAGAAAGAAATGGTGCGCTGATCTGCACCACGCGGCGAAATTGGCTTGACCAATTTTCGCCGCGCAGCGTCTTGCGCTTACTTCAATGCGTCCGCGTACTGCGCAATCTCGGCTTCCGTCATGCCGGATTTTTGCGCCGATTCGCGAATCTGCTTCCACGTCGTCGGGTCGATCGGCACGCCGTTCGCGCCGCGTTCCGCGCGACGCGCTTCTTCCGGCTCGCCCGGCGCGTAGATCGCATCGACGCCCTCCGCGTGCGGCGACGCCTTCATCCATTCGAGGAAGGCTTCCGCTTCGGCCTGCGCGGCGGGCGCGTCGAAGGCGTTCGGATCGAGAATGACCGAGGTCATGCAGTTGAAGATGGCGCTCGACTTCTCGAGCGTGCTTTCGTGCGTCGTGTAGCCGCCTGACAGCGCGCCGCCAAAAATCTCGCAGAGCGCCGCCAGTCCCGAACCCTTGTGCAGGCCGAACGCCGTCAGCGTGCCGAACGGCTCCTCGTGCATGACTTTCGGCTCCACGGTCGGACGGCCTTCGTGGTCGAGCAGCATGCCCGGCGCGACCTTCACGCCTTTGTTATACGCGACGCGCGTCTTGCCGTATGCGATGCCCGCCGTCGCGAAATCCAGCACGAGCGGGTTCTTGCCGTCGCGCGGATACCCGGCGCAGAACGGGTTCGTGCCGAAGCGCCGGTCGATGCCGCCGAACGGCGCGACAAGCGGATCGCCCGCTACGTTCACGAAGTGGAACGACACGAAGCCCGCTTTCGCGCATTGCTCGGCCCAGTGGCCGATGCGCCCGATGTGGTGCGCGTTGCGCAGCCCCACCGCGCACACGCCGAACTTCTTCGCGCGCTCGATGCCGTGTTCCATCGCCTCGTACGCGACCACCTGACCGAAGCCCTTGCGGCCATCGACGGTCAGCACCGCGCCGGCGTCGCGGACGATCTCGGCGTGCGTGTTCAGCTGCAATTGGCCGTCGGCGAGCGACGACGTGTAGCGCGGAATCATGCCGACGCCGTGCGAATCGTGGCCCGACAGATTAGCCATCACCAGGTGATCGGCCACGAGTTCCGCCTCGCGCGCCGCACTGCCGGCGTGTTCCCAGATGGCGCGGACGTAGGCATGCAAGGTGTCGGCGGCGATGCGCTGCTCTTTTACTGCGGTTTGGCTCGTTTCGTTCATTGCGACTCTCGTCTCCAAAGTCGATTGCTGACGCGTCGTCTCTACGTGCGACGCGGGGCCTTCTACTTTACAGACGATCAACTGGCCTGACCAGTTTCATTTTCAGCCAAACCAAAGAAAACGCCCGCAAGCGCGGGCGTCTGTCGGACAACCGTAGAAAAAAGTCAGGGCGCAGCCGCGATCACTTCAGCCACTGCTGCCGTCAGCTTGCGGGCATATGGCACGTGCAGGAATTCGTTAGGCCCGTGCGCATTCGATTTCGGCCCGAGCACGCCGCACACCATGAACTGCGAGCGCGGGAAGCCTTCCTTCAGCGTATTCATCAGCGGAATAGTGCCGCCCTGCCCGATGTACGCGACGTCCGCGCCGAAGTGCCGGCGCGACGCGTCGTTCAGCGACGAGGCGAGCCACGGCGCGAGGTCCGGCGCGCTCCAGCCCGTGGCCGCGCCTGCTTCCGGCTTGAACGTGACTTTCGCGTTGTACGGCGGATCGAATTCAAGCAACGACTTCAACTGCGCGACCGCCTCCGTCGCCTCGACGAGCGGCGGCAGGCGCAGCGACAGCTTGAACGCGGTGCGCGGCGCGAGCACGTTGCCGGCGTCCGCGAGCGGCGGCAGGCCGGCTGCGCCGGTCACGGTCAGCGACGGCCGCCACGTCGAATTCAGCAACGCTTCCTTCGGATCGGTGGTGATCGGAAGCACGCTGCCTCCGTCCTGACCGCAGCTCCACGGCAGCTTCTTCCAGACATCGTCGCCGAGAATCTGCGCCGTGGCTTCCGCTTCGCGCAGGCGTTGCGCCGGAATCCCGCAGTGGAAGTCTTTCGGCAGCAGATTGCCGGTGGCGGCGTCCTCCAAGCGCTCGAACAGTTGCCGCATGATGCGAAACGTCGACGGCGCAATGCCGCCGTAGCCGCCCGAATGCAGGCCTTCTTCGAGCACCTGCACTTCGAGGTCGCCCGCGACGAGCCCGCGCAGCGACGTGGTCAGCCAGAGCTGATCGTAATTGCCCGCGCCCGAATCGAGACAGATCACGAGTCCGACGTCGCCGAGCCTGTCGCGCAGCGCGTCGATGTACGGCAGCAAGTCGTAGCTGCCCGACTCCTCGCACGTCTCGATGATGCCGACGCAGCGCGGCCGCTCGACGCCCTGCGCGTCCAGCGCCGCCAGCGCGGTGATGCTGGCGTAGGTCGCGTAGCCGTCGTCCGCGCCGCCGCGCCCGTAGAGCTTGCCGTCTTCGAGCTTCGGGGTCCACGGACCCAGGTCGCTGCGCCAGCCTTCGAACTCCGGCTGCTTGTCCAGATGGCCGTACAGCACGACCGTTTCGGTGCTGCCCGAGCGCGTGGCGGGGGCTTCGAAGAAAATCACCGGCGTGCGCCCGGTCAGCCGCACGATCTCGACTTTCAGGCCTTTCACCGGCTGCGCCTTCACCCAGTCGACGGCGTCCGTGACCACGCGCTCGATAAAGCCGTGGCGAGCCCAGTCGACGTCGAACATCGGGCTCTTGGCGGGAACAGCGATGTAATCCGTGAGCGCCGGAACGATCTCGTCGTTCCATTTGCGGTCGACGAATGCTTGCAGCGCGGACGCGTCGAGCCGGACTGCTTCTTCTTGCGGTGTGCTGTCGCCAGTAGTCATGACGGAGATTCCATGCGGGCAAACCTCCATCATAGACGGGAAACTTCTGGCTCGCGAAGCCTCGCGCGATGTCAACGCGTGCCGGTGACGACGACTCGCGTGAGCGCCGGATCGGCTTCGATGGCTTCGTCGGTGAACGGGAACCGCTGCCAGTGCTTCGCCGCGAACAAACGTGTGGCGTCGCCCGAGCGAGGCGAAGCGGGATCGTCCGATTCCGACGGCGCGAGCATGGTGTCCGCCTCGACGCCTGACGCGCCGTCGGCGGTGAACGTGACGACCTGCATGTAGCTGTCGCCGTGGCCGTTCGCGTCCATCGAATACCCCTTCGGGTCCAACGGACGCCCCGCGCAGACGACCGTGAAGTAGCCGGCGTCGTCGCAGCCGCCGTAGAGCGGCACGTTCGCGCCGTTGCGCGTCGTGTGCAGCAGGTCGCCGCGCCGCGAATCCAGCGCGAAACCGTTGAGCCCCAGCGAGAGCGCCGCGCCGCCGAGCGCCTGCCGCAACTCTTGCACGACCTCCGGGTTGTCCGTCTTCAGGCCGCTCGGCGTCGCGAGCGGGCGCGCCGCGTCGAAGCGCGTCGCGGCCAGCGTCTCGGGCGCGAGCTTCGTGACGCGCCGCCAGAACTCGTCCCACAGATTCGCGCCGCGGGCGTCGATATCGGCCGTGCCGTTCCAGTTGCGCAGCACGTCGCAGGCGTCGTTAAGCGCGCTCGTCGCGTCGCCGGGCGTGCAGACGGCGTCGAGCACCGGCTGACGGTACAACTGCTCGGACAGCGAGTGCGTCTCCAGCACGGCCTGCTCGACAGCGCCCCGCGTCACGCCGCCGGGCTCGCGCTGCAGCCGCGCCGCGAGCAGATGCCCGTAGCGGGTGCGCATGGACTGCTCGTAGCGCGTTGCGCCGAGCACGCGCGCATAGCCCGTGAGCGGGACGTTCGCATTCGTGAGCCAGTAACTGTCGTTGAAATTGCCGACGTAGTCGCCGCGAAGCATGCTGGGTAATTGCGCAACCGGCAGCGTGCCCGGCTGCGCGCCCGGCGTCGTGTTCGAGGGATCCGTACGCCATGTGCACGCAGTTTTGGAGCCGTCGAGGACCGGCACGCCGGGCATCCGGCTCGCCATGGCGCGGCCTGTCGGCGTCGTGCAGGCGTCGGCGAGCGCATCGGGCACGCCGGGAATCGGGCCGATATCCGCGAACCACGCGCGCGGGTCGCCCCGGCCGATGGCGAACGTGTTGGCCCACGGAATCGCCTTGTACCGCTTCTGTACCGCGATGAAATCGTCGAGCGAACGAGCCTGGTCCCACGCGAAGAAGTTCTCGAAGCTGCGCACGTTGTCCGCGTTGACGTCGGCGAACGCGTAGGCGCGCTGCGCGTTCCAGCCGAGGCCCGCGTTCATGGGCGACAGATCGACGACCGGACCGAAGCGCGTGCGATACAGCGTGCGCGAGACCGATTCGAGCGAGCCGTCCGCGCGGCGCACGCGCACCGTGAGCGGCACGGGCGTCATCGGCTGGCTCGCGCCGTCGAAAAGATAATGCGTCGGGTCGGCGGGATCGAGCGTCATTTCGAAGAGGCCGAAGCGGCGGCCCGTCGAAACGGTATGCGTCCACGCGATGTTTTCGTTGAAGCCGAGCACGACGAGCGGCATACCGAGAAACGATACGCCCGCCACGTTCAGGCGGCCGGGAATGGTCAGTTGCGCCTGATAGAAGCGGTCCGGGCCTTGCCAGGACCAGTGCGGATTGCCGAACAGGATGCTGCGCTTGTCCCGCGTGATCGGGGCGCCGAACGCGAGCGCGTTGCTGCCGAGGCCAAGCATGTCGCCGACGGCGTCGCGATGGTCTCTGATGTCCAGCGACGCGGCCGGCGGCGGCGCGCCTGGCTTTGGCGGATGCGCCGCCGCGATGGCCTGCACGAAACGCGCCGATCCGCCCGCCAGATTCGCCGCGATCACGCGACGGTAGATGTCGTCCGGCCCGATGTCCTCAACCCACGGCTGGCTGCGGCAAGCGGCGTGCGCGCCGGGAAACTGGCCGGCTTTCAGATCGGCCAGATAATGGTTGTAGCCGGATGCGAAGCCGTCAACCAGATCGCGCAACTCGGGCGGCTGCGCGGCGCGGTAACGGTCGACGGCGGCTTGATCGTCGACCAGGCGGAAGAAGAAATCGGCGTCCAGATTGCGCGCCTGGCCGAACGTCGATCCGCTCGGCAGGCGGGCGTCCGCGCCGAAATACGCGGACCGCTCGCCGCGATAGGTCACGAAGCCATCGGCGAGCGTGCAGAGCGTGTCTTGCGCCTGCGCGTAGCCGTAGCCGAAACCGAGGCTGCCCCAGTCGGCGGCGCGCACGTGCGCGATGCCGGACTGCGTGCGGCGGATTTCGGCGCTGTACGGCGTGTCCTTGCCCGGCGCGGCGCGCGCCCGGTCGGACGCGTCCTGCGACGAGGCGCAGCCGGCGAGCATCGCGCTCAATAGCGCGCCGAAGATCGCAAGCCTGATGGTCTGATTCATCGAGGGAGTCCTTCGGTCCAGTCGAGTGGGTCGGATGCCGCAACTGCGTTCGCGACGTTCGCGGCAGTATCGCATTGAGCGAATGATGAACCCGCCAAAAGTTAGCCGTTCAGTCGGCGGTGTTTGCGGACGCATGGCTTGCGCTTGCCTCGGACGAACCGGCGGTCCAAGCTGAACTGTCGGCCTGCCAAAACGTGGCGGCCTGCGAACCGCCATCCAAGCTCAATGCACAATCAAGATCCCGACGCTCCCGCAGACGACCCGCGCCCCACACCGCCCGAGCGCCCCGCCCCGGGCGATTGCTGCCAGAGCGGCTGCAATCCCTGCGTGTTCGACATCTATCAGGCGGCGCTCGAACGCTATCAGGCGCAACTGCGCGAGTGGGAAGCGCGGCACGCGCGGCCGTAGCCGGCGGTTTATGCGCAGCGCCACGGCGGGCGCTATGCTTGTCGCCCATCACTACCCGGACCGCAACGGTCCGCATCACGTCAAGGAGCGCAAGACCATGTCCCTCTCGATGTATCGCGCGTCGATTCCGGTGTTCGTCCGCGGGCTGGAAGTCTGTTCGTCGCTATTGGAGAAAGGCGCTGCCTTCGCCGATGAAAAAGGCCTCGCCCACACCGATGTCATCGCCGCGCGGCTCGCGCCCGACATGCTGCCGCTCGCCGCGCAAATCCAGCGCGCGAGCGATACCGCGAAGCTCTCGGCGCAGCGTCTTTCCGGCGTCGATGCGCCGAAGTTCGAGGACAACGAGGACAGCTTCGCGGCGTTGCAGGAACGCATCGCGAAGACGATCGCTTACTTGAAGAGCATTCAGGAAGCGACGATGGAAGGCAGCGAAACGCGCACCGTCACGCTGAAGTTTCCGGAGTTTTCGCCGTCGTTTTCGGGCGTCGATTATCTATTCGGCTTCGGATTGCCGAACTTCTATTTTCATGTCGCGACGACTCACGACATCTTGCGCCACCTGGGCGCGCCGATCGGCAAGCGGGATTATCTGGGGCCGCTGAAGTGAGGTCGGCGTAGAGGCGAATCGCGCCCGATACCGACGCACACGCCGACGCGATAGACGCCGGCGCAGTTGTCGAGTTGAGAGTTGAGCGATCAGCGAAACGGCCGGCTCAAAGGAGCCGGCCCTAGCCGCAGCTTTACGCCGCTTGCTTCGCCGCGATCTGCTTGCGCCAGCCGGCCAGAATGCGCCGCGCGAGCGCGTCGTAGTCGCCGCCGAAGTGATGATCGCCCGGCAGCTTCACCACGTCGATGCCCGTCTTCGTCAGCGCCGGGCACAGCGTATCGTCTTCTTTTTCGCCGTAAATGCACTGGACCATCGCGGGCGGCAGTTGCGCGAGTTCCGGCTTCACCTTGAGCGCCTTGTCGCTCGCCTTCATGCCGAGCCAGCCGGTCACGCGAATCTGGAAATCGGCCTCGGGCGCGAAGCCCATCAACGAGATATACGAGACCTGACGCCGCACGTCGTCGGGCAGACGGTTGTACGCGAACGGCATCACGTCCGCGCCGAACGAGTAGCCGACGAGCGCCACGTGGCTCGTATGCCAGCGCGCGCTGTAGGTGCGCACCACGCGAGCGATATCCGCTGCCGTGCGCTGCGGCGACTTCTCGCTCCAGAAATAGCGCAGCGAATCGATGCCAATCACCGACACGCCGTCGCGCTGAAGCGCGAGCGCCATCGTCTTGTCGAGGTCGCGCCAGCCGCCGTCGCCGGAAATGACGATCGCGAGCAGGTCTGTCGGCTGCGACGCGCGCAGTTCGATGAGCGGCAGATCGGACACGTCGTTCGCAGCGGGCGCTTCGGGTTTGATGAGATGCGGCGCGGTCATTGCGACGAGGGCGTCGGCCTTCGTGCGGCCGGGCTGCCACGCGGCGCGTTCCATGAAGCCCGGCAATCCCTTCATGTGGACGATGGTCGGGTCGGGCGGACACGGCTTGAAGCGCGCGTCGAGCGTGGCCTCCGGCGCGAGCGACACCGCGCCCGCCACCGTGTTGTCCGGCGCCTGGCCGAGCGCGTGTTCCGCGACGGTCGCGCCCTGGCCCGCACCGGCGAAAATCGGCGAGAAATAGCGGCTCGTCTCCACCGTGCGCTGGAGCTGGTGGCTCATGTCCTCCGCATCGCCGACGAGGTTGTGGCACGTCTCCTTCTTCTCGGCGGCAAGGCGCGCGGCGTAGCGCGGCGTATCGACGCCGACGACCATCGCGCCCTTGGCCGCGAGCGCATCAGCGGCTTGCTGGTCCGACTCGCTCCAGCCGCTTTTCTCCGACAACAGCACGACGAAGCCCGTCATCGCGCCAGTCGGTTTCGTCACCGTGACCTGTCCGTAGCGGCCGCCCGAAACGGTGTTCGCGTGCGCCGCGCCGATCAGCGAGACGCCGCAGACGGCGGCCGCCGCGAGCGCCGTCAGTTTCTTGCCAAACTTGTTCATGAACGCCAGCCTCCCGCCAGCAACGAGAGGTCCGCCAAAGTGAAAAACACGCTGACCGAACCGGACGCCGCGAGATAACGCGGCTCCCAGTGCGGCTGAAACTTGCTCTTGAATCCGCGCAGGCCGCGGAAGTTGTAGAAGCGTCCGCCGAAGCGCCATACGAGCCCCGCCAGCCGATGCCAGTGCGATGCAAGCGGCGTCGGCTCCATGCCGGACAACGGCGCGATGCCGAGCGACAGCGATTTGAACCCCGCCTCTTTCAGGTGCAGCGCGAGCTTGGTGAAGAGGTACTCCATCGCATACGACGAGGCTTCCGCCACATGACGCATCACGCCGACGGTCGCTTCGGTGTTGAGGTCCGTCGTCATGAACGTGACGAACGCCACCGGCACGCCCTGCTGACGCACGAGCAGCACAGACTGCGCGGCGAGATATTCCTCGTTGAACGCCGCCACCGAGAAGCTCTTCTCACGCGCCGAGCGGCTTTCGAGCCAGTCGTCGGAAATCTCGCGCAGCATCGGCATGCTTTCCGCGATGCGGTCGGGGCCGATCAGTTCCGTGTCGAAGCCGTCGCGTTCGCCGCGCTTCAACGCATAGCGCAAATGCGCGCGGTGCGATCCTTTCAGATCGAACTCGGACAGCGCGACGTGCGCTTCCTCGCCGAGCTTCATCAGCGTGAGACCGGCGTCGAGATAGAGCGGCAGCGCGTCCGCGCGCACCTGATAAAACGCGGCGCGGCCGTTGTGCGAATGCGCGAGTTCCACGAAACGGCGGATCAGCCCCGCCCACTCGCTGCGCGGGCCGACCGGATCGTGCAGCGCGGCCCACGTGCGGCCATGCTTCGCGTACATCAGAAACGCCTCGCGCGACTCGGAGAACAGAAAGCTCTTGTCGCCCATCATCGCGAGGCCGGCGTCGCTGCGCTCCTGCGCGCGGAAAATGCGCGCTGCATCGGCGAGATCCTGCGGCGCGGGCATCTCGAAGCGGCCCGCCGCCGGGCGCAGCAACTGCCAGACGGCGAACGCGCACGCGAACACGCCCGCCGCGAGCGTCGCGCGCAGCGCACGCGGCGCGCGCTCGTCGAACGCGAATTGCCACCAGAGGTCCGTGTTGTACGGCACGTCGCGGAAGGCGAAGAACATGATCCACACCGCGACCGCCATCACCATGCCGACCGAAACGAGCCACGTCGCCGTGAATCGCTCGGCGAACAGCGACGCCCGGCGATTGAAGCGCTCGCGCGTCAAGACGAGCAGCGCGATGAGGAACGCGAGAACGCCCGCTTCGATGAATGCCAGGCCCTTCGCCAGCGACAGCGCGAAGTTCGCGACCGCGAGAATCAGCGCGACCCACCACGCGGCGTCGAGCCGGCGCATGAGGCCGCGCGCGACGAAAAGCAGCATGACGCCCATCACGCTGCCGAGCAGTTGCGAGCTTTCCAGCACCCACAGCGGAATGACGGTCTGCAAGAGCGCGATGCGCATCTTGAACGCAGGCGTCGCGCCGGAGATGACGAGCATCGACCCGGCCGCGAACGCGACGATCGCGAGGAACAACGGCGCGAGCGACGACACGCGGCGCGGATGCAGGAACGAGAAGCGGCCTTTCAGCGCGCGGCCTTCGAACGCGGCCATCACGGCGGCAGAGAGAATGAGCGGCAGGCCGAAATAAATCGCGCGATAAGCGAGGAGCGCGGCGAGCACGTCCGGCGTCGCGACATTGCCGCCGAGCGCGAAGACCATCGCCGCCTCGAACACGCCGACGCCGCCCGGCGTATGGCCGATCATGCCGAGCAGCATGGCCGTCGAGAACACCGTCATGAATTCGCCGAAGCCGACGTGCGCGCCCGGCAGCATCGCCCAGAGCGCGAGTCCTGCGCCGAGCACGTCGACGACGGCGAGCGCCGTTTGCGCGATGAAGTCGCGGCGCGTCGGCACCGTGAACGCGAGCCACGTCCAGCGCGAACGCAGCGTGCGCTGCTCGCTGCCGCAGAAGAAGAGCATCGCGACGAACACCGCGAGCAGCGCCGCACCGAGCACGCGCAGTATCGCGGGCGAAAGATGCAGCATGTTCGCCACCGTGCCCGCCGAGCACAGCATGCCGAGCGCAGCCATGAACGCGAGCGAAAGCGCGAGCGTGACGCCCGTGAAGATCGACAGCCGGCCGACCTGCGCGGGCGTCACTTCCGCCGCGCCGTAGACGCGGCAGCGCACCGCCCCGCCCGTCAGCGCGCCGAAGCCCGTGACGTTGCCGAGCGCCGAGCCGACCGTCGCGCCGACCCACAGCAGCGAACGCGGCACGGCAACGCCGATGTGCCGCAATCCGACGGCATCGCGGCCGACGAGCGCAGCGAAGCTGAGGGCAGTGGCGAACAGCGCCGCGCCCCACGCTTGCAGCGAGAGCAGCCGCAGCGAGCGCACGACGGACTTGTAATCGACCGTATGCGATAAATGCTGGAACACGACGAGGAGCAGCGCGCACACGAGAACCGTGAGCGCGGGCGCGGCGAACCGTTGGAGATCGAGACGCGCGACACAAGTGCGTCCGAGCGTGCGAATGGCGCGAAGCGAGGTGAACGACTTTCTGCGAGACATGCGTTTTCTGGACTTGCTCGCGCCGCGATCCGGCGGTGACACTGCCGGACAGAGGCGCAAATCGTTGTTATCGGGGGCGGCGCATGATGCACAGTGGGCGCGCCGCGTCGGTATTCGCCTGCGGCTCGCCATACAAAACGGTTTGCGCGTAAGAAACGCCTGTATAACGGCCACGGTTGACCCAACTTGACCGATATTCGGGAAAGCGCCGGGAGCGAAGGCTGCTTCAATACGAGCGCGCCGTGCATCATCGGCGAGAAGACTAAGCGGATAACACCACCAAAGGCATCGGAAATATGAGAAAAAGTGTCACAAGCACGTTGGCAGTCTGTTTCGCGCTGGCGCTCAACGGCTGCGTCAGCACCGACGACGCGCTGCTGAAAACTGTGCCGATCGGCTCGGGCGCGTCGACGCTCGCGACGTTGGATTTCACGAAGTGCGTCAAGGCGCGATGGACGCCCATCGCGCCGCGCGTGCGGGAATATGGCCTCGGCCCCGATTCGCTGGCGGTATCGGTTCCGGGACAGGGCGGCTCATCGGCCATTTTGGTGGTCGCGCAGCCGGCGGCGTACGGCACCGGCTACACGATCTACGGCGACAGCGCGGCGGGCAGCCGCTACGTCACGGCGGCGCACGCCTGCGACTGAAGCGCGCCGCGTATTACGACGGCTTGCCGTTGCGCATGTCGACGCTGGCGAGATGCGTGCCGACGATGCGCCCGATCAGATAGCCGTCGGACGCGCACGCGTTGGTGCGCTCCTTGCCGTCCCACTGGATCTTGTACTGCTCGTCTTGCGAGTGGATAGCGGACGGGTCGAACTTGCCGAGCTTGCTCTTGAGCGCCTTGGCGCCGTTCTCGCGCACCGCCTCGCCGACGAGCCGGTTCCACGTCAGCGCATAGCCGTAGCGCACGCCGTCCGCGAAGGCGGCGCTGTCGCAAACCTGCGCGGGCGGCGTCGTCTTGACGGTCACGCGATACCCGTTCGCCGCGCCGATCACGATGCGCTGTTCCGTCGGCCCCGAAGGCTGCGCGGCGGCCTTCGCCGCTGCCGCTGCGGAAGCCGCCTGCGCGGCTTGCGCCGCCGATGCAGCCGCGGCCGCGTCCGCGCTTTTCTGCTGATCCGGAAGCGGCGCGCATGCAGCGAGCGCGACCGCCGTTGCCAGCGCGAATGCCGCGCTGACGCCTTTCGTTCCGTAAGTCATCGACCTGCTGTTCACCTGCGCGTTTCCCATCTCAAAATAAACCGGGCTCTACCTTACCATTCCGGTGCCAATCCTCGGAGTTTTGAGAAAAGGGGACGCGGCGTGCGCGCGACGCCGCCGTGCCGCGAAGAACGGCTCAGGACGCCGACGACGTGTTGCCCATCGGCATTTCGATGCCCCGCCGCGCCATTTCCACGATCAGGAAGGTTCGGCGCGTGACATGAAAGCGCGCGAGCAGGTCGCTCGAATATTCCTTGGCCGTGTTTTCGCTGATATTCATCTTGCGCGCGATGGCCTTGTTCGACAGCCCTTGCAGCAGATAGCGCAGCGTTTCCGTCAGGCGCGGCGGAAGATCGAGCGATTCGATGGTGACGCCCGCATGCGTCGAGACCGGCTTCGGGCTATGGCCGCCCTTGCCGAGCACCGTGTTGGGCAGATAGACGCGCCCGTTGAGAATGGTCTTCAGGGCTTCGCGAAACACGCTCGCGCCCTGCTCGCTGCCCTTCGAGATGAAACCGCACGCGCCGTTTCGAATGCATTCGAGCACGGTATCGCGGTCGTCCTGAGCGGACAGCATGATGGTCTGAACCTCGCGCTCCTCCTCGCGTATCCAGTTGAGCAGGTCCATGCCGGTGGCCGGGCCGCGCAAGTGATAGTCGAGAAACATCAGATCGTACGAATTCGCCGAGAGCTTCGCTTTCGCCTGCTCGAATCCGTCGGCTTCGTCGATCTCGAGCAAGGGCTCGTTCGCGAGGATCAGCGTTTTCATCGCGCTGCGCGTGAGCCCTTCGTCCTCTACCAGCAATACTGTTTTGAAATAGCCGTTTTCCATTGCGAGTCCCCGAGAACGCTTCCGATATTACGCGCGCCTGTCGCCGATCGAACCCCTCCATTCGAAGGGATACATTCGGCGGTCTCCCAAAATCTTCGCCGTTCCCCGCCGCCGCCGGGTGTCGGGCGGCGCGCGGCCGGCCGACACTCGACGCATTCGTCAAGACGAGGAGAACGCGATGCCACCCCGCTCATCCGACAACGAAAGCGAATTCGCCCTGTGGCGCATCAAGCGCGCGCGGCCGGGCGACTCCGCGCGGCGCGTGCTGATTGCGCACAAGGACAAGTCCATCGCGGAGTCGCTCGCGGTGCAGCTTCGGCTGAAGGGCTTGCAGGTCATCCACTCGCAGGATCTGGCGTCGGTGCGCGCGCTGCTGCATAGCTGGCAGCCGCAGGCGCTCGTGCTCGATACGTCCTTGGACAGCGATTCCGGCTATGTCTTCATTCGCACGCTGCGCATGGACGCGGACGTGACGGGGCGTTTGCTCGTAGCGATGAGCAACGTGTGGCCCGCCGATCCGGTGCAGCAGTTGAAGGACGCCGGTTTCGACGCGCATTGCAGGCGTCCGTGTTCGACCTGGCGCATCGTCGATCTGGTCGATGCGTTCTTCACCGCGCCGCTTGCGCGGTGAGCGGCGGCCTCATGGCGAGCGATGCGCCGACTTCGCTTCCCGGCGCAATCACGACGACGCCCGTACCGCCAAACCCGTGCGCGTCGAGATTGAAGCCGTCGCTGACATGCGACACCGGCTCCACGCACAGATACCCGCCGCCTGCCGGGCAATGCACGACCACATGCCTCAGCGCGCCGTCCGCTTCGAGCGTGAGCGTGCGGCCATCGGCATAGACAAGCGTCGCGCGGCCGTCCCAGCCGCTCAGATACCGCGTATATCCGCTCGACTCTTTCACGTGACGGCGCGGCGGATGCTCGTCCGACGGTCCAAGCGCGATCTCGGCTTCGTGACGCCAGAGCGTCGCGGCATCGAGTTCGGCTTCGAGCGCCGCGAAATACGGATGAAAACCGAAGCCCGCCGGCATCGGACGTGGCGAGCGGTTGATGACGCGCATCGACAGTCGCGCGCCTTCCGCGGTCGCCTCGATGGTCTGGATCGCCTCGAACGTCCACGGCCAGCCGTGCTCGCCCTCGCGATGCGTGTAACGCAGTTCGATGCAATCGGCATCGTGACGCGCGACGCGCCATGCCGCGTACTGGCCGAAGCCATGCAGCGCGTGCGCCATGCCGGGGAACGTCGTAAGCATCACGCGCTCGCCGCCGGGCGCGGGAAATTGCGCATTCCGCACGCGGTTCGAGAACGGCACGAGCGGATAGCTGCCGCCCTTCGGCCACGCGTCGCACGGCCAGCTCGACGCCGTTATCGGCACGAGCCAGTCGTGCGCGCCCGCTTCGTCGTGCGTCGTGAAGCGCGTGATGCGCCCGCCAGCGGCCGGCGCCACCTCGATCACATGCGGGCCGTTCACCACGCGAAGGCGCGGCTCGGCGGGCAACTCGACGACTGGTCGCATCGGCATCGGCTTGGAAGACGTCACTGCCGCTGTTCCTTCACGCGCGAGACCAGCTGCGTCGGACTCACGAATTGCAGCGCGATCAACACCCAGACGAGCGTGATGGTCATGTAGATCATCGCCATCGCGTCGATGGATTGCGGCGCGCGCACGCCCGTCGAAAACACCGCGTAGTACAGCGCGACGACGAGCGTCTGGGTCGTCGGCCCGGCCGTGAAGAACGTCAGCTCGAACATGCCGATGGTCCGCACCAGCACCAGCAGCCCCGCCGCGAGCATGCCCGGCACCAGCAGCGGCAACAGCACGTAGCGGAAATAGCGCACGGTGTTCGCGCCGAAAATGCGCGCGGCGGATTCCAGATTCGGATCGATCTGCTCGATGAACGGCGTCATCACCAGAATCACGAACGGCAACGCAGGCACCAGATTCGCGAGAATCACGCCGGTCAACGTACCCGCGAGATGGAACTTGTACATGACCGTCGCCATCGGGATGCCGTAGGTCACGGGCGGGACCATCAGCGGCAGCAGAAACACGAGCATCGCAAAGCGCTTGCCGGGAAACTGCACGCGCGCGAGCGCATACGCCGCCGGCACGCCGAGCACGATGGACAGCAGCACCACCGCGCCCACCACTTCGAGCGTGACGAGCAGCACGCTCGACAACTGGAAGTCGCTCCAAGCCTGCGCGTACCAGTGCAGCGTGAAGCCCTGCGGCAGCAGCGTGCCGAACCAGCGCGTCGCGACGGAGTTCACCGCGACCGTCGCGATGAGAAGCAGCACGTTGAGCAGGAAGAAGCCCATCGTGACCCAGACGAACGCCTTCCACACGCGGTCGCGCAGGCTCGCTTGCTGTTTCATGTTCTTGCCGGAGCGTTGAGTCGGCGCGGGGGCCTGCCAGGCGGGCGCCGCGCGGTTGTCGGTTGCCATTATCCCTTCCCTCCGCTCACCGGGCCGGTGTAAAAGAAGCGGCGCGCGCCGAGCATGCCGCCCACGACCAGCAATTGCACGAAGCCCATCACGATCGCGATCGTCGATGCGAGCGAATAGTCGTAGCTTTCGAACGCAGCTTCGGACGCGGCAATCGAGATCACGCGCGTAGGGCCCGCGGGCGCGCCGAGCAGCACCGCCGACGGAAACACCGAGAACGCCTGCACGAACGAAAGGCAGGCGGTCATCGTGAGACCGGGCAGCAAAAGCGGCAGATAGATCTGCCGAAACTGCTGCCACGGACTCGCGCCGAGCGTGGCGGCGGCGCGCGCGAGCGTCGGGTCGATGCCCGTCACGTACGAAAGCGTCAGCAGGAACGCGAACGGAAAGCCCGACACGATCAGCGATATCAGCACGCCCCAGTAGTTATGCGTGAGCCGCACTTCGTCGCCATAGAGATGCAGTGCCTGAACTGCCTGCGGGAACCAGCCGTTCGGGCTGAAGTACGTGAGCATGCCGTCGGCGATCAGCACGGTGCCGAGCGTCACCGGAATGACGAGCAGCGTGGTCACGAACTTCTGATACGGCGACGAACGCCGCAACGCAAACGCGACCGGCACCGAAACGCCGACGTTGATGATCGTCGCGGGCACGGCGAGCTTCAGCGTGACGATGATCGTCGGCCACATCGACGTATCGGTGAAAAACGACACGTAGTTCGCCCAGGCGCCGCCGCCGTTCATCGGATTGAACGACAGCATGAGCCCGTACGCGAACGGATAGATGAACAGCGCGATGATGAAGACGAGCGCCGGCGCGACGAGCCAGCCCTTCGGGTCGCGCTGCGCGGGCAGCGCGATCATTTTTCTTCTCCGTACACGAGCGCCTTCGCGGGCGACACGCGCAGCACGATGCGCTCGCCTTCCGCGCATTCGCCCGCAATGCGGGCCCACAGCTTGCCGAATGCCGTATTCACGCGAATCAGCGAATCGCGGCCGCCGTACTCGACGGTCTCGACATGCGCGTCGAACGCGTTCTGGTCGCCGGGCGCGGCGCGTTCCATGTCTTCCGGCCGCAACGCGACGCTCACGTTCTTGCTGTCGAAGCCTTCCATCGGCGTGCCGAAGAGACGCACGCCGTTCGCGTTCACGGCGACCGTGTCGCCCTGCGTGCCTTCGAGCGTGAACGGCGCGACATTGCGAAAGCCCATGAAGCGCGCGACATGCAGGTTCTTCGGCCGCGAATAGACTTCCTTCGGCGGCGCGACTTGCTGCACGACGCCCTCCTTCATCACGACGATGCGATCCGCCATCGAGAGCGCTTCGTCCTGATCGTGCGTCACGTAGATGGTCGCGCGCTCCAGCTTGCCGTGAATGCGGCGGATTTCGGCGCGCATTTCGATGCGCAGCTTCGTGTCGAGATTCGAGAGCGGCTCGTCCATCAACACGAGCGGCGGCTCGATGACAATGGCCCGCGCAATCGCCACGCGCTGTTGCTGGCCGCCCGAAAGCTGGCCGGGGAGCTTTGCATCGTGGCCCGTGAGCTGCACGAGTTGCAGTGCCGCTTTCGCACGCTTGACCGCTTCCGCTTTCGACACGCCGCGCATCTTCAGTCCGAAGCCGACGTTGTCGAGCACCGACATATGCGGAAAGAGCGCGTAGTTCTGAAACACCATGCCGAAGCCGCGCTTCTCGGGCGGCAGGACGTCGATGCGCTTGTCGTCGAGCCAGATGCCGCCGCCCGTCAGCGGCTGCAATCCGGCGATGCAGTTCAACGCGGTGGATTTGCCGCAGCCGGACGGCCCGAGCAGCGCGATGAACTCGCCGCGCTGAATGTTGAGATCGAGGCCCTTGAGCGCGGCGAGCTGGTGCCCCTGCGCGTTGGTGAAGCTGCGCGAGACCGAGTCGAGGCGCAACTGTTCAAAAGTGTGCTTCATGGCGATTTCCCGTTGCGCGAGCGGCGACGCACCCGAAGGAGCGCCGCCGCCCAAAGCCCTGCGAGTGCGATGTGCTTACTTCGTCTTCTGCGCGCCTATTTCGCGATCCCATTTCTGGAACGCGGCGACCATCGCCTGCGCATTCAGCGGCACGACGTGCGGCCTGTCAGCCAGCAGCTTCGCGTACTCGGGGCGGCCGAACTTCTGAATCACTTCCTGGCTCTTCGCGGGCGCGGCGGACAGCGGCACGTCCTTGACTGCCGGGCCGGGATAGAAATAGCCGTCGTCGTAAGTCAGCGCCTGTTGCGCGGGCTCCAGCATGAAGTTCATCAGCTTGTAGAGCACGTCGAGCTTTTCTTTCGGCACGCCCTTCGGAATGACCATGTAGTGGGCGTCGTTCACCCACGTCATGTTGTCGAACGCCTGCACCTTGAATTCGGCCGGCACGATGCCGAGCGCGCGCGGATTGATGTCCCAGCCGGTCACGCTGACGGTCATGTCACGCGTGCCTTCGCCCAGTTCCTTCATCACGGCCGACGTGCCGCCCGGGTAGTAAGGAATGCAGTCGTTCAGCTGCTTCAGGAACGCCCAGGTCTTGTCCCAGCCATTGACCGGGTCCATCGGATTTTTGTCGCCGAGCACGTAGGGCAGGCCCATCAGGAACGTGCGCCCCGGACCGGAATTGGCCGGACGCGCGTAGATCAGCTTGTTCGGATGCGCCTTGCACCACGCGAGCAGCTGATCCGGCGTCTTCGGCGGATCGCTGACCTTGGCCGGGTTGTATTCGAGCAGCGGGCCGGCGGGCATGTACGTCACTTCCAGACCGTAGCCCTGCGCGATGTCCTGCATCTTGCGCGGACCGGGCGCGTACTTGTCCAGCACGCCGGGGAACACGGCGGCGTGCTCGGGCAGCAGCTTTTCCCACAGGCCCTGCTGGATGCCGGCGGCGAGCGCATCGGTGCCGGTCACGACGAGGTCGATGTCCGAGCGGCCTGCCGCCTGCATCGCCTTGATCTTGCCCGGCAGTTGCGGCGCGGGCGCGTTGGTGAACGTGATGCTGGACACGAGATCCGGGTACTTCGCCTTGAACGCTTCGAAGCCCTTCTGCGTCAGTTGAAGATTGCCCGCGACGTCGACGATATTGATCGCCACCGCGTCCGCCGCCTGCGCCGCGCTCGTCGCGCACGCCGCGCTCACGGCGACGCACAGCGCCGCCAGTTTCACTGACAGTCCTGCCTTGAAAACCATGTTGTCTCCTCACTCTCTCGCAACCGCTATTGGGACGAGGTCCGGTCGCTTGTCGATTCTGTCGATTCTGTCGATGAATTCGATCGCCGGCCTGTTCGTGCTTCGTTCTGGTCGTGCTCGGTGCGCTGTCTCTTGGTCTGTCGGTGGCGCCCTCGCGTCGTTATTAGCTCACGAAGCTGCAAAATAGCCAACCGAATCATCGTATGTCAAGCAAATCCGCGGCGGCTTTTTCTGTTTCCTTGCAGCGTAGAAAGGGAGTTTTACGCGTTGTGGCGCGGCGTTGCGGCCGGCTGTCGGGATATACCCGAAGCGCGCCGTTACCCCGCTTGTTTTACTTCTTTTACCCCGCGTTTCCTGCGAGGGTGCGGTCGAATGCCAGGAGAGCCCGCGCTTCGCGCTCGACGGCGGGCAGAGCATGTTCGGGCGTTGCGGAAAGAAGCGGCAGAATCGGACCCATGTCCGCGATGCCTGACAGCGTGACGGCATCGTGAAGCACGCGAATCAGCGAGATGTCGTCGCGCAGTGTTTCGAGCGGAAGAAAGCGGTCGTAGAGACGCTGCGCTTCATTCGTTTCTCCGGACTTCGCGGCGCGCAGCAGCGCCATCACGGCGTGCGGGGCGATGCAACCCGAGCCGGTCGTCCAGGCGGCGAGGCCGAAGTCGCGCGTGTGGACCAGCGCGGGCCGCTCGCCCATGCCGGATATCACTTGCGACGCCGGCACGCTGTCGAGAAGCCGCCGCAGGAACGGATCGTCGGACGGGTCGGGACGCACGATCGCGTATTTGACGGCGAGCAGCGTGCCGTCGGCGACGAGCGCCGCAAGGGTATCGACGTCGATGTAGTCCTCGCTCTTGATATAGAGCGTGAACGGCATGCCGGCGATATCCGTGAGCCGTCTGAGGCCAGTTGCGACGCCCTGCGGCGTGGTGAATCCCGCGAGCGGCAGGACCATCGCGGTGCGGTAGTCGGTCTGCGCCAGAATGCGCGCCTGATCGAGCATCTTTCCGTAATCGGGGCCTATCGCCGGGATCACGCGCGTTTGCGGCCCGGCGATTTGGTCGAGCATGTCGAGAAGCTCACGATATTCGCTCACTGCGACGTGATAGAGGTTGGCGTTGCCGCCATACAGCAGAGTGCGCACGCCGCCGGCTTCGATGTGGGCCACCAGCGCGCGGTTCTGCGCTTCGTCGAGCGTATAGTCGGCTCGCCGCGCAAGGGGCGGTACTGCCATGACGCTTTGGGAGAATTCGCTGACCGTGATGGGTTCGACTTTCATGAGTGACGCCTCGCATGGCATGGGCTGACCGTGCGTAGAAGCTAGCAAGGCGGTATGAAGTTGTCAAACAACTTCCGGCGGTAAGGGCCGTTAATCAGCGTTTCCCCGGATGCGACTGCTAGAGTCGTATGACATCTAGTTGCCGAACATGCGCTCCAGCGCGCCCGCCAGATGCGTCCTCATCGCTTGACCGGCGCGCACGGGGTCACGCGCGCGAATGGCATCGAGAATATCCCGGTGTTCGCGCTGCACGAGCCGCTGCCGTTCGAGTGTCTTCACCAGCGACAGGTTGCGCGAAAGATTCATGCTGAAGACGACCTGCTCTTCGATGAACGAAATCGCGCTGATGAAGAACTGGTTCTTGGATGCGCGGGCCACCGCGAGATGAAACGCGAAGTCATCGCTCGCGCCGATGCCCTGCTGCGCTTCCACCACGCGCTCCAGTTGATTCCACGCTTGCTCGATGGCGCGCAGATCGTCGTCATCGGCTTTCTGCGCCGCGAGTTCCGCCGCGCCCGCCTCCGTGACGATGCGAAATTCATAGCAGCGGCGAATGTCGGAGAGCGTTTCCAGCGGCGCAAAGCGCCGCACGTCAGGATCGGGGCGGCGGCCGACGGTCGTGCCCGAGCCGCGCCGCGTCACGATGATGCCGTCTGCGCGCAGACGCGCCAGCGCCTCGCGCACAGTCGGCCGCGAAGTAGCGAAGCGGTCCGCGAGCGCGTGCTCGGTCATGAGCCGGTCGCCTTCCTTGAACTCGCCTTCGATAATGCTGTTGAGAATGTCGCTGTAGATGCGGTCGGCCAAGCCGGGCGACTTACGCTCGTTCATGTTCACGCTGGACAGGCTTGTCAGGGCAGACGACGATTGTAAGGCAGATTTTCCGGCAATTGGCTACCGCGTCGTTGGCATTGAACCGGGCGAGGCACCCGACACTCGTGGGTGCCTGCCGTATCTGCAAGTCGTCTAAGCGCGAGCCTTTAGAGCGAAAGCAGCCGGCGCGCCTCCTTCGCGCTCGCCACCGGACGCCCGTACTCAGCGCACAACGACGCCACGCGGCTCACCAGTTGCGCGTTGCTTTTCGCGAGCGTGTCTTTGTCCCAGCGGACGTTGTCTTCGAGACCAGTACGGCAGTGGCCGCCCATCTGTAGCGTCCAGTGATTCACTTCGAGTTGATGCCGACCGATGCCCGCCGCCACCCACGTTGCGTCGGGCAAATGCTTCTTCAATTGCTCGACTTCGAATTCGAGGATCTCGCGCCGCGCCGGCAATGCGTTTTTCACGCCGAGCACGAACTGCACGTGAACCGGCCTCTTGAGCAAGCCTTGATTGACCAGATCGACTGTGCTGTACAGCATCGCCAGATCGAAGACTTCGATCTCAGGCTTCACGTTGTGATCGAGCATGAGTTGCGCGAGCGAGCGCACGAAGTCGGGCGGGTTCTCGTACACGATCGTCGGAAAGTTCACGGAACCGGTGGCGAGCGACGCCATGTCCGGCTTCAGGTCCAGCATCGCGCCGCGCTGCTCGAACGATCGTCCGCGGCCGCCCGTCGAGAACTGAATGATGATGTCCCGACAATGCTTGCGGATGCCGTCCTGCAGTTCTTCGAAGCGATGCCGGTCCGAACTCGACCGCTCCTCTTCGTCGCGCACATGCAGATGCACGAGCGTCGCGCCGGCTTCGTACGCCTCGTGGGTGCTTTCGATCTGCTCGGCAATCGTGATAGGGACCGCCGGGTTGTCCTTCTTGCGCGGCACCGACCCCGTAATGGCGACGGAAATGATGCACGGTTCGTTGGTAATGGCTTGCGTCACGCTTGTCTCCTGTCCGGGGTATCCCCGATTTCGCCGCGAAAACGTCTAGCGCCGCCCGGCCGCGTCGGCGAGCAGCTTGCCGAGCTGTTCGTCCGTCTGCGCAGGCATGATGTCGAGCGTGAACAGATCGGACCATTCGTACGCCCATCGCGCGACCGGTTCTATGTCGTCGCTCTCTGCCACGCCGAAGCCGCGTATCGACCCGATGCCGTGCCAGCGCCCGAGCAATCGGACGCCGTCCGGCGGCGCGCCAGCGTTCTGAAGAAACCGCTCCGCTGCCCGCTCGCGGACTTCGGGCAGCGCGGTCCAACTGACGATGAACAACATGGCTCGGCCCTCCTTCTGACGATTGCCACGCGACGAACATAATGCGCCGACGTGGTCTATTCAGTATAGAAGCCGTGGATGCGTCATCGCACGCTACGCGCAAGCATCGGTCCCGCGTCCGCGTGGTCGCATGGCGCCGGGGAAATGCACTATGCTCAGTGCATCGCGGTCAACGCACGACGACCATCGGCGCGGCCATGACCGGCTGGGCATACATGACGCGCACGGGCGGCGGAGGCGGCGGCGCGATCACTGCAACCGGCGGCATGACGGGCATGGCGGGCACGGCGACGACCGTGCGTGCGGGCACATAGTAGTACGGCGGCGCGGGCGGCGCGTAGTAGTAGACCGGACGCGGCGGCGGCGCATAGACCACGGCGGGCGCGACATAGGAGACCTGAACGGCCGTTCCCGCCGACGCGCTCTGCGTGCAGGTCAACGTAAAAGCGGCGGCGGCGGAAAGACTGAGCAGACGGATGTTCATCGTGATGTCCTTTCGTATCGATGAGTTGAATCGCTGAAGGCGCGACCCGATCAACGATAGCCAAAGGAGAAACGAAAGCGTTAGCGGCAGTTTGTGTCGCCGCATGTCGGCGCGGTGCATGAGTGCGGACCACGACATATCTCGACATGATTCGTAGCGCCGCTGTCATTGCCTTCGATACGCGCCTCAATAAAAATCTCTGTCACCGATTACTTCGCTTTGCATCTCGACAAGGAGAACGTCGTGCAGAAGATTGCCGCTTCAATTGCCTCATTGGCCACATGCCTCGCCCTTCTTTCCGCTCCCGCGTTCGCACAGACCGCGACGCAGCCGATGGGCGTCTCGCCGCGCGTCGAACGCGGCATGCAGATGCTGCAAACGCGCTTCGCGCAAGCGAACGTCACGCACGACGGCAAGCTCACGCGCGATCAGGCATCCACCGGCATGCCGATGGTCGCGAAGCATTTCGATGAGATCGACACGCAGAAAAACGGCTACGTGACGCTGCCGCAGATCGAAGCCTTCATGCGCGAGCACGCCGCGCAACGCTGACCGGGGCCATCTCATGGAAACCGCGCCGAAGATCATCGTGCTCGATGACGAAGCCGAACTGCGCAACATGCTTCAGCGGTTTCTCACGTCGCAAGGCTTCGCTGTGCGCGTCGTGGAAAACGGTAAGCGCCTCGACCGTTATCTTCAGCGCGAACCGTACGACCTGCTCGTGCTCGACTGGATGATGGAACCGGAAGACGGCCTGTCCGTGTGCCGCCGCTTGCGCGCCGAAGGCCATACGCTGCCCATCCTCATGCTCACCGCGAAGGGCGATCCGGTCGACAAAGTGGTTGGGCTCGAAACCGGCGCGGACGACTATCTGGCCAAGCCGTTCCTGCCGCAAGAACTCGTCGCCCGCGTGCGCGCGCTGCTGCGCCGGCAGAAAATCGCAGCAGGCGATCCGACGCTGACGACGCAAGTCATTCGCTTCGGCGACTTCCGGCTGGATCTCGGCAAGCAACGCCTGTTTCGCGGCGGCGAGCCGTTCGAAATGCACTCGGCGCAGATGCAGTTGCTCAACGCGCTCGGATCGTCGCCGAATCGCGCGGTGAGCCGCGATAATCTCATCGCTCGAACGCGCGGCCGCGAGCACGACGCGCTCGACCGCAGCATCGACGTGCAGGTGCTGCGCCTGCGTCAACTGATCGAAGACGACCCGGCCAAGCCGCGCTTCATCAAGACGGTGTGGGGCGTAGGCTACATGCTGCTCGCGGATATCGAGCCGTGAGCCTCGCGCCGCGCTCGCTTTTCGCGCGCAACGTGCTGCTGCTCGTCGCGCTGGTCGCGGTGAGTCAGGTCTGCGCGCTCGCCGTGCTCCTGCACTTCATCCAGACGCCGCGCATCGAGCGCGCCGCCGCGACGTTCGCCAGTTACATCGAGACGCTCGATACGGTGCTGCGCGACACGCCGGCCGGCACGACGCGTCTCGACGCCCGCGCGGATTTGCCTTCGAGCGCGAACACGGAGCCGCCGCGCTCGTGGCTGCGCTTTTATCGGACGTATCAGCGCGATACGTTCGTCGCAAGCCTGCGTCGTCATCTGCCCGCTGACATACTCGTGCGCTGGCAAAGCGCCGAGACTTCCGCCGATGCGCAGCAGCGCTTGTGGATTCGCGTGCATCTCGCAGGCGAGCCGCGCTGGATCGCGCTTCCCGTGCCGGAAGCCGCGCATGACGACGGGCTGACCACGACGCTCTTGCTGTCGCTCGGGCTCGGCACGCTCGCCATCGCGACGGCGTACGCGATCCAACGCCACCTGAACCGCCCGCTCGCCGATCTCGCCGATGCCGCGCGGCGCTTGTCCGCAGGCGGCGAGCCGGGCGTGTTGCCGACCGACGGCCCGACCGAGATCGCGCAAGTGAGCGCCGCGTTCAATCGCATGACAGCGGCGCTCGCCGAAGCCGAAGCCACGCGCGCGCTGATGCTCGCCGGCATCTCGCACGACATCCGCACGCCGATGACCAAGCTGCGCCTCGCCATGGCGATGTCCTCGGTGCCGTCGGTGGACGCATCGTTCGCGGCATCGGCGGAAGGCTATCTCGACCAGATCGACACGATCCTCCAGCAGTTCATGGACTACGCGGGCAGCGGCGCGAAAGAATCGCCGGTGGTCGGCGACATCAATGCGCTGGTCGCCAATCTCGCGGCGGACTTCGCGGGCCTCGGCCACGAGTTCGCGCTGTCGCTCGGGGACATACCGCCGTTCGCGTTTCGCCCCATCGGCATGATGCGCATGCTGATGAATCTGATGCAAAACGCCGTGCTGTATGGCGTCGTCGGGCTCGGCGTGCGCACATGGATGGACGAAGAAAGACGCAGCGTCTGCATCGTCATCGAGGATCGCGGCAAGGGACTCGGCGCGCACGACGCGGAGTCGCTCAAGCAGCCTTTCAAGCGCGGCGGCGGCGAAGGCCAGCCGAAGGGCACGGGCCTCGGGCTCGCCATTGTGGAGCGCATCGCGCGGCTGCACGGCGGCACGCTCGAACTGCGTCCACGCGAAGGCGGCGGCGCACAGGCGCGGATCGTCTTGCCGCTGGCGAATGCCGTTGCCAATTGATGCATTTCCGTTGCGCGCGGCGTAGACCATACTGGAAGCGTGGAACTTGCAGGAGAACGGGCATGGCCACCGCCACCGATTCCGACAACGCGCGTCGGCCCGCCGACCTGCACGTTCACTTCGACGACACCGACGGCATCGCGTTTCCGACTCGTTCCGTCGTTCGCGGCGATGCGCTCTACTGCGCCGCCGAGCCGCTTCGGAGCCTCTATACGGTGCAGTCCGGCAGCTTCAAGAGTGTCGCCGTCTACCTGCCCGCCGCCGACGACACCGCCCCGCGCACACACGTCACGGCTTTTCATCTGGCAGACGAAACGCTCGGGCTCGATGGCATTTGCACCGGCTGTCATCAGAGCGATGCTGTCGCGCTGGAAGACAGCGTCGTGCGCATCATGCCGGTCGGCATTCTCGAACCGCTGTGCCGCGAATATGCGCGAATGCAGCACGCACTGCTCGCCATCATGAGCGTGGAGATCGTGCGCGCCGCACGGCTCGCGGTGATGCTCGGCACGTTGCCCGCGCGCCAACGCGTCGGCGCATTTTTGCTCGATTTATCGTCACGGCTCGCTCCGGACGATCGCGCCGACATGCTGTTGCCCATGACGCGCGCCGATATAGCGAGCCATCTCGGACTGGAACTGGAAACAGTGAGCCGCGCGTTGTCGAAGCTGCAACGAGAGCGCGCCATCGAACTCACCGGGCGGCGTTTGCATATTGTCGACCGGGCGCGGCTCGCACACGTCTGACGATCGTTCGTTCTGCCGTCTATCTTTCGCGAAAGCCCGATCCCGGGCGCAAACCGGACGCAGTGGTGCACGGCGCACTCGTCTGGCGCTCGTTTGCAAGCCATATCGACGCGATGATGACGGTTGTCGTCAAAGCGTCAACGGCCAGGACTATGCTTGAAGCATGCGCGCGATATGTCACGACATCGGCACCGGACTTGCTTTTCCTTTTCATCGCTCGTGAACCCAACGTCTCGCGCATAGTCGAACCGGATTCGAAGCTCCAGCGACGCAACCCACAACACGCCGCTAACGCAGTCAGCGTCCGTCCCGTCGAAACTCGTTTCATGGAGGATGTCATGCGTATTACCGTCAAGCTCGATGGTTTCGAGGGCGCGCCACCCGCCGCCTACGCCATCTTGTGGCTCGACAAGGAAACCCGCCGCTGGTCGCGCGAAGGCCATCAGTCGGTGGATGTGCCGGACTGGGGCGGGCTCGGTTCCGCGGCGGACGGCACGCTGATCTGCCATCCGCATGCGCAGCAGCCCGTGTGCAAGCTGGAAGAACTCGATGTGGAAGCGCCCGGCGGCCCGCCCGAAGGCGTCGCTGGGCGCGTGCTGTGGCTTGCCGAGGGCGCGCCGAACCCGCGCGTCGGCCGCTGGCATGTGCAGTGCGTCGATCGCGCGCAGATCAAGGCCGAGCACAGCGTATTCGCAGACGACGAATATTTCTGACTCGGCGCGCGCGCCGTCCAGTACAAGCGTCAGGCGTGGTCTTCGGGCATCGGCATCAAGAGGACCGCGAACGACGTGACGCCGATAAGAACGGCGAGCGCGCCGTAACCGAGCACGGCCTGCCTGTCGAAGACAAGGCCGTGCAACGCGACCATGATGCCCGCGAGCGCCACGAAAACCGCGATCGCCGCCGCGACGATGCGCGCTTCGGCTTTGACCATCGTTTTCTCCACGCCGCCTCGTGCGGCTTCTTCATTCTTATGATGGTCGTTTGCGCCGAGCCGCATTTGACCTGAATCAAGTCGTCCGTTGCGCGATCTGGTGTTTTCCCTTGCCCCATTTCGGACACGTATATTGGTAGTATCAGGAGCCGGCCGCTCGTGTAAAACGGCGGCAAACGGCGCACTGCCGCGTGAAGGCGACGGTCATTGAATCGCGCCCGCGCTTGTCCGAATGAACCTGGGAGGCAAGATGAATCAATCAAAATTCAGCGATCCGTTCAGCCAGTTTGCCGCCATGTTCCAGCAGTACCAGCTACCTGGGTTCGACGTCACCGCCATCATGGAATCGCGGCGCAAGGACGTCGAGGCGCTCGCGGCGACCAATCGCGTCGCGTTCGGCGGTATCGAGGCGTTGCGCGACAAGCAGCTCGAAATTCTGCGCCGCACGCTGGGCGATCTGGAGTCCATCGCGAAACAGATCGCGTCGTCGTCGGGAAAGCCGCCGTTCAACGCTAACGAGGTCGTGCAGCGCGCGCTGCACAACGCGCTCGCCGACATGCAGGACATTGCGCGGACCACGCAGCAGACGCAGGCCGAAGCCTATGCGCTCGTGAGCCAGCGCATGGAGGAAGCGTTGCAGGAACTCAAGGCCGCGGTCGAGAAGCCGCAAAGCTGACGCTCACTTCTTCGGCTGCGTCGTGATCTGAACGATATCGACGGCCACGCGCTCGCGACCGTAACGGGCCGCGAGCGCGGCGAGCCGCTTGTCGATGGCGCGCAGATACTCGGGCTTCGCCGCGCTGTCGGGGCGCGGGGCGTCGAAGAGCGGCGCGGGGGCGCGACCGTGAGTTCGCCCATGCTGCCGAGCGTCGCGGTATAGCCGGGCGGCGCCTGGTTGTCGCGAGCATGCGCGTTCGCAGCAGATGCACGACGCTGCCGTCGAGCATGAAGTAAATCACATTCACGTACGAATCGAAGCCGGGGGTGATCAGCTCGACGATCAGTGGATCGCCTTCGGTGAGCCGCGTCTGGTTGGACCGCGTATGCACGGACGCGGGCCGGCCCAATTGCCGGTTTGGAGACTTGCGAAAACGGCATGCGCTTATAGTTCGTCGTCCGAAGCATCCTAGACAGCAGCTGACCGGACTGGTACTCCATCCTGAGATAGACGATGGCGCTGTCGCGGTCGAAGTCGTACACCATGACGATATTGCGGTGCGCGAGCTGCTGGGCCTTGCGGGCTTCGCGTTGCAGCGCGATCAGCGACTTCGGGTTGCCGCGAAACTGCAGATTCAGCACCTTGATGGCGACATACGTCCGCCTGCCCGATGCCTCCAGCTTGCGCAGATCGAGCGCCTTATAGAGGTGCCCATCCCGCCTATGCCGAGGCACTCTTCGAGCGGGAAGCGATTATTGAGCGTGTCCCCGACGCCCCTCACTTGTCCGTGTCCGCGAGCACTTGCGTCGCCTGGCCCGATGTCGCGCCGCTCGGGTCGCTGCCCGCGCCCGGCGTGGTGGTCACGCGCGGCGGCAACGGCGACGGAAAGTCCGGCGCCGCGCGCGTTCTCGTTTTCGTCACGGCGGGCTCGAACGCGGTGCCGGGCTCGCCTTCGCTGTCATCAAGCGCTGTCATCAAGATCAGTGACCTCGCCGACAGCGTCGAGCTGGACCGGCAAGCGATGGCCAGCATCGCCGGTGGCTCGCGCGAGCGCATGCGTTCATCGTTTCGCATTCTGCATGCAGACCCGCAGCGCGTGGTCGATTACCCCGGCGTCCCCATGAAAGACGTGCCCGTGCAGCAGCCGGGACCGTTCGTTCACAAGCTGGTATCGGAGTGATTCGGAGCGATCAGTCAGGGACCGCCATCTGACGCGCGGACGACGTCCCCAACGACCGCGCGCTTCGCTTGACGAGGGCAAGACGCACGCGCTCGCGCATTGGCGCGTCGGCATCGCCGAAAACATGCGTCTTGCCCGCGATCACCGCGCCGACCGGCACGCCATCCAGATAGAGCACGCGGTTGCCCGCCAGCGCCGGCACTTTGTCGCCGGGAAGGAGCGTTCCGGCGAGGTTCAGCGGATCGACCGCGCTCAACGCGACGAACGCGCCCTCCTTCGGCCGCCTGCGCATCTCGCGCAAAAGCGGCACGGCCTCGGGCAGCGCGAACTGCTCGCCCGCGAGTCCCGCCACGAAACGCCCGCCGCGTATCTCGCCGCGCGCTTCCAGCCGGCGATAGACGCGCAGCAGCTCGCGCCACGGCGGCAACCATTGCGCCTCGCGTTCGAGCAGCCGCCAGAACACGACGCCGTAGCGCCGAAGCAGCGCCAGCGCAACGTGCTCGGCATCGCCGCCGTCATGATCGGGGCTTGCGCGACGCAGCAGCGCCCAGCGGCCTGCATCGTCCATTCCGCCGATGAAAAGCCCGCCGCCCGGCCTGCGCGTGCGCCGCGATATCGCGTTGCGCTTGGCGGCGGGCGTGAGCAGCGCGCGCAAGCCCGCGAAGCTGTCGGCGTTCACGAGGCCGAGCGCGACGAGTTCGCCGAGCGCGTCCTCCAGTTCCGTGCGCAGCATGCGCGTTTCCGCAAGCAGTTCGTCGAAGAACATCGCGCCGTGCGCCGACAGTGCGTCGAAAACGCGTTCGGCACGCGACGACAGCGCGGGCGCTTCGTCCGGGCGCATCAGCGCATTCCACGCCGCGAGGGCGCGTCGCGGCAGCAGCACGATCGGCGTGCCGCGCACGGGAACGCCCGCAGCGCGCATGCGTCCCGCCGGACGCGACCACGTGATCTTCCCGGCGCGGCAGATTTCGTCGAGCCAGATGCCGGAATAATCCGCGATGCGCGCGGGCAGAATCTCCTCCTCCCACGCGACGGCGGGCGCCTCGAAGCCCTCGAGCTGTTCGAGGACGGCGAGCAGCGCGTCGCGACCTTCGCCACGCGCATCGGGCGCGACGCGCTGCCACTCGAACAGGAAGCGCATGAAGTCCTGCCGCTCGACCGGCTCGATCTCGCGACGCAGCCGCCGCACGGTATAGCGATGAATGCGCGCGAGCAGATGGCGCTCGCACCATTGCTCATCGACGCCCGATGCGCCCGATGCATTCGGCATGAAATGGCCGCGCATCACGTAGCCCTCAGATTCGAGGCGCGTCAACGCGACCGCAACCGACGACGCCGGCAGCGCCAGCGGCCGCGCGATCTCCGCCAAGGTCAGCGGACCGAAGCCCGACAGCCGCGCGCGCACGATCTCCACGAGCGCGTCGTCGGTGTTCCAGGCCGCGTCGAAGCCGGGCGGCGGCGTGAGGCGCGGGTGCATCGGCGCGCGTTCGTAGACGGCGCGCAGCAGCGACAGGCGCTCGACGGGCGTCCACAAGCCGTCGTGCTCGGCAATCTGCAGGCGCGTCGCGCGGCCGGCGCGGGCCAGCGCGTCGAGCCATGCCGGCCAGCCGTCGCTCGCGGCGGCTTCGGCGTCCGTCACTCCCGCTAGGCTCGTCAGCGCCTCGTGCATTTCGTCGGCGCTCGTCACGGTGGGCCACGCTTCCGCCCGCACGCTCGCGATGGCGTCGGCATCGAGCGCGCCAAGGTCGTCCGTCGAGTGCGGATCGGTCCAGCGACGCGCGAGCACGGCCTGCGTGCGGCGTTCTTCGAGCGGGGCGTCGTCGAGGAAGGCATACGGCCGCGCCGACAATATCTCGGCGGCGAGCGGCGATGGCGCAGGCAAGTCGCGCGTGACGAGCCGCACGTCGCCCGCCTCTATGCGCCGCAGGAGCGCAAGCCACGCGTCGCTGTCCATTGCATCGTGCATACAATCGTCGATGGTCTGCTGGACGAGCGGATGCGCCGGCACGTCGCGCTCGCCGACGACGTTCTCCGCGCACGCGACCTGATCCGGAAACACGGCCGCGAGGAGATCTTCGCTTTTCATGCGCTGCAATTGCGGCGCGACCTTGCGCCCGCCCGCGTAGCGCGGCAGCGCGAGCGCGTTGGTCGCGTTCCACCGCCAGCGCACGCCGAAGAGCGGCGCGTCGAGCAGCGCCTGAATCAGCACATGCTCGGCGGTGGCCGGCTTCAGATAGCGCCACACGTCGTCGAGCACGAAGCTATGGCTGCCGGTCAGCGACAGCACGATCGCGTCTTCGGTCGCCGCCGCCTGAAGCTCGAAGTTGAACGTGCGGCAGAACCGCTTGCGAAGGGCGAGTCCCCACGCGCGATTCACGCGGCTGCCGAACGGCGCGTGAATGACGAGTTGCGTGCCACCGGATTCGTCGAAGAACCGCTCCATGACGAGCGTGTCCTGCGTCGGCAGAACGGAGAGCGCCGCGCGGGAGCGGGCCAGATACTCGACGATCTGCCGCGCCGCTTCCGTGCCGATGCCTGTTTCGTCGCCGAGCCACCGGACCGTGGCATCGACGCGCGTTTCGGCATCTTGCATCTTGCATGCAGCATCCATCATGCAAGAGACGGCGCGCGCGTCGTCGCCCGATGCGAGGCGTGCATCGATGTCCGCGCGCAATCGCGAGATCGCGAACGAAAGCTCATCGCTGCGGCCTGGCGCTTCGCCCAGCCAGAACGGAATGTTCGGCGGCTGGCCGTTGGCGTTCTCGACGCGCACGCGCCCGCCTTCCACGCGCAAGATGCGGTACGACGTATTGCCGAGCTGGAAGATGTCGCCGGCAAGGCTTTCAACGGCGAAGTCCTCGTTGACCGTGCCGACCTGCAAGCCTTGCGGCTCGAGCAACACGGCGAAATCGGCGTTGTCGGGAATCGCCCCGCCCGACGTCACCGCCGTGAGCTTGCCGCCGCGCCGGGCGCGCAGCGTGCGGCTGACCGCATCCCGGTGCACGTAAGCGGCACGCACGCCCTGACGGCCCGTGTAGCCTTCGGCCAGCGTGCGCAGCACGGCGTCGTAGCGCGAGCGGTCGAGCGTCGCGTATGGATACGCGCGGCGGATACGCTCGAAGAGCGCATCCTCGCCCCACTCGCGGCACGCGACCTCGGCGGTGATCTGCTGCGCGAGCACGTCGAGCGGCGCGCGTGGAACCGTGAGGGCGTCGAGCTCGCCGCGCCGCACGCAGTCGACGAGCGCGGCGCATTCGATGAGGTCATCGCGCGAAGTCGGAAAAAGCCGGCCTTTCGGCACGCCGCCGACATGGTGGCCCGAGCGCCCGACGCGCTGCAGAAATGCGCCGATGGAACCGGGTGAGCCGATTTGGCATACAAGATCCACATCGCCGATGTCGATGCCCAGTTCCAGCGAAGCGGTGGCGATCAAAACGCGCAACTCGCCGCGCTTGAGACGCTGTTCCGCGTCGAGCCGATGCTCACGCGCAAGGCTGCCGTGATGCGCCGCGACGGCCTCCTTGCCGAGCCGGTCCGTCAGATGCCGCGCCGCGCGCTCGGCCATGCGCCGCGTATTCACGAAGACGAGCGTCGTGCGATGCTGCGCCGACAGTTCCGCGAGCCGGTCGTAGACGCGCTCCCATATGTCGTTGGACATGATCGCTTCCAGCGGCATCGGCGGCAGTTCGAGCGCTAGATCGCGGGCGCGCGCGTGCCCCACGTCGACGATGTCGCAGGAACGGCCCTCCCCGGCGAGAAACTTCGCGACGAGTTCGATGGGCTTCTGAGTCGCCGAGAGTCCGACGCGAACGGGCGGCGCCGCGCCGCGCTCCTCGCACAGCGCGTCGAGCCGCTCGAGGCTCAGGCTCAGGTGCGATCCGCGTTTGCCGCCCGCCACCGCGTGTATTTCGTCGACAATCACGGTGCGCGTGCTCGACAACATACCGCGGCCCGAGTCGGACGAAAGCAGCACGTAGAGCGATTCCGGCGTCGTCACGAGGATATGCGGCGGGCGCTTCTTCACCGCGTTGCGCTCCTGCTGCGTGGTGTCGCCGGTGCGCACGGCGGCGCGGATCTCCGGCGCGGCCGCGCCCATCTCCCGCAACTCGCGCGCAATGCCCGCAAGCGGCTCTTCGAGATTCACGCGGATGTCGTTCGACAGTGCCTTGAGCGGCGAGACATAGACGACGCGCGTCTCGTCGGGCAAGACGCCGCCGCCCGCGATGCCGTCGCGCACGAGCTCATCGAGTGCGGCGAGGAAGGCGGTGAGCGTCTTGCCCGAACCGGTGGGGGCCGCGACGAGCGTGGAGCGGCGCGCATGAATGAGCGGCCACGCGCGCGCCTGCGCGGCGGTCGGCGCTGCGAAGTGCGCGCGGAACCAGTTGACGACAGCGGGATGAAAGCCCGCGAGGGCGTCGTCGGGCGATGTGGAGTCAGCGGTCATCCAGACATTCTAGGGGCGGTTGCGAAACCGCGTTTTGCATTCCGCATGCCGTTTTCGGACAGATCCCATGCGAACGGGCGTTGATTGCGGCCATCCTACGGCCGCCACGGCGCGCTGCCGCCGCTTTCCCCTCCATTTGCATATTGCATTCATGATCGTCATCAGCCTGCTTTCCGACCACGCGCCCGGTGCGCTCGCCAATCATCGCCGGTATGCTCGCATGCACGGTTACCGGCATGTTGAAATCGACCTGTCGGAACTGTCCGGCAGCACCGCGCATGCCCTCTGGATGTTCAAGTACGAAACGCTGCTGCACTGGCTGAACAAAGCCGAACCCGGCGCGATCATCATGCTGTTGACGCAGAATGCCGCGATCATCGGCGCAATGCCTTTGCCCGAGTTGCTCCAAGGCCGCGACTGGCTTCTCACCTGCGAGGACTCGCCGCATCCGCAGACCGAAATTCAGATATGGCGCAGCACCGAAGACGTTCGCCGCAAGCTCTATAAGCTCGTCACGAGCTGCCGGTTCAGCGTCGAGCTTCCACCGGAAGAGGGCATGCTGCTGTGTGAATTCGAGGCACTGCCCGCTCGCAGCATGATCGGCGAAGTCCATGTGACCTTGCCCGCTGCGGCGTCGCTTCAAAGCGTGTGGGCGACATGGCCTGCGTTCTCGCTATGCATCCGCGAAGAGCCGCAGCATCGGCGGTTTCGCACGGCGCTGTTCGCGCATATCAATGCATGCATGGCGCGGGGCCTGCCGTTCCTGTCTTTCTTGGCCGCAGAAGCGCACGAAACTGGCGCACAAAGCGTTTATCAGCCCGGCCAGCCGATTGCCGTGGTCACGCTCTATACGCCGAATGTCGCTCGTTACGGGCGCATTGCAGAGGCTAATTTCAGGCGCTATTGCGCGCGTCATGGCTATACGCTGTATGTTCACCGCGCGATTCCCGCGCATCTGAACGACGGCAAGACAGCGGGCAACTGGCTCAAGCCGGCTCTCTTGCGCGAATATCTGCCGCATCACGAATGGGTCTTCTGGGTCGATGCCGACGTGCTATTCAACGACATGAATCGCACGCTCGAATCCATCATGCAGGGACAGGACGCGGTATTCGCCCGCGATGTCGGCACCTGGACGTTCAACTCCGGCATCATGGGCTTTCGCCGCACGCAAGCCAACTACGATGCGTTTCATCACATCCTGCACGAGTGCTCGCAACTGGACGACAAATCGAGTGTCTATGCGAACAGGGGCGATCAGTACTTCTTCATCCGCGAATACGAACGGCATGCGGACTTCGACGCGACGCGCATCGCGTCCTTCATCGAATGGAATACGCCGTGGATCTACCGGCGTCCCGACAGTTTCATGGTGCATTACATCGGCATGTGGGAAGACAATAAAGCCTTGCTGATGGATTACGATCTGACGCAGTCCGCCATCTAATGAGCCGCGCCTGCGGTTCTGTCAAAACTCCGTCGCGAGAACACAAGTATGATGTTCCGCGACGCTTCAACATCCGTCTCGCATCTCAGGGGCGCGCGCTCGATACGCCCCTGAAACCCACGCCTTCCATCACAGGACTCCGACTCAGCCGAATCACTCGCATCAAGCCGCAAGCCGACGCTCGACCCGAACTTTCACCGCAAGGAGAAGCAATTGAACGACGACGTCCAAGGCACGACCGCGACGAATACCCCTCTCGCTCCCGACCTGCTGCGTAATATCGACGCCTATTGGCGCGCCTGCAATTACCTCTCGGTCGGCATGATCTACCTGCGCGCCAATCCGTTGCTGCGCGAACCGCTCAAGCCTGAGCACATCAAGCGACGTCTGCTCGGCCATTGGGGCTCGGACCCGGGCCAATCGTTCGTGTGGGTGCATCTGAACCGCCTCATCAAACGCGACGATCTGAACGTCATGTTCGTTTCCGGGCCCGGCCACGGCGCGCCTGCGACGCTCGCGAACTCGTATCTCGAAGGACATTACTCGGAGATCTATCCGGACCGAAGCCCTGACGAGCGCGGCATGTTGCGGCTCTTTCGCGCGTTCTCGTCGCCGGGCGGCATCGGCTCGCATTGCACGCCGGAGACGCCAGGTTCCATTCACGAAGGCGGCGAACTCGGCTACAGCCTGTCGCATGCCTTCGGCGCGGCATTCGATAACCCCGACCTGATCGTTGCGACGATGGTGGGCGATGGCGAAGCGGAAACCGGCCCGCTCGCGACCTCGTGGCACTCGAACAAGTTTCTCAATCCAGCGACCGACGGTGCGGTGCTGCCGATTCTCCATCTGAACGGCTACAAGATCGCCAATCCGACCATCCTCGCGCGTATCCCGCACGACGAACTCGAAGCATTGTTCAAGGGCTATGGCTATGCGCCGTATTTCGTCGAAGGTGATGACCCCGAGACGATGCATCAGTTGATGGCCGCGACGCTGGAACGCTGCATCGGCGACATTCGCGCGATACAGCAACGCGCTCGCGAGAACCCTGCCGATGTGACGCGTCCCCGCTGGCCGATGATCGTGCTGCGCTCGCCGAAAGGCTGGACCGGTCCGAAGGAAGTGAATGGTCACAAGGTCGAGGGCTTTTGGCGTTCGCATCAGGTGCCCGTGCTCGATCCGGCGACGAACTACAAGAGTCTTGCCGTGCTCGAAGACTGGATGCGAAGCTACAAGCCGGAAGAACTCTTCGATGAAGACGGACGCCTTGTCGAAAGCCTGCGTGAACTCGCGCCCGTGGGCGGCCGGCGTATCAGCGCGAATCCGCACGCAAACGGCGGCTTGCTGCGGCAAGCACTCGATATGCCGGATATCCGCGACTACGCCTTCGAATTCAAGAGCGCGGCGAGCGTCTATCAATCGCCGACGATGGTGCTCGCAACCTTTCTGCGCGATGTGATCCGCCGCAACATGCAGAGCTTTCGTCTCTTCGGCCCGGATGAAACGGCAAGCAACAAGCTCGACGGCGTGTATGAAGCATCCGGCAAACGCTGGCTCGCGCAGATCAAGCCCGAGGACGCCGACGGCAGCGCGCTCGCAACAGATGGCCGCGTGATGGAGATGCTTTCCGAGCACACGCTCGAAGGCTGGTTCGAAGGCTACGTATTGACGGGCCGTCACGGCCTCTTCGCGACCTACGAAGCGTTCGTGCATGTCATCGATTCGATGTTCAATCAGCACGCAAAATGGCTGGAGAAAGCGAAGAAAGAGCTGTCGTGGCGCGCGCCTGTGCCGTCCATCAATCTGCTCATCACGTCGCTTGTTTGGCGTCAGGACCATAACGGCTTCACGCATCAAGACCCCGGCTTTCTCGACGTCGTCACCAACAAGAGCCCGGAGGTCGTGCGTATCTATCTGCCGCCGGATGCCAACTGCCTCCTGAGCGTGGCGGACCATTGCCTGCGCTCGCACGACTATGTGAACGTGATCGTCGCGGACAAGCAGCCGCACTTGCAGTACCTGAACATGCAGGACGCGATGGTGCATTGCGCGAAAGGCATCGGCATATGGGACTGGGCATCGACCGATCAGAACCACGAGCCGGATGTAGTCGTTGCATCGGCGGGCGATATCGCAACAATGGAAGCCCTTGCCGCCGTCGAAATCCTCAAGACGCAATGCCCCGACCTTAAGATCCGCTTCATCAATGTGGTCGATCTGTTCAGGCTCATGCCAGACACCGATCATCCGCACGGCTTGTCCAATCGCGATTTCGATTCGCTCTTTACGCGCGACAAGCCCGTGATCTTCAACTTTCACTCGTATGCGTCGCTCGTTCACAAGCTCACGTATAACCGCACGAATCACGACAACATGCATGTGCACGGATACCGCGAACGCGGCAACATCAATACGCCGTTCGAACTCGCCATCATCAACGGCGTCGATCGCTACAGTCTCGCGATCGACGCGATCGACCGCGTGCCGGGTCTTTCGAGCACGGCGGCGCATACCAAGGAAATGCTCAAGAATCAGATCATCGAGAGCATTCGTTATGCGCATGAGGAAGGTATCGATCGCGACGAGATCCGCGAATGGACGTGGAAGGGTTGATGCGATGACACAAGGCATCGTGGTGTTGAATAGCGGTTCGTCGTCGCTGAAGTTCGGCGTGTTCGTGCCGCACCATAACGAACATGCGTGCGACGAACATGCGTGGCTCACGGGCAGCGCGAAAGGCATCGGGCGCGAGAATGGGTCGCTCGCCATGCGCTCGGCGGATGGCAGCATCGATATCTCGCAGGATCACCTGATGGAGTCGCAGCACGACGCATTGCAGCGCGTCGCCGATGCGCTTCGCGAGCACTTGCACGAGCCGCTCGCGGCGGTGGGGCATCGCGTCGTGCACGGCGGCCCGCGTGTTCGCGCGCATTGCGAACTCACGCCGGAGGTAAAGAAGCGCCTGACAGAAGCGGTTGCGTTCGCGCCGCTGCATCTGCCGCAGTCGCTCGCTCTGATCGACGAAGCGCAACGCATCTTCTCTGGCATACCGCATTTTGCATGCTTCGATACGGTGTTCCATCGCACGATGCCGGACCGTGCGACTCGCTTTGCGTTACCGCGTGACTATGCGCAACGCGGCGTGGTGCGTTATGGCTTTCACGGACTGTCTTATGAGTACATCGTGAGCACGCTGGGAGACGCGGTGCCCTCGCGCGTCGTGATCGCTCATCTCGGGTCCGGCGCGAGTCTTTGCGCGCTGAAAGACGGCCGTTCCGTCGATACGTCGATGGGCATGACGCCGACGGGCGGCATCCCGATGGCGACGCGCAGCGGCGATCTCGACCCGGGCGTGCTGATTCATCTGCTGCGTCACGAATCAATCGACGCGGACGCGCTCGAAGCGCTCGTCAATCGTTCGAGCGGCCTCAAGGCGCTGTCGAATTCCGACGACGACATGCAGACCCTTCTCGCCCGCCGCGATCAGGGCGATACAGACGCGACGCTCGCGATCGACGTGTTCTGTGACGCGATCCGAAAGACCATCGGCGCCTATGCGGCCGTGCTCGGCGGGCTCGACCTGATCGTGTTCAGCGGCGGGATAGGCGAACACAGCGCGGCGATTCGCGCGCAGATACTGGAAGGACTGGCGTTCCTGAACGCGCCGCATCGCGTTGTACCTACCGATGAGGAAACGCAGATTGCCCGGCATTGCCGGCGCTTGCTTGTCGGCTGATTGCATGTTCAACGATGCATCCTGCATGCGGCATGCAAGATGCAAAACGCCCGGCGGCAGCGATGCTCGCCGGGCGCGCCCGCCGTATCGATTAAGCCTTAACGCGCACTTGCCGCATGGTCTCGCTGCCGCAACGCCTGCGGCAATCCGAACAGCAACAACAGCGCACAGACGACGCTCATCGCGCCGATTGCATACAGCGCGGGCGTCGTGCTGCCCGTGACATCGCGGATACGACCGACCATCACCGGGCTTACGATTCCGCCCAATTGCCCGAGGGTATTGATCAGCGCGATGCCGCCCGCCGCACCGGCGCCGGTTAGCAGCTTCGGCGGCAACGCCCAGAATGCGGGGATCGAAGCGATGACGCCCGCGCCCATCACGCCGAGCGCGACGATCAAGAACGTCGTCTGCTTGTCGAATGCGCCTGCCGCGAAGAAACCCGCCGCCGCCATCAAGAGCAACGCACAGACGAACTTGCGGCGTTCGCCGGATGTGTCGGACATGCGCCCGACGACGACCATGCACACCGCGCCGCAAATGTATGGAACCGCCGTCAACAAGCCGATGATCGTCGGATTATGCGTACCCGCCGCGCGAATCAGATGCGGCGCCCAGAAGTTGAGGCCGTACGATGCGATCTGAATCAGAAAGTAGATGAGACCTAGCATCAGAAAGCCCGGTGTCCGGATTGCACCGAAGAGCGAATGACCCGTCGTCGTCGCCTGACTTTGCGCCGCGATCTGGCTCTTGAGCGTGTTCTTTTCCGCGCCGGTGAGCCATGCGGCATCGTCGATGCGGTCCTTCAACACCTTGAGCACGAGCACGCCCAGCAACACGCAAGGCAAGCCGCCGAGCAGGAAGAGCCAATGCCATCCCGCGATGCCGAGCACGCCGTTCATATGCCCGAGCACGAGGCCCGACAACGGCGCACCGACGAGCCCCGAGAACGCGGATGCGAGAAACAGCAAGGACGTGATTCGCCCGCGATAGCTCGCCGGAAACCACAAGGTCAGGTAGTAGAGCACGCCGGGCGCGAAGCCGGCTTCCATCGCGCCGATGACGAAGCGCAGCGCATAGAACTGCCATTCGGTCTGCACGAAGACCATGAGCGCGGTCGCGATTCCCCACGAAATCATGATGCGCGCGATCCAGCGCCGCGCACCGACCTTGTACAGCAGCAGGTTACTCGGCACCTCGAATATGACGTAACCGATCACGAAGAGGCTTGCGCCGAGACCGTAGGCGGTATCGGAAAAGCCGAGCGTGCTTTGCAGCTGAAACTTCGCGAAGCTGATGTTGATGCGGTCGAAGAAGGCGAAGAGATAGCACAGCATGATGAGCGGCATGAGCCGCCATGCCACTTTGCGAACGATGTCGCTCGTATTCTGCAATGCCTGCGGCTTGTCCGCGGCGGATACGCTTAGGTCGCTCATGATTGTCTCCTTGTTTGTCCGTCCGTGATAGGGATTGTTATCGGACCGGCTGCTTCAGATGGTTCGGACGCAATGGGGTACTCAAACGGGCACGGGATGCAGGTCGCTATTGCGCCCGGCCTTCGCCACTTGCCCCGGCACGTCATGGCCGACGAGCGCAGGCAACGTCCGTGATAGCGCGATGAGTCTCTCCAGATCGATGCCCGTGGGAATGCCCATCTCGTCGCACATGTTCACGAGGTCTTCGGTGCAGATGTTGCCGGATGCTCCGGGCGCGAACGGGCAACCGCCCAGCCCGCCTAACGCGGCATCGAAGCGTCGCGCGCCGGCATCGTAAGCGGCCAGCACGTTGGCGAGGCCCAAACCGCGCGTGTTATGGAAATGCAGCGTCAATGCGGAAGCCGGAACATGTTCGAGCACGCGCGATACCACGCGCTCGACCTGACGAGGATTCGCCATTCCAGTGGTATCCGCCAGCGTGACGCCTTCCATACCCATCTCGCGATAGCTGCGGACAATGGACACGACGCGGTCTTCATCGATGCGCCCTTCGAAAGGGCAGCCGAACGCCGTGGCCACCGTGCCATTCAGACGTATATTCGTTGTCCGAATTATCTCCGCAAAGCCTTCGAGCGATGCTTCGCAACTCATGCGCATGTTCGCGCGATTGTGCGTCTGGCTTGCCGACATCACGAGGTTCAGTTCATCGGCTCCTGCCTCGACCGCGCGCTGTGCGCCCTTCACGTTCGGCACCAGCGCGACGTACACCACGCCCGGCGCGCGTCGGATGCCGCGGAAGACCGCATCGCCGTCGCGCAGTGCGGGAATCGCCTTGGGGGAGACGAACGAGCCCGCCTCGATGCGCGTGAAACCGCACGCCGACAGGCCGTCGATCAACGCGACCTTGTCTGCGGTCTCGACCCATTTCGCTTCGATCTGCAAGCCGTCGCGCGGCGCGACTTCCTGCACGATCAACCGTTCGTTGTAATCGCGCGTCATTGAACGGCTCCTTCGGCGCGCAGCCGTTGCACGTCGCTTTCGTCAAAGCCGAGGGAAGCCAGCACGCTTTGCGTGTGCTCGCCGAGAGCCGGGCCCGGCCAGCGCACTTCGCCTGGCGAGTCGGAGAGCTTCGGCACGATGCCCGGCATCTTCACCGATACGCCGCCCGGCAAGCTCGCCTGCAACAGCATGTCGCGCGCCTGATAATGCGCGTCGCCGATGATGTCCGCGACCGAATAGATGCGGCCGGACGGCACGTCCGCGTCTTCGAGCGCGGCCAGCACGTCGTTCATCGCGTGATGCGATGTCCACGCGCCGATCGCTTCGTCGAGCATCGCGCTGTGGCGCACGCGGCCATCGTTATGAGCGAGCGCGGGATCGTCGGCGAGATCGGGGCGGCCGATGACGTTCATCAGGCGCTTGTAGATGGGATCGCTGTTGCCCGCGATCACCACGAAGCCGCCGTCTTCCGTGCGATAGGTGTTCGACGGCGCGATACCCGGCAACGCACCGCCGCTTCGCTCGCGCACGTGTCCGAGCAAGTCGTACTCGGGAACCAGGCTCTCCATCAGATTGAACACGCTTTCGACGAGCGATACATCGACGACCTGCCCGTCGCCCTGACCTGTCTTCACGCGCAGCAGCGACATCAACGCGCCGATCACGCCATGGAGCGACGCGAGCGAATCGCCCAGACTGATGCCGACGCGCGCCGGCGTGCCGTCTGCGTCGCCGGTTGTATACCGAATGCCACCCATCGCCTCGCCGATCGCGCCGAAGCCCGGACGATCGCGGTATGGACCGGTCTGTCCATACCCGGAGATGCGCACCATCGTGAGTTTCGGGTTTATTGCATGCAATACGTCCCAGCCGAGCCCGAGTTTTTCGAGCGCGCCCGGCCGCATGTTTTCGATGACGATGTCCGCATCGGCGGCGAGACGCTTGATGACGTCCGCTCCATCGGGCGATTTGAGATTCACGCAGACCGACTTCTTGTTGCGCGACTGGAGATACCACCAGAGCGACGTGCCCTCGTGAAGTTTTCGCCATTTGCGAAGCGGGTCGCCGCCGTTGGGCGCCTCGATTTTGATGACTTCCGCGCCGAACTCGGCCAGCATGCGCGCGGCAAACGGTGCGGCAATCAGCGTGCCGATCTCGATGACGCGAATGCCCGTAAGCGGTCCGCTCATGTTGCTTGTCTCCGTGAATGTATCGTTGAAGACGAGCTTATGGGCGGCGCATGCACCACGTCCAACCGCATTTAGGCAAGCACCGTTCGTCAAACGCGAACGCTCGGCGCTCAGCGATCGGCGATCAGCGATCAACGATCAGCCCTGCGCGGCTTCTATCGAACGAAGATGGTCGTATAGCAGCCGGCTCACCGGGGACAGCGCCGCCGCATCGCGCACGACGATGATGAGACTGCGCGCGGCCCACGCTTCGTCCAGCGGAACGGCGGCGAGTCCGAGTTGCCGCCCCATCGCCTCGAACACTGCAAGCGGCAGCACGCCGACGCCCATGCCGGCCTGCACCATGCGGCACACGGCATCGAAGCCGGGTACGTGAATGCGCAGCCGCAGCGGCTTGCCCGCCTGCCGCGCGGCGAGGTGCGTGCGCGCGTTGATGGAACTGGCCGAATGCAGGCCGATGTGATCGAAGTCGAGGGTATCGGCGAAGGACACGCATTCGCGCCGGGCGAGCGGATGATCGCCGGGCGTGACGATAATCAGCCGGTCATGTCGATAATGCGTGCTTTCGAGGCCGCGCGTATCGGCATCGCCCGAACAGATGCCGAGATCCACGAGGCTGTCCAGCACGCCATCCACGATGCCGCCGCTCGGACGTTCTTCGAGATCGATCTTGATCTGTCCGTGCGCGGCGGAGAATGCGCGCAGATCTTCCGGCAGGAACTCCACGATGGCCGATAGGTTCGCCATCATACGCACGTAGCCGCGCACGCCGCTCGCATGCTCTGCCAGTTCGATGCCGATGTTCTCGACATCGCGCAGCACGCGGCGGGCGTGATGCAAGAGCGTCTCGCCGGCGGGCGTCAGCGCCATGCCGCGCGCCTTGCGTTCGAAGAGCGCGGCCCCGACGGCCTGCTCGAGTTCCAGCAGCCGCTTGCTGGCCGCTGACACCGCGATGGCCTCGCGATCCGCCGCACGCGTGAGCGTGCCTTCCTCGAAGACCGCGACGAAGAGCTGAAGTGTCGTGAGGTCCAGACGCCGCAGCAGGTTCTTGAGCGCCATGTCAGTTCAGCGCGCGTATTTGAACGTTCCCTGCGCGCTCGCGATCATCACACGATCGTCGACCCACGCCTCGCCGCGCGCGAAGTACACAGAGCGCCCCTTGCGTTCGAGAAAGCCTTTGGCCACGACCTTATCGCCGATGCCGCGATCGAGGTAATTGACCGTGAGCGAAAGCGTGAAGCCGTGAATGGGCGTGGATGCCGTCGTGAAGAGACCGGTGTAGCCGCAGGCGGCATCCAGCAGCGTCGCGATTGCTCCGCCCTGCAAGATGCGCTGGCGGTTGAGATGGCCTGCATGTATCGGCATCGTGAATTCGGCGTAGCCGTCGCGCCACGCGGTCAGTGTCGCGCCGAGTGCTTCGAGGAAAGGATTGTCGAGATCCAGATTCGCCAACTGTGCGCCTCCCTGCGTCAGAGCTTCTTCGTCGCGTCGACTTTTGAGCTTGGGAGGATTGTGCCATCGCAGGGCCGCGCCTGCGCGCGCCGGCCCCGGCACCGGCACCGGCAAGGACGACGCAGGTTCAGCGCAGACGAGGTTTGAGGTGAAGCGCGATGAGCGTCAGCGTGGCGAGCTTGGTCAAGCATTCCACGGCCGACAGAATGCCGAGCCACGGCGCATGCGCGAACTCGCCGGGCAATTCGGGCGCAATGGCGAGCACGCTCGTGACGCACACGAACAACAGCAGATAGCGCGCGAAGCGCCGCCCGCGCAGCGCAAGCCCCGCGATCAGCATCAGGAGCGCCTTCGCGGTCAGCACGGCGGCGATCTGTTGACCGCGGCTGTCGGCGTCGATTTCCCACGGCACTTCGAAGAGCGACCACGCGACCATCACGCACGTCGAGGCCGCCAGCGCCCGGCGCAGGCGATCCGCTGCGTTGCGCGCGTCGACAAACGACCGCCCGCGCGCAGGCGAGTCGATGCGATACGCGCGGTCGTCGATTTCCGACGCGACAGTGGATAGCGAAGGCGGCAATCGTGGCTCGACTGCCGCGTGTTCATCGACGTGCATCATAGGGCGCTCCAGCGACGGGAAAGAGACGCGCAAAAGCCGCGGCGAGAAATATATGCAGGCACTTTCTGCATACGCCAGCGTAGGCGTTCGGAAAGAAAACGGACCCGAGCGACGCAATGTTTTCTTGTTGCGTCGGCGCAATGCCTTTAGCGATGGAATGTCACGAACCGACCGCGACGAATGCGCGCCTTTACGATACGCAATTCCGCCGTGCAGCGCGAATTGCCTTTGCCTATCGATATTCGCTGCGCGCGCACTCCCGAATGCCGAACTGCCGCGCAACGAATTACAGTGCAAAACGCCTAGTTATATCCGCGAACCACGCAGGACTTTTGTTCCTCTTCTGTTTTTTCTCCCGCGAAACGGCCGCATACGTCGGCAACATATTCCGGTTCGGCGCAGACCTGGCTAGAGCGGTGAGAAGCCGTTGCAGTCGATTCGCCCGGTGCCTGCTGGTCGTCCATCCATTCTGCAAAATGCGCGTGTTGCGTATTCGATCGAGCATCCATCTTTTGCCTCCTGTTTTCACTCGAATAATCGAGACATATTCAGGATGCACTTCCTCGGGCCAACTGGCCCTAGTGGATTTCATCGATAGACGCGAGGAAGGACGGTGTCGATCATTTAAAGAGTGCCCGCTTGTATGAAACAGCATCACCTAAACGACGTTCTTCTCCACGATAGGCCGTCCTTCCATGACACGCGCCCAACCGAGCGGCGATAGATCGAGTGTCGTATAGCGGCCATTCAGAATCAGTTCGCTGACGCCGCGCCCGGTTGCCGGGCCGTGCTGCAAGCCGTGTCCGCTAAAGCCGCTTGCAAAGATGCAATTGTCGATGGCCGGATGAAAGCCGATTATCGCGTTCTGATCCAGCACGTTGTATTCGTAGTAACCGGACCAGCAGTGCTCGACCCGCAACGCCTCGAATTGCGGCACGCGATGCGCAAGCGTCGGCCAGATCACGTCGTCGAAAAGCGCGTGGTCCACTTCGTCGAGCGGAAGATCGTCGGGGTCGTTATCCGCCGATGGCGACGTTCCGCAGATGTACGTGCGCCCTTCCGGACGAAAGTAGACGCCGGTCGGGTCGATCAGCAGCGGACAGGCGTCGAGCTTCGCCGGCGACGACACATTGAAGATGCTGCGTCGCCGCGCGTGTATCGGAAGCTCGATGCCGAGCATCGCCGCAATGGCGCGCGACCAGGCGCCCGCCGCATTCACGACCACATCGCATGAATACCCTTCGCCGTTCGATGCGCGCACGCGCGTCGCGCGCCGCCCTTCACGTTCGATGCCGGTCACGTCTGCCGTCACGTACCGGGCGCCCAACGACTGCGCCTTGCGTCGCAACGCCTGCACGAGGCCGTAGCCATCGAACCAGCCTTCGCCACGCTCGCCGAATGCGCCCGCCGCCAGATCGTCCGTATTGAGCCACGGAAAGCGCGCCCGCAACCGGTCCGGATCGAGCAGCGTGATGTCGGCGCCGAGCGCGCGTTGCATCGCGTGATTCTCGCGCAACGTCTCTTCGCCGCGCGGCGTCGCGAGAAAGAGATAACCGCCTTCATGCAAGTCGATGGACGGCCGCTCGCCGTTCACTTCGAGCCGCTCGCCGATCTCGCGCAGGAACTCGATGCCGAACAGCGACATGCGCACGGAAAGCGGCGTCGAGAACTGCTGGCGGATCGATGCCGCCGACAACGCAGAGGACGAGCGCGCGTAAGTCGGATCGCGCTCGATCACCGTGACCTGCACGCTCGGGTCCGATGCCCGCAAGAAAAACGCGACCGAACTCCCGATCACGCCGCCACCGACGATCACTACCTGTTGAGTCACGCCGCCCCCGTCGCAGTTATTTGCGCTGAACGCTTCAGCCGAGATTGAAGTCGATGCCCTGCGCGAGCGGCAATTCGGACGAGTAATTGATCGTGTTGGTCGCGCGGCGCATGTAGGCCTTCCACGCGTCCGAGCCCGATTCGCGTCCGCCGCCCGTTTCCTTTTCGCCGCCGAACGCACCGCCGATTTCCGCGCCGCTCGGCCCGATGTTCACGTTCGCGATGCCGCAGTCGCTGCCCGATGCGGACAGGAATCGCTCGGCTTCGCGCAGGTCCGTGGTGAACGCGCACGACGACAAGCCGTGCACGGCCGCGTTGTTCAGCGCGATGGCTTCGTCGAAATCGCGGTAGCGCATCACGTAGAGAATCGGCGCGAAGGTTTCCTTTAGGACAACTTCGGTTTGCGTGGGCATCTCGACGAGCGCGGGGCGCACGTAGTAGCCGTTCTCGCAGCCTTCGACCGTCACGCGCTCGCCGCCGAAGACCTTGCCGCCTTCGCCCTTCGCCTGTTCCAGCGCGTCGTGCATGCGCGCGAACGACTGCACGTCGATGAGCGGGCCCATCAACACGCCGTCGTTCAACGGATTGCCGATCGGCACTTTCGCATACAGGTCTTTGAGACGCGCGACGGTTTCATCGTAGATGCTGTCGTGAACGAAGAGACGCCGCAGCGACGTGCACCGCTGGCCCGCCGTGCCGACCGCCGAGAACAGAATGCCGCGCAGCGCGAGATCGCGGTTGGCCGTTTGTGAGACGATGCCCGCGTTATTGCCGCCGAGTTCGAGAATCGAGCGGCCGAAGCGGCGCGCGACCTCGACGCCCACCGCGCGGCCCATCTCCGTGCTGCCCGTCGCGCTGACGATATCCGAGCGCTTGTCCGCGACGAGTTGCGTGCCGATGTCACGGTCGCCGATCACGACCGCTGCGAGTCCCGGCGGCGCGCTGCCGAATTCGTCGAGCGCTTCGCGGAAGATGCGATCGACGGCGAGCGCGGTCAGCGGCGTTTTCTCCGACGGCTTCCAGACGACCGCATTGCCGCACACGAGTGCAAGCGCCGCGTTCCACGACCAGACCGCGACCGGAAAATTGAACGCGGAAATGATGGTGCATACGCCGAAGGGATGCCACGTCTCCGCCATGCGATGCCCCGGTCTCTCCGATGCGATCGTCAGGCCGTAAAGCTGACGCGACAGGCCGACGGCGAAATCGCAGATGTCGATCATTTCCTGCACTTCGCCGAGTCCTTCCTGCAGAATCTTGCCTGCTTCGAGCGAGACGAGCCGGCCAAGCGCGGTCTTCTTCTCGCGCAGGCGATTGCCGAGCAGCCGCACGAGTTCGCCGCGCCGCGGCGCGGGCACGTTGCGCCACTGAGCGAACGCCGTGCGCGCCTGAGCGAGCGTCGCGTCGACCTGGGCGGCGGTGTGGCGCTTCACGCGCCCGATGACCTGCCCCGTGATCGGCGACGTGACAGCGAGATCGCCGTCCTCGACGAGGCCTGCAATGCCGAGGTCGGAAAGAATCGATTGTGCGTCCACGGTGGAATCCTCTCAGTGCTGCTGCGTTGAACGGTGCGCCGACGCGTTTCTGATCAGAAACTTTGCGCGGTTGCGAGAGACTATACGCGCGGATGCCTCGCGTCACAATGCCGCCAATATACGGGGTTCTCCCGAGGCGCGCCCCGCGCGCCAACGGTGCCGTCCACGGCGGTCGCGATGTTATTATCGGAAACAAAATTTCCTGGCATCGTAATGACGACCCTTCCAACCCGCCAAGCGCCCGAGCAGTCTGCAGCCGATCTGGGCCGCCGCGTGAGACAGGCGCGCGTGGCGCAGGACATGACGCTGGAGACGGCGAGCCGCTTGTGCAGCGTGTCGCGCTCGGCGCTTTCGAAGATCGAGAACGGGCTGATGTCGCCCACGTTCGATGTGCTCCAGAAGATCGTGCGCGGCTTGCGGATCGATCTTGGCGAACTCTTCGGCAACACGAGCGCGCCGAGCGCGAGCGGACGGCGCGCGCTCACGCGCCGCGATCAGGGCCAGCGTCACGCGTATCGCGGCTATCAGATGGAACTGCTCGCCACCGAGCTCGCGCACAAGGCGATGCTGCCGTTTCGCATACGCATCTCCGCGCACACGCTCGACGCCTTCGACGATTGGGGCCGTCACGAAGGCGAGGAATTTCTGTATGTGATCAGCGGCAGCGTCTGCCTGTACTCGGAACTCTACGCGCCGACGCATCTGAACGCTGGGGACAGCATCTACTTCGACAGCCGCACCGGTCACGCGGCGATTTCCACGAGCGAAGAAGACGCCGAAGTGCTGTGGATGGCCACCGGAGGCGGCGTGCCTGTGGCCCCGGCGTCCGCACCGGATGATCAGTGAAACGCGACGCCCTTATCTCGCAGTTGAAGCCGCATCGGCATGGCGCTCGGCACCATCGTGAAGGCGCAGACTTCGTGGATGTTCGCCGGATCGGCCGCCAGCCGCGCGACGAAGTTTGCCGTCAGCATCGACACGACAAGCCGCATTTCCACCGACGCCAGATGCCGCCCCGGACACACGCGCGGTCCGGCGCCGAATTGCATCCAGGCGCGGGGTTCGTGCGCCGGCGCGTCTGCGTCTGCGTCTCGCCGACGATCGCGCAGCCACCGCTGCGGGTCGTAGCGCGCGGCATCGGCGAAATGGCGCGCATCCAGCATGGCGGGGCGATTCAGCATGAACATCTTCGTGCCCGCCGGCAAGCGCACGCCGGACAACTGCACGTCTTCCAGCGGTTCGAACGACAAATACGGCGCGACCGGATGCAGACGGCTCGCCTCGGTGCAGACGGCCTCGCACGAATCGAGCGCGCGCATGGCGTCGTAGGTCGGACACACGGGCGCATCCCCTAGCGCGTGACGAGCATCGGCGGCCACGCGGGCTTGAAGCGCATCGTCAGTTCCGAGAAACAGCAGCGCCCAGGCAATCGACGTGGCCGTCGTGTCTTCGCCCGCCACCAGTAGCGTCATCACGTTGGCTGCGACGTCGTCGTCGGTGATGTCGGCGCCGGGTGCGTCGCGCAGGGCGAGCATCGCTTCGAGTAGATTGCGCGGCTCGCTCTGCGTCTTCAGGCGCGCGCGCGCACGGGCCGTGAGCGCGCGAATATAGCGATGCACTTCGGCCATCGCGTGTTCGAAGCGGCGGTCGCGCGGCATCTTCACATAGCGCCAGTATGCGAACGGCGCATTTACGCGCGACATGAGCATCGGCAGAAGATGCGCGAGATGCTGCTGGATGAGATCGCCTTCCCGTTCCAGCGTGTTCGGGTCCTCGCCGAACGCAAGCGCGCTCGTCGCATCGACGGTGAAGCGCTTCAGGTCCGCGATCATATCGACGACGCGCCCCGCCCGCGCCGCCGCTTCCCAGCGACGCCGCAGCCGGTCGGTGATGGCCGCGAGCGTCGGATAGAACGCCTTGATGTGCGGAATGGAGAGCGCCTGCATGACGAGGCGGCGTTGCGGCAACCACGCCGCGCCTTCCACCGAAAAGAGCCCGTTGCAGCCGAACTCCTTCAGCACGGATTCGATCGGCTCGTAGCGCCGGTAGCGATGTGGCCGCTCGCGCATCACGGCATGGCTCAGTTCGATGTCCGACCACACCGTAACCGGCGTGCGGCCGAGCCGGAACACGTACGGCGTGCCGAGTTCCGCGGCCCAGCGTTCGAGCGTCAGATGATGCGTCGCAGGCGGCAGCTGATGCAGATTGCCGATGAGCGGCAGACCGCGCGGCGACGGCAAGTCGTGGACTTCACGCGCGGGAGCGATGGCGGTCGCGGCTGACATGATCGGCCTCGGAAGGGCTTGATCTGTAAAGGATAGTGCAGGGTCGGCGGGAGGGCGTCAGCGGGCGTTCACTGGCCGGTCATCTGCCTGCTATTGAAGACGCGGTTTCTGCGTGTGTATTCCCCTCTTAACTTAGCGGACGTGCAGCGGTTCGACCGTTAGTTGCCTCTGACGATGGACTTCATTGAAGCCCTTCCCGATCTCCACTACAGTTCGCCATCCACGCTTTTTCACATCGACGCACGCGCTCCCCCGCGCGTCCAACCGAGAGACCCGACGCATGGCGCACGACACATCCTTTTCCGCATCGCTCGATGCGGGCCTGAGCGGCGCGACCCGCGTGTATTTCATCGTCGGCGATCCGATCGCGCAGGTGCGCTCGCCCTCCGGCGTCACGGCGGCGATGCGCGCGGCCGGCCGCGACGCGATCGTCGTTCCCGCGCACGTCGCCCCGGCCGACCTCGACGCCTTCTTCGCCGGCGTGACGCCGATGCAGAATGTCGACGGCATCATCATCACGGTGCCGCACAAGTTCAGCGCCGCGCGCTACTGCCGCTCGCTCACCGGCGAGTCGACGTTCCTGGGCGCGACCAACATGCTCCGACGCAACGCCGACGGCACGTGGCACGGCGGCATGTCCGACGGCGTCGGCATGGTCGCCGCGCTCGCGGACGCAGGCTGCGAGCCGGCTGACAAGCGCGCGTTGCTGATCGGCGCGGGCGGCGCGGGCTCGGCCATCGGTCAGGCGCTGATCGAGGCCGGCGTCGCGTCGCTCGCCGTCCGTGATTTCGATGCGGAGCGCACCGGCGCGCTCGTCTCGCGGCTCGCATCGCTCGGACGCGGCGCGGTGAGCATCGCCGATGACGGCGACGCGCCGACACACGACATCGTGGTGAATGCGTCGCCAGCCGGCATGCGCGCAGGCGATCCGCTGCCCTTCGACGTATCGCGCCTGCCTGCGACGACGTTCGTCGGCGATGTCGTGACCAAGCCGCCCATCACGCCGTTTATCGAAGCCGCCCGGACTCGCGGCTGTCCGACCGTCACGGGCACGCAGATGTTCGGCCGCGTCTGCGACGCCATCGTCGATTTCCTGCTGCGCGATTGAATCGGCGGCTGGCGGAATCGGAGACGTCTGGTTCAAATAGGCCCGGCGCTGCTGCACCATACCGCCGCGCGCGCGCCTCCCTCAGCCGCGCATGCCGGCCGCCGCCGAAACATCGGCTCGCCGCCCTTTCGGGCGGTATTTTTTTGTCCGATGCTTCGCGGCTCTTGCGGCATAGACGCTCGACGTCGAACGGAGGGTTCTCAGAAGCTCAATGAAGGCTGCAATGAAATCGTATCAACGCATGGTCCAATGCGCGGCGCTGGCTGGCGTCGCCGTCGTCGCAAGCGCGCTGCTCGCGGCGTGCGCAACCGGTGCGGGCGCATCCGGCGCGCTTCCCGCCGACGCGCGGCTCGCCAACGGACGCATCGCGGACAAGCAATACCTGACCACGGTCACGACCGGCGCGGCATCGCCTTCGGGGCCGGCGGTGAGCGTCGGCGGCGGCGGCGTGGGCGGCAGCGGCTGGAGCGGCATCGGCGCGGGCGCGGGACTGAGCTTCGATCTGACGAGCCTCTTCGACAAGGCTCCGGAACAGACCGCAAAGGTGTATCGCTACGGCGTGCAGACCCACGACGGCACAAAGCGGGAAATCGACAGCACGCTCGACGTGCAACCCGGCGCATGCGTCACCACGATCGATTCGGCGCAGCCCGGCTATCCGCGTCTGATGCCGTCGAACGAGTGCTGATTCGCTCGAAACGCATCCTGCTTTCGCGACGAAGACGGCTAAGAATGCGCGGATCGCGATAATCCCGCCAACGCGAAACGCAGTGCTTCCAAATGCCGGTTGAGTCGGCCATCCGGCCTTGCGATACTCACCTGCATTCAGTTGTCTCCTCACGCGTCCGTTCCCCCGTTCGGGACAGTCTCGCAACGGACGCGCTCTCGCCGCCTACCCCGGGCGGCTTTTTTTTGCCCGGCCCAACGAAAACGGGCGGCGTTCACCGAACGCCGCCCGCCTGTCCCGACGCCGTTTCCGGCGACGCTTATCGCTTGCGCTTATTGCGGCTCATACCACGAGTACGTGGGCAGCGCGCTGACCGGCGAGCCGATCTGGAAAGTGATATCGCGATGCGAGGTCAGCACGATATCGCGCGGGTCGCCCAGGTAACGCCGGGAGTCGCCGTTGTCGTTGATGTAGACCACGACGTTGCCCTGGATGCCCGCGACGTTCGTCGTGGTCAGCGGCTGGCCCCAGATGTCGAACAACTGCCCGAGCGTGTAGGTCTTCACGTTCGGCGTTTCGATATGGATGATGCCGGTCTGGTCATGCGTGTGCATCTCGTAGTTGCAGCTTCCCGGAATGCCGATCTGCTTCGGGAATTGCAGCCACTGACCGTCCCGGATGATCGCGACGTGCGCGTGGACGTGGAACGTCTCGGCCATGCCCGCAGCGCAGGTGACGCCGTCGATCGGTGCGCCCGTCGCCGTGCCGCCCGCCGGCCACGCGGCCGTATCGCCGACTACGCCGCCGTACGTCAGCGTGACCGGAGTGTTGTTGAACGCGGGCGGATCGATCCACGTATAGGTCGGAATCTGCGCAGGCGGCGTGCCGATGGCAAGCGTCACTTCGCCGTGCTGCGGCAGGACGAGACTGGCGAGATCGCCCGTGTACTTCTGAAGCGCGCCGCCCGTGTTTACCCATGCGGTGACCGGCCCCGTGATACCCGCGACGTTCGTCGAGGAAAGCGGCTGCCCCCACACGGCGAAGAACTGGCCGAGCGTGTACGACGCATTGCTCGTTTCATCCATGCGGATCTTGCCGGTGTTGTCGTCGGTATGCACCGGATAGACGCAGCCGGTCTGCAACGCCATGGTCGGCGCGACAGTGCCGATACCCGCGGGCAGCGCCAGCAGCTTGCCGTTCTGATAGATGGACAGGTGCGAGTAGCTGTAGGTATTGCCCGCGACCGCGCAGTTCAGGCTGCTCACCTGCTGGCCCGTGCCGCCGCTCGCGGTCGAGCCGCTCGCCCATTGCGCCGTGCCAAGAGCCGTGCCGTCGAGGACTTGCGTCGCAGCGGCGAGCGTCGGCGTCACGTTGGTGGAACCGGTCGAGCTGGCGCCGCTCGGCGCACTTGCGCCCGTCGGCGAACTTGCGCCCGAACTCGTCGTCGTGGTCGTGCCCGTTCCGTTAGAACTGGTGCCGCCGCCACCGCCGCCGCAACCGGCAAGTAAAACCAACGCGGCTGCCGAAGCAAGGGCGCTAATCCACTGAGTATGTTTTCCTTCCATGTCTCAACTCCGCCTATCGTTAAATAAATTCGTTGCGGCATGCGTTTTCAGGCGCACAACGCTCCGCGATGACATGCGCATGCATGCCTTCTGCGTGAATCGAGCATCAACAAAACTTCGCGAACGACATGAAACCGGGCAAAACGCGTGTTTTGCTCGGAGGCGCTGGTCTCATGCGCGCAAGTTTTGCCTATATGGCTTTTGCAAGCGGTCGAATAAGCCCGACACATGCACTGGCCACAGAATCACGCCCTGACGGGCGCTTTTGTAATGCTCAAGAGTTCTGAGCAATAGAGAAACGTGTACCTGCGAATGGGTAAATCGCTGGTGGAACGAAGCGTAACGTTCAAGCCTAATTGCCGCAAGTGAATTTGTCGGGCTAATGAATGTTCGTGGTTATCGCGCGGCAATTAGTCATTCAAATGACAAGACAAAAAGAATTCGGAAGACAAAACAAAGTATTAATCCGCAATGTCGCGGCTAACGCTAATTGACACTTACTGGCGCCGCGTGAAAGCATCCACGCGCATTGCCTCATGCAACCGCCCCGCTCTCTATCGGAGTGCTCACATGATCTTTCACGCGTCCATTCCCGCCCGCGATCCCAAGCACGTCGCGCACGTGCTCGCAGAACTCTGGGACGGCTTCGCCGCGCCCTTCTCTCCGTTCCCCGATGCATGGATGGCCGTCGCGGGCGACGAGCGCGGCAGCATCATCGAGGTCTATCCGAGCGACCGGGTGATCACGCCCGGCGGCGGGCATGAGACAAGCGTGAGCTACGGCGCGGGCACGGTCGAGCGGCCGCAATACAGCGCGTTCCATATGGCCATCGCGACACAGCGCAGCGCCGCCGACGTGCTGGCGATCGGCGAGCGCGAGGGCTGGCGCGCCGTGCGTTGCACGCGCGGCGACCATTTCTTCGACGTGATCGAGTTCTGGATAGAGAACGCCACGATGCTCGAATTCCTCACGCCCGAGATGCAGGCCGAGTATCGGGCGTTCGCTACACCCGAGAACTTCAGGGCGATGGCGGCAGCGGCAGCCGCGTGATTCACCGAGCGGCGGCGGGCGCGTTACCGGTCACACGAATGGCGGGAAAGCGGTCGGTCGGCTTCGCGATCTCGTCTTGCGACGCCACGATCTCCAGTTCGTAGCGGCCTGCCTCGTAGGTGGCCCTCACGACGGCATTGACCGCCGCGAGCGTATGTTCGAGCGCGTTGCGCAACGAATCGCCGAGCAGCGTGCGCGCGACGAACACCGCGCTCGTCAGATCGCCGACGCCGACGGGCTGCCGCGCGAACGGATACAGCGGCCGCTGCGCGAACCATGCCTCGTTCGCGCTGACCGCGAGCATATTGAACGTATCGGCGCGGCTGTTTCGATCCAGCAGATGCTTGACGAGCACGATGCGCGGCCCTCGCGCGATGACTTCGCGGCACGCATCGACCGCCTCTTCGACGTTCTCGATGGTCCGGCCCGTGAGCTTCTGCAGCTCGTTGTGATTGGGCATGATCCCATCGGCGACTTCGGGCATCGTCGTGACGAGGAAATCTTCGATGCCGGGCGCGACCGTGCAGCCGCCCTCCACGCCCATTACCGGGTCGCAGAAGTAAAGCGCGCGCGGATTCACGGCCTTCACCATCTTCACGATCTCGATGACCGCGCGGCCCTGCTCCGTCGCGCCGAGATAACCCGAGAGCACCGCGTTGCAGCGCGCGAGCACGCCGATCGCGCCGATGCCTTCGATCACGCTTTGCAGTTCCTCGGCATCCACCACGCCGCCGGTCCAGCGGCCGTATTGCGTGTGATTGGAAAACTGCACCGTGTTGAGCGGCCAGACGTTCACGCCGAGCCGCCGCATGGGAAAGACCGCCGCGCTGTTGCCCGCATGCCCGAACACGACGTGCGACTGGATACTCAGGACATTGTTCATGTTGTCATTTCCGGACTGGCAAGGGAGGCAGTGAGACGGCGGTCGAAGTCGATTCGGCGGGCCATTGTGTATTGTGCCGCCCGAACGCCCCGCGCGGCATCGCGTCGTCGTTATAAATTGCCGCGCCGCATTTTGTCCAGTGCGCGCATGCAACAGCGCCGCCGCGTCACACCCTCCGCTAATCGCGACATGCGTCCTGGAATGCGCCTTGCTCACTGCGCTCGACGACCAATGCCTGCCGGCAACAAAAATTCGAACGCCAGCCCCGCAGGATTCGAACGCGCGCCGATAATGCTACGAACATCAACGCGCGCACCGCCCGACGCAGCGGCCGCCAACCCTCGAGGATCGAAGCACCGCCTAGCATCCACACGACATCAACAGACGCAGGTCAAAATCAGGAGCCGACATGGAGACGCCGTCAAAGAATCGCACCGACTTGCAGAAGTCCACGCTCGCAATCGTCCTCGCGGGCGGTCGCGGCACGCGTCTCGGGCCGCTCACGGACAAGCGGGTCAAGCCCGCCGTCCACTTCGGCGGCAAATATCGCATCATCGACTTCGCGCTGTCCAATTGCCTGAACTCGGGCATTCGCCGCATTGCGGTGGTCACGCAGTACAAGGCGCACTCGCTGTTGCGCCATCTTCAGCGCGGCTGGGGTTTCCTGCGCGGCGAGTTCAACGAATTCATCGACATCTGGCCGGCGCAGCAGCGCGTCGATTCGAGTTGGTATCGCGGCACGGCCGACGCCGTGTTCCAGAACCTCGACATCATCCGGTCGATCGCGCCGGAATTCATCATCGTGCTCGCGGGCGATCACGTCTACAAGATGGACTACACGCGCATGGTGCTCGACCACGTCGAGAGCGGCGCGGACTGCACGGTCGGCTGCATCGAGGTGCCGCGCATGGAAGCGACGGCCTTCGGCGTGATGCACGTGGACGAGAACCGCCGCGTCACCGCGTTCCTGGAAAAGCCCGCCGATCCGCCCGCCATGCCCGGCAAGCCGGACGTCGCGCTCGCGAGCATGGGCATCTACGTGTTCAGCGCGAAGTATCTGTATCACCTGCTCGAAGAGAACATCGCCGCGTCCAGCACCGATCACGATTTCGGCAAGGACATCATCCCGCGTGTCGTGACGAGCGGCCGGGCGATCGCGCATCCGTTCGGCATGTCGTGCGTGACGTCCGACAACGATCCGAACGCGCCCGCCTATTGGCGCGATGTCGGCACCGTCGACGCGTACTGGGCCGCGAATCTCGACCTCGCCTCGACCATTCCGCAACTCGATCTCTACGACCGCAAGTGGCCGATCTGGACCAATCAGGAGCAGTTGCCGCCCGGCAAGTTCGTGCGCGATCTGAACGGCCAGCAAGGCGCGATCACGAATCTGCTGGTATGCGGCGGCTGCGTGATCTCCGGCTCGCAGGTGTCGAAGTCGGTGTTCTCGTCGGCGGTGCGCGTGCACTCGTTCTGTAACATCAATGAGGCAGTCTTGTTGCCTCAGGTGACGGTGGGGCCGAGTTGCCGCTTGCAGCGCGTGGTGATCGACCGCGGCTGCACGGTGCCCGAGGGTCTCGTGATCGGCGAGGATCCCGAAGAAGACGCCGCGCGGTTCTTCCGCACGGAGTCGGGCGTCACGCTCGTCACGCGCGACGCGCTCGCGCGGCTCGCCGAGCGCTGATCGCGAAGCGACGCCTGGGGCGGGCGCGCCGCTCGCCCGATAACGAAGTCAACCCATAATCGACGGGAGCGCCGATGACCGTATGCGTGCTGCATGTCGCAGCAGAGATGTTTCCGCTTCTGAAAACCGGCGGTCTCGCCGATGTGGTCGGCGCGCTGCCGCCCGCGCAATCGCAACTCGGCGCGGACGTGCGCGTGGTGCTTCCGGGCTTTCCGGCCGTGATCGCCGGGCTTTCGGATATCCAGCCGGTGACGAGTCTCGGCGCGGCCTTCGGCGTCGGCGACGTGCGGCTGGAACGCGGCGTATTGCAGCCGCACGGCGTCGTGGTCTATGTCGTGCGCGCCGATCAGTTCTATGACCGTCCGGGCAATCCGTATCTGGACGCGTCGCACAAGCCGTACGCCGACAGCGACCGCCGCTTCGCGCTCCTCGGCTGGAGCGCCGCGCGCATCGCGACGGGCGCGGACCCCGCGTGGCGGCCGCATATCGTCCATGCGCACGACTGGCACGCGGGTCTCGCGCCCGCGTATCTGCGCGCGTTCGAGCGTGGCGGCGCGCCGCGCGTGCCGACCGTGATGACCGTGCACAACCTCGCGTATCAGGGCGTCTTTCCCTCGTCGCAGTTCGGCGCGCTGCAATTGCCGGCCGATTTCTTCGCGGTGGAAGGCGTCGAGTTCTACGGCCAGACTTCGTTTCTCAAAGCCGGCCTGTACTACGCGGACCGCATCACGACTGTCAGCCCGACCTACGCCCGCGAAATCCAGACGCAAGCACAGGGCGCGGGCCTGCACGGCCTGCTACAAACGCGCACGCACGACATCAGCGGCATTCTGAACGGCGTCGACTATACGATCTGGAGCCCTGCTATCGACGACGCCATCGCCACGCGCTATTCCGCCGCCAAACCCGCCGGCAAGAGCAAGTGCAAGACGGCGCTGCAGGAGCGCATGGGACTGAAACGCGACGACGACGCGCTGCTCTTCGGCGTCGTCAGCCGGCTCACGGAGCAGAAAGGCATCGATCTGCTGCTGTCGGCGGTGCCGGAGATCGTGCAGCGCGGCGGGCAGCTCGTCGTGCTCGGCACCGGCGACCCGGCGCTCGAAACCGGCCTCAAGAACGCCGCGGCGGCGCATCCGGGCGCGGTGGCGGTCGAACTCGGCTTCGACGAAACGCTCTCGCATTCGATCATCGCGGGCAGCGACGTCGTGATGGTGCCCTCGCGTTTCGAACCGTGCGGGCTCACGCAGTTGTACGCGCTCGCTTACGGCTCGTTGCCGCTCGTGCATTGCGTGGGCGGCCTCGCGGACACGGTCGTCGATTGCTCGCTCGAAAATCTCGCGGACGACACGGCCACCGGCTTCGTCTTCGACCGATTCCAGCGCGCGGGCATGGTCGCCTCGATCCGCCGCGCGTTTGCGCTGAAGGCGCGGCGCACCGAGTGGAAGACGGTCGTCAAACGGGCGATGACGCAGAACTTCGGCTGGGAGACGGCGGCGCAACGCTACGCCGAGGTCTACCGGCAACTCATCGGCGCGTGAGAATGCGTCGCATGTCGGGCGCGCACCTTGCTGCCGCCTGCCATCGGATTAACCGACATCAGGAAGGCTCATGCAAAAAGCCCTCGCAGGCCAGATTGCGCTCGTGACCGGCGGCAGTTCCGGTATCGGCGCGGGCGTCGCGAAGGCGCTGGCGGACGCCGGCGCGCACGTCGCCATCAACTATCACTCGCACGCGGAGCCGGCTGAGAAGCTCGCCGACGAGGTCGCCGCGCTCGGCGGCGAGGCGTTCGCCGTCGGCGCGGACGTTTCAGACGAGAAGGCCGTCGACGCCATGTTCGACGCCGTCGTGAAGCGCTACGGCACCGTGGATATCGTCGTCGCGAATTCGGGATTGCAGCAGGACGCAAAGTTCGTCGACATGACGCTCGACGAGTGGCGCAAGGTCATCGACACGAATCTGACCGGGCAATTCCTGACGGCGCAACGCGCGGTGCGCGAGTTCGTGCGGCGCGGACCGCGGCCGGTGTCGAAGGCGCTCGGCAAGATTATCTGCATGAGTTCCGTGCACGAAGTGATTCCGTGGGCGGGACATGTGAACTACGCTTCGTCCAAGGGCGGCATCCAGATGCTGATGAAGTCGCTCGCGCAGGAAGTCGCGCCGCAGCGCATCCGCGTCAATTCCATCGCGCCGGGCGCGATCCGCACGCCGATCAACGAGGACGCGTGGGATTCGAAGGAGGCGCTCGACCGGCTGCTGACGCTCGTGCCGTACGGACGGATCGGCGAGGTCGAGGATATCGGCCGCGCCGCCGTCTGGCTCGCGTCCGACGACAGCGATTACGTCGTCGGCACGACGCTTTTCGTCGATGGCGGCATGACGCTGTATCCCGGTTTCGCCGACAACGGCTGATTCGCCTATGAACTCTGTGAAAGTGGACGTCGCCGTGATCGGCGCGGGCACGGCCGGCATGGCCGCGTTTCGCTCGGCGCGCGATGCGGGCGCGAAGGCGGTGCTGATCGAAAGCGGCGAACTGGGGACGACCTGCGCGCGCGTCGGCTGCATGCCGTCGAAGCTGCTGCTCGCCGCCGCCAACGGTTTGCACGACGCGCGTGCGCTCGCGGCGCGCGGCATTGAAGGCACGCATGCGCTCGATGCGGACTCGGTGCGCGTCATGGACTACGTGCGCCGCGAGCGCGATCATTTCGTACGCGGCGTGATCGAGGAAACGGAAGCGTTTCCGGACGGCTCCGTTCTGCGCGGACAGGCGCGCTTCGAAGCGCCGGGGCGGCTTCTCGTCGGCGACCGCACGCGGATCGACGCGAAAAGCGTCGTCATCGCGACGGGCGCGGCGGCGAGCGTGCCCGACGAGCTCAAAGTCTTCGGCGACACGCTCATCACGAGCGACCATCTCTTCGAACTGCGCACGCTGCCCAGGCGCATGGCCGTGTTCGGCACCGGGCCGCTTTCGCTCGAACTGGGACAGGCGCTCGCGAGACTCTCGGTGGAAGTGTTCATGTTCGGCAACAACGGCAGCGTGGCGGCGCTCTCCGACACGCCCGTGCGCGACGCGCTCACGGCTGCGCTCGCCGACGAGTTTTATCTCGATTCGGACGCCGACATCGAACAGATGTCTTTAGAAGACGGCCGGCCCACGCTGCGCTTCAAAACGCGCGACGGCGCCACGCGCACCGAGCAGTTCGACCTCGTGCTCGCCGCCACGGGCCGCGCGCCGAATCTGAAGCCGCTCCTGCTGGAACACGCCCGCATCGAACTGAACGAGAAGGGCGTGCCGCGCTTCGACGAATCCACGATGCAGTGCGGCGACAGCGCGATCTTCATCGCCGGCGACTGCGACGGCACGCGTCCGTGGCTTCAGGATGCCGCCGACGAAGGCAAGCTCGCCGGCGAGAACGCCGCGCGTTTCCCCGACGTGCAGCCGGTGAAGCGCAAGATTCCGTTCTCGATCGTGTTCTGCGAGCCGCAGGTGGTGATCGTCGGCGCGTCGTACGAATCGCTCGACAAGCAGATGACGGTCACGGGCGCGGTGTCGTTCGAAACGCAGGGACGCAGCCGCGTCATGCGCCAGAACCGCGGCCTGCTGCACGTCTATGCCGACGCGAAAACCGGCCGGCTGCGCGGCGCGCAAGGCTGCGGGCCGGCGCTGGAGCACGTCGGCCATCTGCTCGCATGGGCGATCCAGCTCGAACTGACGCTCGACGACGCGCTGAAGCTGCCGTTCTATCACCCGGTCGTCGAGGAAGGCTTGCGCACGGCGCTGCGCGACGCAAGCGAGAAGTGGTACGCCGAACGCGCCGCCAAGCCGCCGAACTTGACCAGCGCGGCGGGCTGCTAGTACGACGCGCTTCGGAAAAAGACAAAGGCCGGCTGTCGAACAGCCGGCCTTTGCTTTGTGACGACTAAAACTGCGCCGCGAATCAGCTTCCGCTCAACCCATATTGCAGCGCAAGGTCGAAGCCGAGCACGACCATCGAGCAGAACAGTCCGAGCAGCAGATTCGCCAGCCGGTGGCCGACATCCTTATGGCGCGTCAGCACGGCACCCGCGAGGAACGCGATTTCCACGATGACCTGCATGGCGAACACGGCGATCATCAACGCGAACTCGTAGCCCATCGCATTGAAGTTCATGAAGTTGAAGCCGTTCACCGCGACCCAGGATCCCACTCGCCAGGCTTCGTATGCCAAAAGCAGCAACGGAAAGAAATAGCTGGCTACGTAAGTCGGCATCGTGGCATGCCGGAGTTCCATATTCAAATGACGTGTAACTTGCATCGCGTGCTCCTCATCTGATCGCCCGAAAGACCGGGCTCGTCGCCTGCATCGGAGGCGCGCGCGACACCGTTTCTCCTGGTGTGGAACTGAACGGCACACGCGCGTCGTGCTTCCAGAATAGGACATTTTTTTGGAAAGCGAATCATCGTAATCCCGATGACTCCGCCCAGTAAGCCACAGCGCGAAGCATTGTGCAGTGCAACTGAATAAAGCAGTTATTCCGGCAAACGCATTCGGCACGCACGTGCGTGCCGAACTGAATCACTCGCGCTTCCCGTATAGCCTGATAATGCCCGAAAAATCGAGCCCGCCGAGACCTTGCTGACTCATCGATTGATAGAGTTGCTGCGCGATTGCGCCCATGAAAACCGGCTGCTTTGCGCCGCGCGCCGCATCGACGGCAAGACCGAGATCCTTCAGCATCAGGTCGGCGCCGAAGCCGCCGCTATAACCGCGCGATGCAGGCGCTGTCTCGACGATACCCGGATAGGGATTACACGTATCCGAACTCCAGCAGCGCCCCGTCGACGTGTTGATGATCGCGGCCAGCTTCGAAGGATCGATGCCCAGCGTCTCCCCGAGCTTCATCGCTTCGGCAACGCCGATCATCGAAATGCCGAGCAGGAGGTTGTTGCAGATCTTCGCGATCTGTCCGGTGCCCGTCTCGCCGCAGCGCACCATATTCTTGCCCATGCCCGAGAGCACCGGCCGCAGCGTTTCGAAGAGCGCCTCGTCCGCGCCGACCATGAAGGTCAGCGTGCCCGCCTGCGCGCCGACCACGCCGCCCGAGACCGGCGCATCCGCGAAGGGATTGCCGTGCGCCGCCGCTGCTTCTCCGATGACCTTCGCGGTGGCCGGATCGATCGTGCTGCTGTCGATGAGCGGGACGCCCGCGCTCACGCCTGCCAGCACGCCGTCGTCGTTCAGATAGACGGCTTTGACGTGCGGCGCAGCGGGCAGCATCGTGATGACGACTTCCGCGCCTTCGGCCGCAGAGCGCGGCGAATTGGCGAGCGTCGCGCCCGCCGCCTTGGCCGCGTCGAGCGCGGACGGCGACAGATCGAAGGCCGTCACCGCGTGCCCCGCCTTCAGCAGATTCGCGGCCATCGGGCCGCCCATGTGGCCCAGTCCGATAAAACCGATTCGCATTGCGTGTCTCCTTGTCGCTATCGGAGCGAAATGGTCGTGTTGACGCCGTCGTTCACGGTGGCGTCGTCGAACCAGCGCGCCGTGACCGTCTTCGTCTGCGTATAGAACTGCACGACCTGCTTGCCGTACGGCCCGAGATCGCCGAGCTTGGAGCCGCGCGAACCCGTGAAGCTGAACGACGGCACCGGCACCGGAATCGGAATGTTGATGCCCACTTGTCCGATGTCGATCTCGCTCTGGAACTTGCGCGCCGCCGCGCCGCTCTGCGTGAAGAGACCGACGCCGTTGCCCATCGGATTGCGGTTGACGAGCGCGATGGCGTCGTCGAGCGTCGCTGCTTCGAGCACGCACAGCACCGGCCCGAAAATCTCCGTCTGGTAGATGGCCATGTCGGTCGTCACGTCCGAGAAAATGGTCGGGCCGATGAAGTTGCCGTTCTCGTAGCCGGTCACGGTGATATCGCGGCCGTCGAGCGCGAGCGTCGCGCCCTCTTCCACGCCCTTTGCGATCAGGCCGAGGATCCGCTCCTTCGCCGCGCGCGAGACCACGGGCCCCAAGTCCGCGCCCGGCTCCGTGCCCGCGTTCACCTTCAGCGACCGCGCGCGTTCGACGAGATCCGGCAGCCAGTCCTTCGACGCGCCCACGAGCACGACCACCGACGTCGCCATGCAACGCTGCCCCGCCGCGCCGAAACCCGCGCCGGCCAGCGCGTTGAGCGTCTGCTCCTTGTTCGCGTCCGGCAGCACGACGGCGTGATTCTTCGCGCCCATCATCGACTGGACGCGCTTGCCGTGCTGGCTCGCGAGGTTGTAGACGTGCGTGCCGACCGCCGTCGAGCCGACGAACGACACCGCCTTGATATCCGGATGCGTGCAGAGCGCATCGACGACATCCTTGCCGCCATGGACGACGTTGAGCACGCCCGGCGGCACGCCCGCTTCCATCGCCAGTTCGACCAGTTCCATCGTCGAAAGCGGGTCCTGTTCGGACGGCTTCAGCACGAAGGTGTTGCCGCAGACAATCGCCATCGGGAACATCCAGAGCGGGATCATCGCGGGAAAATTGAACGGCGTGATGCCGGCGCAGACGCCGATCGGCTGGCGCAGCGTGTACGTGTCGACGCCGCCCGCGACGTTCTCCGCGAACTCGCCCATTTGCAGCGTGCCGATGCCGCACGCGTGCTCCACCACTTCGAGACCGCGGAAGATGTCGCCTTCCGCGTCCGCGAGCGTCTTGCCCTGCTCGGCGGTCAGCGTCTGCGCGATGCGCTTCATGTTCTGGCGAATCAGGTCCTGAAAGCGAAGCATGAGCCGCATGCGCGTGCCGAGCGGCGTCGTGCGCCACGTTTCGAACGCCTTCTGCGCGGCGGCGACGGCGGCGTTCACCTCGTCCGCCGTCGCGAACGGCACGCGGCCGACGACTTCCTGCGTCGCCGGATTGACGATGTCCCGCCATTCGCCCGTTTTCGATTCGACGAACGCGCCGTCGATCAGCAGTTTGGCGGTACGCACGGACGCGCCGGGGCGCGCACCCTGCGCCGGATGTTCAGCAACGATATTCACGGATGACTCCTCGATTGGAACAGTGCGGAGAAAGGAGCGAAGACGCGCGGGCGTGACGCGGGAAGAGCGTCGGGGGAAAAGGCATGTCGTCTCCGTTATAGGTCTCGGCCCGCTATTCGGCAGGCTCGTGCCTTTGAGTATAGTTATGCAAAAGTCCGCCCTGGCACTGGAAAAACACCCGACCGATATGCAAAAAGGCCCGAAGTTCGACGCCGCGAAACTGAACTGGGACGACCTGCGTTATTTCCTCGAAGTGGCGCGCACGCAGCGCGCGAGCGGCGCGGCCAAGCGCCTGGGCGTCGATTACACGACGGTCGCGCGGCGCGTGCGCGCGCTCGAAGACGCGCTCGGCACGCTGCTCTTCGACAAATCGCGCAGCGGCGGCTTCGTGCTGACCGCCGAGGGCCAGCGCCTGCTCGGCTTCGTCGACGCGATGGAAACCACGGTGCAGTCCGCCGCCGAGCAGATCGCTAACACGGGGCACGCGCTGTCGGGTCACGTGCGCGTCGGGTCGACGGAAGGCTTCGGCTGCTTCTTTCTCGCGCCACATCTCGCCCGGTTTCAGGACGCGCATCCGAACATCTCCATCGACCTGTTGCCGGTGCCGCACTTCGTGAGCCTCTCGAAGCGCGAGGCGGATATCGCGGTGACGCTCGAACGCCCCGAGCAAGGGCAGTACGTCTACACCAAGCTCTGCGACTATCGGCTGAAGCTCTACGCGACGCCCGGCTATCTCGACGCCCATGCGCCGATTCGCGCGAAAGACGATCTGCGCGATCACCGCTTCGCGAGCTATATCGACGACCTCGCGTTCAGTCACGAACTGCTGTATCTGGAGCGCGCGGTGCCCGGCGCGGTGTCGCGCTGGCGCAGCACGAGCGCGATCGCGCAGTACCACGCCGCGTTGCAGGGACGCGCGCTCGCCATTCTGCCGTGCTTCATGGCGTCGCCCGACGCGCGGCTCGTGCCCGTGCTACCTGAAGAAATCGTCGTGACGCGCGCCTTCTTCCTGTCGTGTCGCGAAGACTTGCGCCGGTTGAGGCGCATCACCGCCGTTTGGGACTACTTGCGCGCGGCCGCCGAGCTGAACCACGCGTTCCTCATGGGGGACGCGCCCGAGATCGCCTGGGTAGACATCAAGTCATCCTGACGATACTTTCGCGACACGTTCAACCTTTTTGACGTTGTTGGCGCGCGCAAGTGGTTTAATGGCCGCTTTCCGGCGATGCGTCCACGCATCGCAACCGGCGTCATCCGCCGGGTTCGTATTAATTTGATTCGCCATCCCGACGAACTGTCGGCGCGCCGGGCCATCGTGCGGCATCATCGCCGGCCCCGCTTTATCGCGTCGTCCGTCGCGGCGTTGCTATCTCCGTGAATCGATTGAGCTTTCTCCTAATTCAACCTAGTCCGGACGCGCGCGCCGGCTCACTGCCCGCCGTTCGCTGATGTCGTTCGTCATCTGGTCAAGACGCTCCGTGTCGAGCCAGCGCGTGCGCTTCGTCGAAGCGCGCACGGCCCGCACCATCGCTGTCATCGGGCTGATTGCGCTTCTGATCGCCGCGCTCGCGCTCGGCATCGCCATCGGCACGACGTTCGCGCGCAGTCATCTCGGCGAGGAGCAGGCGTTCGTGTCGCGCCGCTCCTACGAGATCGAGCAGCTCGGGCGCATCGACGCCGACATCGGCGCGCTCGTCCCGCGCGTCGCGGCGCTCGCGGCCCAAGTCGGCGAGTTGCGCGATTTCGATAACCGGCTGAAGGCCGCGCCCGGCGCGGGCACGGCGGCCGGCGTCCACGACGTGCCGCCGCTGCCCGACAGCGAAGGCGCCGCCAGCGCGCTCGACGGCGCGGGCGGTCCCGAACTGCCGCCGCGTCTTTGCAACGCGGAGCGCGCTCACGACGGCACGCCGTCAGAGCGCCTCAAGAACGCGCAGAAGGTCATCGGCTGCCTGAGCGACACGCTCTCGCAGTTGCAAGGCCAGGCGATCGCGCATTACACCGCGTACATGGCGTTTCCCGGCCGCGATCCCGCGCCCGGCTCGCGCTTCGGCTCGCCGTACGGCAACCGCATCGATCCGTTCACCGGACATGTGAGCTTTCATCCGGGACTCGATCTCGTCGCGCCGACCGGCACGCCGATTCTCGCGAGCGCGGGCGGGCGCGTCATTCAGGCGGGCGAGCGCAACGGCTACGGTAACGCGGTGGATATCCGCCACGGCAACGGCACGGTGACGCGCTACGGCCACGCGTCGCGCATTCTCGTGACCGAAGGCCAGTTCGTGATGCCGGGCGACGAGATCGCAGAAGTCGGCTCGACGGGCCGCTCGACCGGGCCGCATCTGCACTTCGAAGTGATCGTGGGCGGCGCGCAGCTCAATCCGAAGCCTTATCTCATGCTCTTCAGGCAGAAACCCAATGCGCAAGGCTGATTCGAAGCGGGTCTCGCTGAAGCTGACCCAACGCTCCTATGCGCTCACGCCCAAGCGCAGCACCGCGTATGTCCCCGGCGTGATCGCGGCGATCTGCGCGATCGGCGCGCTCGTCGCGGCCGGCTATGCGCTCAAGACCTCGCACGAACAGGCGCGCAAGCTCGACGTGCTCTGCGCGCCGCCCGTGTCCGAGCAAAAGCTGCGCGAAGAACTGGCGCATGCGCAGTTCGCGCTGGAACAGCAGACGGCAGCGCGCGCCGCGCTCGAACAGCGCGCCATGCAAAGCGCCGCGCAGATCGAGCGGCTGCAAACCGACCTCGCCTTTTTGAAAAAGCAACGCTGATTCATCCGACCGACCGAGCACGCAATGACGCGTGATCGCGAAGCCACCTTTACCGCATCGCAAGGAACCGCCATGTTTTCATCGAAGAAAGATTCGCAAGGCGTCAAGCCGGCCAAGCTCTCCACCCTGATCGCGCAGAACGTCCATATTTCGGGCGACCTCGAATTCAGCGAAGGCCTGCGCATGGACGGTCAGGTGACGGGCAACGTCACCGGCCGCGCCGGCGACGAATCGCTGCTCGTCGTGAGCGATCAGGGCGCGATTCACGGCAACGTCAGCGCCTACGACGTCATCATCAACGGCCGCGTGGTCGGCGACGTAATGGTCGCGCATTTCGTCGAACTCCAGTCGAATGCGCACGTGCACGGCAACATCTACTATCAGAAGCTGCGCATGGACGTCGGCGCGACGGTCGAAGGCAAGCTGACCAAGCTCGACGCGATGCAGTCGAACGTCGCCGCGCTGCCCGCCGCGGAAGTCGTGCCGCAGCTCGACTACACGGCAAGCTGAGCGCCGCTCGCGCGTGCAAATACAGGGCGCGTGGCGCGTCGCGATCCGCTAAGATTTCCACGATGAAGTCCGCGCGCCCGCGCCTGTCGTGCATTCCGCAAAAGGCGCGTGCCTGATTACATCGACATAACAAGGGCGCCCCATGCTGGTCAATTGCGCGGCTTATCAGAACGGCCGAAAGCTCGCAGACGTACAAATCGACGACATCAATACGTACCGGGACCTGCCCGACTCGTTCATCTGGGTCGCGTTGAAGGAGCCCGGTCCGGGCGAGCTCGCGCACATGGCGCATCAGTTCGGCCTGCATGAACTGGCCGTCGAGGACGCGCAACACGGGCATCAGCGGCCCAAGATCGAGGAGTACGGCGATTCGCTTTTCGCGGTGTTCCATACCGTCGAATTCGACGAGGAAGGCGAACTGCTCGTCGGCGAGATCAACGTCTTCGTCGGGCGCAACTACGTGATCTCCGTGCGCAACCGCACTACGCAAGGGTTTCAGGAAGTGCGCAAACGCTGCGAGCGCGAACCGCAGTTGCTCAAGCACGGCCCGGCGTTCGTGATGTACGCGCTGCTCGATGCCGTCGTCGATCGCTATTTCCCTGTGCTGGAAGCGCTCGGCAATGCCCTCGACGAAGTGGAAGAGCGCATCTTCGAGCGCAACGGCTCGGCGGCGTCGCGCGAGATCATCGAAGACCTGTATTCGCTCAAGCGCCGCATGACGCTCATGCAGCATCACACGGCGCCGCTGCTCGAAGCCGTGAGCAAGCTCTACGGCGGGCGGCCGCCGGGCGTATGCGCGGGCATGCAGGAATATTTCCGCGACGTCTACGACCACCTGCTGCGCATCGTGAAGACGATCGAAGGCCGCCGGGAAATGATCGTGACGGCCATTCAGGTGAACCTGGGCCTGATCGCGCTGGCGGAAAGCGAAGTGACGAAGCGCCTCGGCTCGTTCGCCGCCCTTTTCGCGGTGCCGACGATGATCGCCGGCATTTACGGCATGAACTTCCACCGGATACCGGAGCTGGACTGGACGTATGGCTATCCGGCGTGCCTCGGCGCGATGTTGCTCGTCGATATCGTGCTGTACTGGCGCTTCAAGAAGGCAGGTTGGTTATAATACGGGTTCGATGCGAAGTCATCGCAAGAAATCAGCACCATTCGCCGGGCATCGCGCAAGGAACTTTTGCGCGGTTTCCTCTGTCTAAACGGATTCTGTCGCGACGCAGCCTCAGTGCTTGGTCAGTAGCTTGTCTCAGTAGCTTGTATTTCGGCTTTCTGACCGCACCTGCCAGTCACAGCAGACCCATTCACCGCATCACACCGCACGTCGGCACTCGCGGCATCGCCCTGAATCTCGGTCGAAGCCTCGCAGGGAGCCGGCGTCGCCGTCCCGGTCATGCCGGCCAGGGCTTGCCGCTCGAAGGCGAGTTCCGTCGTTCCGGCCTATGCCGTCAAGCTCGCCACGAGCCTGAAAGCAAGACGCGGCGCGTTCGTCGTTCGAGCGCGCCGGCTCACGCCCGACTTCGCTTCCGACGCGTTGCAGCGGCGATGCGCTCTGCGCACCGTCGCCCGCCGACACTCGCGAATGCCGTTGCGTGGCGTCGAGCGGCGCGGCACCCACTATTACTTGAACAGGAGCTCAAATGGCGAAAGAAGAACTCATCGAACTCGACGGTATCGTTGACGAAGTGCTTCCCGACAGCCGCTATCGCGTGACGCTGGACAACGGCGTCGTCGTCGGCGCTTATGCCTCGGGCCGCATGCGCAAGAACCACATTCGCATTCTGGCCGGCGACCGCGTGACGCTGGAAATGTCGGTGTACGACATGACGAAGGGCCGCATCAACTTCCGTCACAAAGACGAACGCGCAAGCGGCGGCGGCGCAGCCCGCGCGCCGATGCGCCGCCGTTGAATCAGCCGTATCACGCTACACCACGCGCCGACAAGAGCGCGTTGATTCCCACCGCGAAGCCGTCCTCGTCGTTCGTCGACGAGACGAGGCTCGCGCGTCGTTGCACCGCCTCCGACGCCTGTCCCATCGCAATCGACGTCCCCGCAATGTCGAACATCGCGATATCGTTGCTCATGTCGCCGAGCACGGCCACGCGCTCGAGCGGCACGTTGCGGCGCTTCGCCAGTTCGCGCACCGCGTCGCCCTTATTGGCGAGCAAATGCGTGATGTCGAGGTAATAGCTCTGCGAGCGCGCCGCGTTCGCGCGCCCTTCGAACTGTGTCTGCAACTGCGCTTCGACGCGCTCGAGCAGCGGCGCGTCCGCCGTCGAACCGACGATCTTGTCGACGGCATCCAGATCCACATCGTCGAAACGCTGCACGAGCACGCCGTCATAGCCGACCGTGCGCCGTTCGCGCGGCACGTACGCGCCATCGGGATTGGTCAGATACCACACGTCGCCAACGAACACCCACGCATCCACGCCCGCGGACGCGAGCGCCTCGAGCGACGTCTGCACGGCATCGCGCGGCAGCTTGTGCGCGGCGAGCACTTCCCACGTGCCCGGCTGAACGAGATTGCCGCCGTTATACGACGCATACGGCATGTCGACGCCGAGCGTCTCCACGATATAACGCATGCCCGCGCCCGGCCGGCTGCTCGCGACGGTGAACTCGACGCCCGCTTGCCGCAGACGCCGCACCGCGTCCTTCGCGGGTTCGCTGATCGACTTGTCGGTGTGAAGCAGCGTGCCGTCGCAGTCCGAGACGACGAGCTGCACGTGCGCGAGCGCCTCGAACGCGGCGGCGGCGTCGCCGCTTATGCTGTGCAAACCGAATTGGCCATTGGCATTCATGAAGGCGCTCCTTCGCGCTGATTGAAGTCGGAGAGTTGGCGAGTCTCGCGAACCGAACGCGGATGCCACAGCTTCGCGCCGCCCTCGATGCCCGCCGCGTTCGATACGACCGCCACGTTCGGCGGCAACTCGAAGTTCAGATGCGTGGCGTTGCCCCCGCCGATCCACAGCTTGTCGAAATTGACGAGCGTGTCGAGGATGCCGAGCACCTTCTCGACGCGGCGGTTCCAGCGCTTGTTGCCGGCTTTCTCGCGCGCCGCGTTGCCGATGTATTCGTCGTAGGTTCGGCTTTTCGACACCGGATGATGCGCGAGTTCCAGATGCGGCATGAGTTCGCCGTCGCGAAAGAGCGCGGTGCCCGCGCCCGTGCCGAGCGTCAGCACGAACTCCAGGCCGCGACCTTCGATAGCCGCGAGTCCTTGCATTTCGGCATCGTTGATCATGCGCGCCGGCATGCCGCCGAGACGCTGGGAGATCATGTCCGCAAGCGGCACGCGCCGCCAGTATTCGTTGCCGAGATTCGGCGCGGTCAGCACGACGTTATCGCGCACCACGCCGGGAAAGCCGATCGAAATGTGCGTCGGCGGCTCAGCGAGAATCGGCTGCACGAGCGCGACGAGCGTATCGACGACCACGTCGGGCATCGCGGGCTTGGGCGTCGGCACGCGCACGCGCTCGCTTTTCATCTCGCCGTCTTCGGACAGCACCGCGGCCTTGAGCCCTGTCCCGCCGATGTCGATGGCGAGAATGCGGTCCGCCTTCACCGTCCCCTTCGCGGTGCTCGCGCGCTTTCTTTGCTTCGTTCGGGTTTCCGTGCTCACGCTTGTCATCGTTGTTATCCAGAAATCAGTTCTTCTTGAGTGTGTCGGTCAGCGGACGCCACGCGCGGCCGTCTTCGGCGAGCAGACGGTCGGCTTCTTCCGGCCCGGCGCTGCCCGCCGCGTAGCCATGCACAGGCAGGTCGCTCTGCGGATGCAGCACGCGTTCCACCGCCGCCCACGCCGTCTCGATGCTGTCCGCGCGCTGAAACAGCGTTTCGTCGCCGAGCATGCAGTCGTAGAGCAGCGTTTCATAACCGACGTTCGCGCGCTCGGCGAAGAAGTCGCCGTAATCGAACGCCGAGCGCACTGCGCCCATCTGCATCACCGGGCCCGGCACCTTGACGTTGAAGTCGAAGCTCGTGCCGTGCGCCGGGTCGATACGCAGCGTGTAGACGTTCGGCGTCAGCTCGTCGACGGGCGTGTCGCGGAACAACCGGAACGGAACCGCCTTCAGTTGCACCGATATCTCCGTGCGGCGCTCCGTCAGCCGCTTGCCGGTGCGCAGATAGAACGGCACGCCGGCCCAGCGCCAGTTTTCGATGAAGACGCGCGCCGCCGCATACGTTTCGGTGCGGCTGTCCTTTGCGACGCCCGGCTCTTCGCGATAGCCCGGTCCCGCCGCGCCGGCCTCATATTGCCCGAACACCACGTCGCGCGCCGTAAGCGGCTTCATCGCGTCGAAAACTTCGGCCTTCTTGTCGCGCACGGCTTCGGCGTCGAAGGAATTCGGCGGTTCCATCGCCACCATGCCGAGCAGCTGGAACAGATGGTTCGGCACCATGTCGCGGAACGCGCCGGTCTGCTCGTAAAAGCTGCCGCGCCCTTCCACGCCGATGGTCTCCGACGCCGTGATCTGCACGTGATCGATGTATTCGCGCCGCCAGACCGGCTCGAACATGGCGTTCGCGAAACGCACGGCCAGAATGCTCTGCACCGTGTCCTTGCCGAGAAAATGGTCGATGCGATAAATCTGCGATTCCTTCGCATACGCGAGGATGCAGCGGTTGAGCGCCTGCGCCGAAGCGAGGTCGGTGCCGAACGGCTTTTCGATGACGAGCCGCCTGAAGGCGCCGTCTTGCTCCTCCAGAAGCCCGGCGCGCCCGAGATGTTCCACGATCGGCGCAAAGAACCGCGCGCTCACGGCGAGATAGAAGACGACATTGCGGCTCTTCATCTCGGTGAGACGCGCTTCGAGCCGCGCGAAGGTCTCTTCGTCGTCGAACTCGCCCGCGAAGTATTCGAGCTTGTTCGCGACGCGATTCCACGCGTCTTCGTTCAGCTTCGACGTATGGAAGGTGCTGGCCTTGTCGGCGGCGAACTTGCGCAGCGACTCGGTGAGCTCGTCGCGCCACGCGGAGGTCTCGCGCTCGCCGTGATTCACGCCGATGATCTGCATGTCGTCGTCGAGCAGACCGTCGGCGGAGAGGTTGTAGAGCGCGGGCATCAGAAGCCGCCGCGTGAGATCGCCGCCCGCGCCGAAGATCACGAGCGTGCACGCAGGCGCGCGGCGCTTCGCTGCGGGCGACGCTGAAGACGGTTTCGAAGCACTTGCCTGATTGCTATTGTCTGCATCGTTCGGCATGACGTGGGTGTCCTCATCCGTTGAGCGAAAATGGAAAGACCTTCTGCGACGCGGCACAGTTCAATCGCGCATCGCTTCTTACGGCGCCCGCTTCGTTCGTAGGCTATCTGTAATTTTCGGCTTCGCGTGTCGTAGAATGCTTGCGCGACTTCGCAGCACGAGGCCAACATCGACATGACTTCACTCGACACGCTCATCGACCTGCCCGCCTACTTCGCACGCATCGGCTTTGGCGGCGGCGAGCGGCCCGCGCCCACGCTCGACACGCTGCGCGCGCTGCATCTGCTGCATCCTCAGGCGATACCGTTCGAGAATCTCGACGTGCTGCTCGGCCGTCCAGTCCGGATCGATCTTGCTTCGATTCAACGCAAGCTGATTACGAACGGGCGCGGCGGTTACTGCTACGAACACAATCTGCTTTTCCGCAGCGTACTCGAAGCACTGGGTTTTCGCGTGAAAAGCTACGCGGGCCGCGTGCTGTGGGGCCGCGATCCGTCGGTCATGCCGCCGCGCTCGCACATGCTGCTCGTCGTGGAACTGGACGAAGGCGCGTTCGTCGCGGATGTCGGTTTCGGCGGCATGACGCTTTCCGCGCCGCTCGCGCTGCAAGGCGGTCTGGAGCAGATCACGCCGCATGGCGCGTTCAGGCTGCAACGCATCGACTGGGACGCGGGTCTGCCGAACTATCGGATGGAAGCGCTCATCGACGGAACGTGGACGGCCATCTACCGCTTCGACTTCGATCCGCAATACGACATCGACTACGAGATGTCGAACTACTTCGTCTCCACGTATCCGCAGTCGATCTTCGTGCATCACCTCCTTGCTGCGCGGCTTGCGCCGGGACGCCGCTACGGGCTCTTCGACCAGCGCCTGTCGCTGCACGACGAACGCGACGGCACCACGCATCGCGAACTGGTCGGCGTCGATGCGCTTCGGCGCGTGTTGAGCGAGGATCTCGGCATTCGTCTGCCCGATGCGGACGGCTCCATCGCTTCGTCCGATCTCGACGCAGCGCTCGCGCGCCTCGCGCAGTCCGATCCCGCCTGACGCATCGCGCCGATGTTCAAGAGCAATAAAACGCGCGGCAGCCGCGAATTCCACACGCATCATCGCAGCGCCATGCTCGCGCAACGGCTGCCCGCGTGGCGCTCTAGGTTCGTGCTGGCGGGCGTCACCGCCGCGTTCCTCGCGCTCGCCGGGCGCGCGCTGTGGGTGCAGGTGGTCGATCACGCGTTCTATATCGGCGAAGGACAGAAGCGCTACCAGCGAACGCTCGCGCTCGACGCCACGCGCGGGCGCATCGTCGACAGAAACGGCGCGATGCTCGCGGTCAGCCTCGCCACGTACGAAGTCTGGGCGAGCCCAAAGCGTTTCGACGCCGCCCGCGCCGACGACATCGCCAAGCTGCTCGACTTTCCGGCGAGCGAACTCACCCGCCGCATCGGCACGGATCGCAGCTTCGTGCTGCTCAAGCGCCAGGTGGATGCAGAAACGGCCGAGCGCATCGCGGAAATCGGTCGCGCGGGCATCACCCTCGTCCCGGACACCAAACGCTTCTATCCCGAAGGCGAATCGGCGGCGCATGTCGTCGGCTTCACGGACAACGAGGATCGCGGTCAGGAAGGCGTGGAGCTCGCCGCCGACGCGCGCCTCGCCGGTTCGGCCGGGCAGCGCGAAGTCATCCGCGACCGGCTCGGCCGCGTGGTATCGCAGATCGGCGAAACGGAGATGCCGCAGAACGGCGAAACCATCCACTTGACGATCGACCGGCGTATCCAGCAACTCGCGCATTCGCAACTCAAGGCGGCCGTCGCGAAGCATCGGGCGCGCGCGGGCAGCGTCGTCGTGCTCGACGCGAAGAACGGCGAAGTGCTGGCGCTCGCCAATTACCCGAGCTTCGATCCCAACGACCGCCGCCGTCTCACGGGCGAGCAGCTTCGCAACCGCGCGCTCACGGATACGTTCGAGCCGGGCTCGACGATCAAGCCGCTCGTGGCCGCGCTCGCCATCGACCTGGGTCACGTGCGGCCGGACACGCGCATCGACACAAACCCCGGCACGCTTAAGATCGGGCCGAACGTGATTCACGACACGTCGAATCACGGCGTCATCACGGTGTCGGAGGCGGTGCAAATGTCGAGCAACGTGGCGCTGACGCAGCTCGCGCTGAAGATTCCCGCGCGGACCATCTGGGACAAGTACCGCGAATACGGCATCGGGCAGGCGCCGGAACTGACGTTCCCCGGCGCGGCCACGGGACGGCTGCGCGCGCCGGAACGCTGGAAGCCGATCGAACAGGCCACGATGGCTTACGGCTACGGCCTGTCGCTGTCGCTCCTGCAGATCGCGCAGATCTACACGGCGTATGCCGGCGACGGGCGCTTTCACGCAGCGACGCTGATCCACGGCGAAACGCGCCCCCCGGGCACGCCGGTCGTGCGGCCCGCGACGGCCGCCGCCGTGCGCCACATGCTCGAAGCGGCCACAGGATCGGACGGCACCGGACGCGCCGCCGCGGTCGAGGGCTATCGCGTGGGCGGCAAGACGGGCACCGCGCGCAAGCAAATTGGGCGGTCGTATGCGGCGAACAAGTATCGCGCGTCGTTCGTCGGCATCGCGCCGATGAGCGATCCGCGCGTGATCGTCGCCGTGATGATCGACGAGCCATCCGGCGGCGCGTACTACGGCGGGACCGTCGCGGGGCCGGTGTTCTCGGGCATCGTCGGAGGGACTTTGCCGCTTCTGGGCGTGCCGCCCGACGCATGAGCGAGGCGCTACCCTTAGACGTGCGGGCGCGGAGGTTGCTCCGTCCGACACTGCGCCGGACTGTAAAGACGCTGTGCTCTAATGGAGCGTTCGATTGCCCACCCTCAAACCGGGAAGATCATGAAGAAACTCGCTGCGGCCCTCGCGCTGCCCCTTCTCATCGCCGCTTGCGGCCGCTTTCATAACGAAGACGCCGGCCAGCCGGAAGTCGAAGCCGCATCGACGCACAACGAGGTTGCGAGCATCGTCCAGTGCATTACCGACGAAGCGAAGAAGCACAACGCCACCTATAAGCAGACGGCGATTCCGCAAGGCACCATGCTCGAATTCGGCGACTCGAACGTCGTCAAGGTCCGCTACGACAACGGCGAGACCACCTACCGCTTCTACCCCGGCGAGCGCCACGTGTCGAACATGTGGATCGAAGGCGCGGGCAAGAAGTGCGCGCCGTGAGCGGACGGGCTTAGCATCATGCGCTCGACCCGGGCCATCAGCGCCGTAGAACGGCTCAAGACACGCAGCGGCAATCCGCATTACGCGGCCGTGAGCATGCCGGGCGGCTACTTCTATCTGGTAGAACGCGCAGCAGAAGGCTCGAAGAAGCTGTGCGACCCGTTGCCGATGGACGACTTCATCGCGTTCGTCAACGCACGCGAACCCGCGAAACCGCGCAAGGTCAGCAAGCTCGACGAAGCGCTCGAAGCGCAGATCGGGCGCAGCGGCAAGCGCGCGGAAAAGCCTTCTTCCGACGACGCGGACTAGATTCGCCGCCCGCCCCTGCACGCTCGGCGTGGCGCGGCGCAGCATCGAAAAACGCGCCAGCCCTTGATCAATGTGCGATGACAGACGGAGGCAACAGGCCCCCGTTGCGTACATTTTTGTCAACGGTCGTACCGTTGGCAGCCGCGAAGCAAGACCGCGGATCACGCCTGCCGGTCACGCCCGAACAATTTTAGAAAATGAGCAAGGGCCGCCCGCGACGTTTCAATAGAAAACGCGCGGGTGAACGGGGTGCCCGTGCGATGGGAGACGCGAGACAGCGTCACGCCGCGCGGCTGAGAGGAAGACCAACAATGAAGAAGAAAAGCGAGACCAAGGGCAGTCTGCTGCCCTCGGCGATGGCGGACGTCGAGTTGCAGCACATCGAACGCGCGGTGGCGCAGCTTCGCACGATGAAGAGCCAGTCGTCCGGAACGCTCAACGTCGAATACTGGCGCGAGCGGCTTGCGGCCGTCGTCAGCGGTTATGCGCTCGTGCCCGCGCAGAAGCAGCGCATCGAGGCGCTGCGCGCGGCGCTCGATGCCGTCCACATCCATCCGCGCGACGGCGGCAGCCGCAAAAGGTCGACCAACAGGCTTTGGGCGAAAGCGGCCTGACCGCCGCTTTCGCCACTCGCGCCACGTGCGCGACGCTCATCGCCCGTACGGTCCGGCCGGCGGGCGCTCAGGCTCGCCAGCGAGGGGTTCGGGCCGACATGGCGGAGGCGCTCTCAGGCATCGTTCGTGCTCGGCTCTTGGCTCACGAACTGCATGGAGACCTCATGTCCGCATCCCGCAAACGAATCGCCGCCACGCTGCTCGCGGGCCTCGCCGCCGCAACGAGCCTGTGCGCGAGCGCGCAGATCACGAAACCGGAAGGCTCGGATCAGCAGGAGAACCGCACGTCCGATTCGACTGCGCGGGCCAATCCGTCCGGCGTCGCCGTGCATGAGACGCAGAAGCCGCAGTCGAAGGACGCGGCGGGCGCATCGCGTGGGAAGACCGTCGGCAAGGAACACTCGACGAACGGCGCCGGCGGCTTCAACAACGGGTTGTACGGCACGGGCGCGGGCAACAACAAGTAGCGCGCGCCGCGCCGTACTTCCGCTTAGTCCGCTTAGTCGGCGTTCTGCGGCGTGCCGTTGATTTCCGGCGCGATGGCGGCGTGATTGACGATCGCCACGAGCGACACGCCGCCGAGAATATTTCCGATGAGCGTCGGCACGAGGAACACGAAGAAGTAGTCGGAGATGCTGGCCGCGCCCGACATGACCGCATACGCCGCTTCGACGGAGCCCGCGATCACGTGCGAGAGCTTCGCGACCGCCACGGTGTACGTGACGAGCAGAATCGTGAGCAGACGCGCCGATTTCGCGCTCGGCAGCAACCAGACCATCAGCGCGATCAGCCAGCCCGCGAACAACGCCCGCGCCACCGTCACGCCGAAGCTGCCGGAAAACGGCGCCTTCGCGACCTTGGCGAGCGCCTCGGTCACCTCCGGCGAGAACACGCCGGGAAGTTGCAGCAGACTCGCGAAGATCGCCGTCCCGATCAGATTGAACACGAGCACGATGATCCACAGGCGCAAGGTCTTGGCGACCGTCTTCATGTCGCGGCGCGTGAGGACGGGCAGCACCGCCGTCAGCGTGCTTTCCGTGAAGAGCTGCTGCCGCCCCAGAATGACGATGACGAAGCCGATGGTATAGCCCAGGCTCGTGAAGAGGTGGCTCGACTTCGACTCGGGCATCGCGCTTTCCAGTATCGACTGCACGAGAAACGAAAAGCCCATCGACAGGCCGGCGGCGAGCGCGGACCACATCAGCGCGGCGAAGGTGCGCTCCATCGCGGCCTCGCCTTCTTCCCGCACGATTTCGTGGATGACGAGCGCGTGCGGCGTGGAATGCTGGGCCGCCTGTTCGCGTTGTGCATCGTCGAGATTCGGTGATTCCGCGCCTGCGGAACCCTCGCGCGAGTTGTCCTGCGTATCTGCCATGGTTGTGTTCTCCCTGAGAGCCGTTCGATGCCGAAGCCGATGAACGGCAGGCGCTGATGGACAGCAGAAACGATGCCCGCATCAGGAAAACGAAAGCTGGCGCGGAGGGCGAACGTCGAAGCTAGCGCGCGATGCCCGAGTCGAGCGCGTCGTCGGCGGCATCGTAGCCGCGCCACTTGTAGAGCAGCGCCGAGGCCAGCCAGCACGCGGCGAAGAGGCCGATGACCGCATAGCCGAGCGCGCCGAAGTGGTCCGAGAGACGCGCGGCGACATCCCACAGGCCGCCCTTGAGTTGCAGGCGATCCGCGAGCAGGCCGAGCGCCTCGACGCTGCCGACGAACACCGCGATCACGACGGAGGCCAGCGTCACCGTGAGGTTGTAGTAGAGCTTGCGCACCGGCTTCATGAATGCCCAGCCGTACGCGCCGACCATCAGCAGGCTATCGGCGGTATCGATCAGGGACATGCCGGCTGCGAACAGCAGCGGGAACACGAGGATCGACCATACCGGCATGCCGCGCGCCGCTTCGGACGCGGCAATGCCCATCAGCCCGATCTCGGTTGCCGTATCGAAGCCGAGGCCGAACAGAAAGCCGAGCGGATACATGTGCCAGCTCTTGCCGATCAGCGCGAAGAGGGGCCGCGCGATGCGCGAGAGCGGGCCGCCTGCGACGACGAGCAGGTCGGCATCGTCGTCGTTCGGCGCGTCGCCGCGGCGCGCGCGCCGGCATGCGCGCCACACGCCGCGCAGCACGACCAGATTCATCGCGGCGATGGCGAACAGAAAAAACGCGGAGACCGACGTGCCGATCAGCGCGCCGATTTCGCGGAACGCCGCAAAGCGCGCCTGCACGGCGAGCGCGGTGGCGGCGATAAGCGCGGTCGCAATCATCACGACGGTCGAATGTCCGAGCGAGAAGAAGACGCCCACGGAGAGCGGGCGCTCGCCGTGCTGCATCAGCTTGCGCGTGACGTTGTCGATGGCGGCGATGTGATCGGCATCGACCGCATGGCGAAGCCCCAGCGAATACGCGAGCAGCGACGTGCCCATGAGCAGCGGATAGTGACGAAACGCGATCAGCGCCCAGAGCCACGCGAGCACGTTGAACGCGATGAGTCCGGCGAAAAGACGCGCGGTGCGGGCGGAATGGGTGGGTCGGGTCATAGGGGCGCGTGGCGGCGAAGAACCGGGGACAGCATCAGAGAATACCTTGCTTCGGCTTGCAGCCAATAATCGCGTGCGGGCACGCGGCCGTGCCGCGGACGTGCATTGATTCGTAGTGCTATTGATTCTTTGAAAAAGAGCACGAAAAGACCGCCCCAATTCGCGCTGCGCGAAAAACATAGGCGTATTCGTTCGTTGGGCTTGCGGCGGCACGCGGCTAACATGGCCCTTCGCCATTCAGAGCCCGCCATGCCACGCTATCTCGACGACGCCCAACGCGATGCAATTCAGAATCGGCGCGCGTCGTGGCGCTGGCGCAGCGAATGGCCGACGTGGCTCGTCATCGTCGCGGTGTACGGCGGCTGGTTCGGCGTCGCGGCGAGTGCGCGCACGCTCGGACTGCCGCTCGCGCTCGGGCTGCTCGCGGTGCTGTCGTGCTGGTACATGTCCCTACAGCACGAGCTGTTGCACGGGCATCCGACGCGCTGGCCGCTCGTCAACATGCTCTTCGGACTGGCGCCGCTCGCCGTGTGGTTCCCGTATGCGGTCTATCGCGCGTCGCATCTGCGTCATCACGACGATGCGCATCTGACCGTGCCCGGCCGCGATCCCGAAAGCTACTACGTGACGCCAGAGCAGTGGGCGAACGCGGGCGTCGTATTGCGTGGCGCGATCGCTGCGCGGAACACGTTCGTGGGCCGCGTGCTGATCGGGCCGTGGTTCGCGATCGCCGCGTCGTGGCGGGAAGCGGCGCAGGCCATTGTCGATCGCGACTGGCGGATCGTCGCGAGCTGGCTCGCGCATGTCGCCGCGCTCGTGGCGCTCGCGTGGTGGCTCGATACTCGATGCGGCGTGCCGTGGCGCGCGTTCGCAGGCGTCGGCTATGCGGCGCTAGCGCTTGCTTCGGTGCGTTCGTTCCACGAGCATCGCGCGGCCAGCGCGGAGCGTGAGCGAACGGTCATCAACGAGGCCGCGTGGCCGTGGCGGCTGCTTTTTCTGAACAACAACTTCCACGCGGTGCATCACGACTTGCCGGGCGTGCCGTGGTTTGCGCTGGCTGCCATCTATCGCGAGCGGCGCGACGCGTATCGCGCGAGCAATGGCGGCTTCGTCGTCGAAGGATACGGCGAGTGGTTCCGGCTGTATGCGTTCGCGCGGGCGGTCGCGCCGGTGCATCCGTTCGCGGGCTCGGGCGAGGACGCAGCAGTGCGAACGTTCGGGCATGCGGACGGCGCAAAGGCGGCTTCGGGCGGCTTGTGACGCAGAATCGGCCGGTTCGTTCGTCCGTTACGGCAGCCGGGACGCCGCAAGACGCGTCGCTGCGATTACCGCTACCATGCGACATCCCCCGCCATTCCCCGACGATGCACTGGACCGCCGCCCTGCCGATGTACAACGTCACGCCCGCGCTCGCCGCCGACTGGCGCGCGTTGCTCGATGCCGTGCACGCCCGGCTCGCCGACACGCTGAAGGCCCGCGGCGATACGCTCGGCATTACCGACTCGGTTTCCGACCTGACCGCCTTCTGGCTGCGCGACGACCTGCTGCTCTCGCAGACGTGCGGGTATCCGCTGCTGCATGCGCTCGATGATCGCGTGCAACTTGTCGCCACGCCCGAGTTCAATGCGCCTGGCTGCGAAAGCGGCGGCTATCGCAGCGTGCTCGTCGCGGGCGCGCACGTGAACGCGGCATCGCTCGCGGACTGTCGCGGGCTGCGCGCCGTCTACAACGACGACGATTCGAATAGCGGCATGAACCTTTTCCGTCATGCCGTGGCGCCGTTTGCGCAGGGCTCGCGCTTCTTTGCTTCCGTGGCGAAGACCGGCGGACATCTCGCGTCGCTGCATGCGGTCGCCATCGAGCAAAGCGCGGATATCGCCGCCATCGACTGCGTGACGCTGGCCTTCGTGCGCGCGCATCGGCCGAAACTGGCGGCCGGCGTGCGCGAACTCGGCGTGACGGCGCGCGCGCCCGCGCTGCCGTTCATCGCGTCAAAACGCGTGCCGCGCGAAATCGTCGATGCGCTCGCCGCCGCGCTCGGCGATACGGTCGCGCATGATCCGGCACTCGCCAGCCGGCTGCGGCTCAAAGGCTTCGTGCGTCTCACGCGGGCTGATTACGCGCCGATCCTTCGCTACGAACACGAAGCGGCGGAGCAAGGATATCCGGTGCTGGCGTAGCGTCGGCGCATACTCCGCTCAGAACCACCGGCTCGCGACCGCTTCGGCAGACTTCGCAGACTTTCGGCACAATCAGATATCCAACGCGTGGCCGCTCTGCCCATGCGCATATCCCGCCGCCACGCCATCACGCTGTCGCACGCCAAACTCGCAATGATCCCCTTCTCGCTGCTGGACCTCTCGCCCATTCCGCTCGGCTCCACCGCCGCCGACGCCTTCGCCCATTCGCTCGATCTCGCGCAGCACGCCGAACGCTGGGGCTACCGGCGCTACTGGCTTGCCGAGCATCACAACATGACGGGCATCGCCAGCGCGGCCACGTCGGTGGTGATCGCGCACATCGCGGCAGGCACCAAGACCATTCGCGTCGGCTCGGGCGGCATCATGCTGCCGAATCACGCGCCGCTCGTCATCGCCGAGCAGTTCGGCACGCTCGCCTCGCTGTTTCCCGGCCGCATCGACCTCGGGCTCGGGCGCGCGCCCGGCACCGACCAGACGACCGCCCGCGCGCTGCGCCGCGACCTGCAAGGCAGCGCCGATTCGTTCCCCGACGACGTCGTGGAGCTTCAACGCTATTTCGCCGATCCAGTGGAAGGCCAGCGCGTGCGCGCGGTGCCCGGCGCGGGACTGCATGTGCCGATCTGGCTGCTCGGCTCGTCGCTCTTCTCCGCGCAATTGGCGGCGGCGCTCGGGCTGCCGTTTGCGTTCGCGTCCCATTTCGCGCCGGATTATCTGATGACCGCGTTACACGTCTACCGCTCGCAATTCCGGCCGTCCGCCACGCTGGAGAAGCCTTACGCGATGGTCGGCGTGAACGTCTTCGCCGCCGACACCGCCGACGAAGCGCGCTTTGCGTTCACATCGCTGCAACAGCAGTTCATCAATCTTCGACGTGGCACGCCGGGACAACTGCCGCCGCCCGTCGAATCCATCGCGTGGACGCCGGCCGAGCGCGCGGGCGTCGAGCACTCGCTGTCGTGCTCGGTGATCGGCGATCGCAGCGACGTGGAAGCCGGGCTGCGCTCGGTCATCGACCAGACGCAGGCGGACGAACTCATCGTCACCGCGCAGATTTTCGACCACGCGGCGCGCCTGCGTTCGTTCGAGATCACGGCGCAGGTCCGCGACGCCATCGCTGCCAACGCCTGAGGGCGAAAGCAGGCGCAGCGCGCAAAAACTCGCGCGCTGGACGCCCGCGCATTTGACAGGCAATAATGAGATACCGGAGCGCGCTCGCGCAGGCGCCGCGCTTCGCGTCCGCCGTATCCGCCCTGTTTCGTCCCTGGAGCGCGCACCCCATTCGCTGCGCGCGGCTGGGCGATGCAGCGGAACAACAACAAATGCGTCGCAAGACGGGAGGAAGAATGTCGATGCCGAGAAGCGCAGCCACCGGAGCCATGACGCTCCTGACCGAATTTGACGACACCACCGGCCAGGAAGTGCGCTCTTTGAAGCTCGAACCCGCTGCTGACGGCAAGGCCGTGCTGCTGATCGAGATCGATGAACGCAAACCCGGCATTCATCGCGAAGTCCGTTATGAAATAACGCCAGCGGAACTGATTGCCGCGATTCGCGCGCACGGTGCGGAATTACCGGGAGAACAACATTCGCGTTAAAACTTTTTAAACGCGGCCAAGACCGGCATACAATACAACTGGAGCGAGCCTTTTTGGCCGTCGCATAGTCGCGGCGGCCCGGCATGCCCCTCTGCGGATCGCGGTTCTCGGCGTGACTTCCCGCACGCACTGTTGTCGTGCGTCCGTCGCGGTGATCCTCGAGCGAGTGAATGGCCGGACCGGCTCTATTCGGCGATTGCGTCAATGAGTCTGGCGGATTAAAACAGCCTCGCGGTAAATACACCAATTGACGAGCGGCAAACACTGCGCCACGCTTGGTAATACATATATTTAAGTCTTCGAACCGCCCCGGTCCGCGCGGGGCATGGGTTCGTCTTCTGCAAATCAAAAAGCTGAATCAGGAAAGCCGTGGACGAAAGAAAGCGAGATAGCATCATTGCGTACTTGCGCAGCCGAATGGCCGAATTCGGGATTACCGAAACCGCTCTGGCCGAAGCATTAGCCGAAGCGCAGGCCGCGCCTCCCGTACCGCCCACGTTCACCAGGACCAACGGGAACGCGGCGAATGGCGCGCCGAAACCGCATCGCGCGATGCCGAAACTGCCGTCCGTGCCGGTATCGAACGGCGCGGGTCCGGTTTTTCGAAACGCGAGCGGCGACACGTGGGACGGCGTCGGCGACATGCCGGAATGGTTGAAACGCGCGGTACATGCGGGCCAGGACATCGAGTTCTATCGCGTTTGACGTGTTCCCGAGGCTTGTCTTCGCGCACGGACTGACGACAAACAGTCGCATCACTGAGCATCGGCACCCGTCGATACGCGCGTACGTGCGTCCATAGTCAATTCACGCTCAATATTCAAGACGAAATATTTTCGGCGACGCATGTCCATTGCGCCGTAAAACGTTTATTGGTAGCCCACAGTAGCCGGCCTGGCTTTCGCCGCCGCGCATCCTTTCGCCGTTAAGCACGCCCGATCGAGTTCCGCAGTCTCCCGACAAGGAGCCACGCATGAACGCATACGGACGCCGTGACGCCGCGCCCTGTCTGAACGCGCCCTGCGCCTCCGAGGCGCACTCAATGGTGCGCGGCCGCGCCGCCGCGCTCTGCGCCTGACTGGCCGCGCGAAGAAGCCGCGGACCGCGACCGAGCGACCAGCGCGATGCCGTCCCGCCCCGCCACCCTTCCGAGCGTCGTCCGGCGCATGACCGCCGGGCGCAGACTGCTGGAAGGCGCATCGGTGGAGACGGTCGCCGACGAATTGCATCTGTCGGTGCAGACAGTGCGCCGCTACCGGGCCATCGTGTCGGACGGCGGGCTCGATGCGCTCGCGAAAATGGGCGTCGGCGGTCGCACGTCCGTGCTGGATCGCGCAGCGCTCGACTGGATCGCGGCCGCCTTGCAGAATTCGCCGCGCAAACACGGCTTTCCGAGCGACGCGTGGACCAATGCGCGGCTGCGCGAACTGATCGAGCGGCGCTTCGGCGTGCGCTTCTCGCGCGTGTATGTTTGGCAAATTGCGACGAATCTGGGTCTCGCGCACCGGCTGTCGAAGTCGCGCAGGTAGTTAGGGTTGCTTATCGTGTAGCCCCCGCCGCTTCCAGAAGTTGAAACGACCGATATTGCTCGCGTCGAACGTCATCGGCGGCCGAGAATCACTTGGCCGCTCTTGCCGACGGTGCGCTTGCCGGCGTCCTCATCGAGTCACGCGCGCTCGTCCTGCGCGAGCCAGCGGGCGCGGGCGGGATCGTCGTCGAGATACCAGAACGCCCACGCGATGCAACAGCAGATTGCTCGGCACCTCGAAGATCGCATAGCCGACAAAGAACACGCCCGCGCCGAACGCGAACGCGGCGTTCGTGAGGCCGGTGTCCTGCTGCAAGGCCTATTGCGCGAAGCCGACGTTCGCGCGATCCAGAAACGCGAGCAGCAGCCGGCGCATCACGCGGAACGTGACAGCGCCTTCCGCCGCATCGGAGTGGTCGATGTCTCCCCAGCGAAGCGCGCGCTCAGTACGTCGCGCGTCCGCCCGACAGGTCGAACACCGCGCCCGTGCTGAACGCGCAGTCCTCGGACGAGAGCCACAGAATGAGCGACGCGGCTTCTTCCGGCATGAGGAAGCGGTTCATCGGTATCTTGGAGAGCATGTAGTCGATGTGCTGCTGCGACATCGAATCGAAGATTTCGGTTTTCGCGGCGGCGGGCGTGACGGCATTCACGAGAATGTTCTTGCCCGCGAGCTCCTTGCCGAGCGACTTCGTGAGCCCGATCAGTCCGGCCTTCGACGCGCTGTAGTGCGACGCGTTCGGATTGCCTTCCTTGCCCGCGATCGACGCGACATTGACGATGCGGCCACAGCCGTTTTTCAGCATGTGCGGCACGACGGCGCGGCAAGTGAGATACGGCCCGATCAGATTCACGTCGATCACGCGGCGCCACACGTCCGGCGCCAGTTCCCACGTCGGACCGTTGCCGCCGGTGATGCCCGCGTTGTTCACGAGCACGTCGATCTTGCCGTGCGCGGCGAGCGTCGATTGCACGGCGGCATCGACGGACGCTTCATCGGTCAGTTCGACGACCGACTCGCTGACGGTGCGCGCTTCGTGCTTGGACGCGAGTTCGGCGCGCGTGCGCTGAAGCCGCTCCGCGTCGACATCCCACAGCGCGACGTTCGCGCCCGAAGCCAGCGCCCGCTCCGCGACCGCGAGGCCGATGCCCCGCGCGCCGCCGGTGATGACCACGGTGCGTTCCGCCAGATCGATCCGATTCATGCCTTGTCTCCAGTTGTGTTGTCGATAGCACTATAGTCGGCCAGCGATAACGGAACAATCCGAATGAGCGATCGTTCGATAACGAAACCGGATCGCGCGCCGTGCGAGCGTCAGTCGCGGTGAGAACCCGGCCGCCGCGTCTCGGAACGCACGGGCGCGGGCGCCTTCTGGCTGCTGCCGCGATTAAACACCTTTTCGGCATACAGGGCGAAGGCGAAAAGCGCGGCGACTCCGACCGGACAAAGCAACAAGGCAGCGACGAACATGATGAGATCCCTCGAACTAAGTGCGAAGCAGTTTATCCAGTGAACGTGGGTGAACTGAACACGAAACTGAAGCATTCGCCGTTTAGTATCTTGAAACGCGTTTTCGAACTCGGACGATGGAACTGGCTTTTCGCGCCACCCGCCGGCTAGCAGGCACATAGGTTGCTAAACGCTCTGCACCGTCGACCGACCAGGCGCGCGCCGCGCGCACCGACGACCACTTATCCAACAAAAAAAGCATGTTCACACCGAAGCCTTGTACCGCTACTTGCGTTCTCGACGGAATGCCCGTCACCCTCACCTACTACCCCGACACCACGCTGTTGCGCATTACCGACGCGACTGGCCGCTGCGTGCGCGAAACGCGCTGGCCCGCGCCGTGGCGCACGCTGCTCGCGACGCTGCGTGAATTCAGCGGCCGCGAGACCGAGGGCCAACTTTCCACGCTGCTCGACGAAATCCCCGCCGAAGCCGCGTTCGCGTGAAGACGCCTTTAACGATTACTGACCCAAGCGAGATTTGGTCTCGCTCAACGCTGCAAAAGAAGAGGAAATAATGGCAACTGGCACTGTGAAATGGTTCAACGACACGAAGGGCTTCGGGTTCATCAAGCCGGACGACGGCAGCCCTGACGTGTTCGCGCATTTCTCGGAAATCCGGGCGGACGGCTACAAGTCGCTGCAAGAAAATCAGAAGGTGCTGTTCGAGGTGCGCCAGGGTCCCAAGGGCCTGCAAGCCGCGAACATCCAGCCGCAGTAAGCGCGAGCTCGGACGCGAAAGCCGTGAAGCCGTTGCATCGGCTTCACGGCTATTTTCTTTGGACCATCAGACGCGTTCGAACACAGCCGCCGCCGGCCGCAACGCCAGCCAGTAGATCAGAAAACGGCCCGCAAAGATTCCCGCGACCAGGCCCGAAATCAGCGCATTGAGCACGGCCCACGTCGACTCGACGCCAGCGCCCGTCGCCAGTTCGAAGCCGATGAAAAATTTCGACGCGAATGTCGCGAGGATGAGCAGCATCGGCACGACGGAGCCGGGCACGGTGACGGTGCGCCGCACGCGGTCCACGGCGATGGCGCTGTTCTTCGCCAACATCGCGCCGATGCCGCTGCCGATTGCCCCGCCGATCAGCCACGTCGCCGCCGGTTCCCAGCCGGCGTCCGGCCCCGTGACGACATGCAGCAAGCCCCACGCGGCGAAGATCGCCGGCACGACCGCGAGTTTCGAGAGCGGCGCCGTGCCGCCTTTCATCGCTTTGAGGCCGCGCGAAACGAGCACCGCCAACAACACCCAGACCCACGCCGGCGTACCGGCCAAGATAGCTTGCAAGGACATGATCGTTCTCCGTTGAACCGTTCGAAAGTCACAAGATGAATCTTTACGCTGGAAACATTGTGGTTCCGAGTGACCTGGACGTCAATGAATTTTTACATTGTAAAGATTGATTGACCGGCAGGTTTTCATTCCTATGCTGAACATTGGCGGCTGCTTCATCGTTTCGATTTCGAGCACGCCGACCGCTGCCCTTTACAATGGGCGGTTCGCTGCGCGTTCGCAGCTTTTCCCGCATCCGCCTGGCAGGCATGGTCTCTGAAACCTCTTCACTGGAATCGCTCGCCGTCGCCGAGCGCGTGCGCGAGCTGATGAGCCGTCACGGCATCGGCAAGCGTCAGCAGACGGCCGAACTGTGCCGCATCCTCGATCTGAGCTTTTCGCAAGGGCATCGCAAGCTGCGCGGCAATAGCCCGTGGACGCTCGCGCAGATTCGCCGCGTCGCGGACGCCTTCGACGAGCCCGCGCTCCAGCTTTTCGACAGCATCGATACGCGCCCCGACGACACCGAAGGCACCGCGCACGACGCCGTGTTGAAGCTCGGCTCGGTCGAGATTCCATGCACCGCGTGGATCGGCGATGCACTGGACGCGGGCAGCCGGCCCGATTTCATTGCGCAGAAAGTGAACGGCCGCTGGATCGTCACGCGCCACGAGGGCGTGCTGTTGCAGCAGGCCAGCGACGTCCACAAGATCGAAATCCAGCCGCGCCGCGCGGATACCGAGAAGCCCGTGATCGCGGTCGTCGACGACGATCACGCGTCGGCCGACAACCTGCACGACTATCTGGAGATGACCGGCTTCACCGCGATGGCCTTCTACGGCCTCGACGCGTTTCTGGAGGCGCTGCAGTCGCAAGTCTTCGACGCCGTGGTGATCGACTGGCTGTTCGGCGCGCACACGTCGGCGGGCGCGATACAGGCGGTGCGCGAGTCCGACAACCCGGACGCGCCGATCTTCGTGCTCACCGGCGAGCTCACGACCGGCAAGGCGAGCGAATCGGAAATCAGCCAGATCATTCGCGATTACAACGTCGCGTGCTTCGAGAAGCCAGCGCGGCTCGGCATTCTGGTGGCCGACCTGTCGAAGCGGCTGTTGCGGAGCTAAGCCTCAGGCAGCGCGCCGCCGCGCCGTCGCCGCGCGATGCACGGCCGCCTTCAGCACCTCGAAGCGCACCGGCTTGAGCAGATAGTCGAAGAAAAGCACCGTCGCGGTCGGATCGACGAGTTCGGGCACGTACGCGCTCACCGCGATGATCGGCACGCTCGCGCCCGGCGCGATCCGCGAGCGGTATTCGTTGGCGAACGAGTAGCCGTCCTTGCCGGGCATGTGCAGGTCGAGCAGGATCACGTCCGCGTCGTTGGCGCGCAGCCACGCGAGCGCGCTGTCGACGTCCGGCATGCCCACGGCCCAGTAGCCCAGGAGCGTCAGCATCTCCATCAGCGAGTCGCGGATCGACTCGTGGTCGTCTATCACCAGCACGCGCGATTTGCGCAAGCCGGACGCTTCGGCGGCGTCGTCGCGGCGCTCGGGCATCTCGTCGACGGACGCCGCCGGCAAGCTCACGCGAAACGCCGCGCCCTGACCGACTTCGCTCGACACGTCGATGGTGCCGCCGAGCAGATCGACCAGGCCTCGCACGACCGCGAGCCCCATCCCCGCGCCGTCGAAACGCCGCGTGCTCGACGAATCGAGCTGAGTGAATTCCTCGAAGATGAGCGGCAGTTGTTCCCGCGCGATGCCGGGCCCCGTGTCGGTCACGGAGATATCGAGACGCGCCTTGTCGCGCATGAAGCGCACGTCGATGGACCCGGCGTCCGTGTATTTGATCGCGTTGGTGACGAGATTCGTGACGATCTGGCGCACGCGATGCGGGTCCGATTCCAGCAGCCCGCGCGCGCCGCTGTATTCGCCGCGCAACTCCAGGCCCTTCGCGGACGCGGCGGGCAGGTTTGCATCGACGATGGAATCGAGCAGTTCGGCGGGATCGAACGCGGCGAGGCGCAGTTCGAGCTTGCCGGCGCCGAGGCGCGCGTAGTCGGTCAGGTCGCGCATCTGCGCTTCGAGATGACGCGCGCCGGTTTCCAGCCGCTGAATGATCTTGCGATCCGCCTCGCCGCGCAGATTCAGCCCGAGCAGTTCGATGGACGAGACGATTGCGTGCAGCGGCGTGCGCAGTTCGTGGCTGATCATGCCGAGGAACGTGTCTTTCGCGACAGCCGTTTCACGCGCCGCCCGGGTCGCCTGATGCTCGGCTGACAGCGCGGCGCGTTGCTGCTCGATCAGCCGCGCGCGCCGATAGCCGTTGAGCAATAGCAGCGATGTCGCCGCCGCCGATAGCAAGCCGAGCAGAATGCCGCCATAAAGCAGATAGCGGCGCTTGGCCTCGAAGTCGCGCACGACGTTCTCGCGCTCAGCGGCGTCCATCAGCCGCCTGCCGGTGGCCAGTTCCGCGACGGCGGGCGCGTTTTGCCGCAGCACGCCGAGGACCCGCAGCGCGCGGCTTTGCCTGACCGTCAGCCGGTTGACGTCGCCTTCGATGGAATCGAGCGCCGTATGCAGCTGGCGCAAGATTTCCTGCTGCCGGTTGTGCATGGCGTCGTGGCCTTCGGGCGTGCGCGTGGCGTCGGACACGATGTCGAGCCGCGCCCGCAGCCGGGCATAGGAATCGCGGACCGCGCCGGCATCTTCGTCGATGCCGCTGCGGAACAGCAGCACCTGGCTCTCGAAGCGCTCGTAGGCAATCTGGAACTGCGCGGCGTCCCAATACAAGCCTTCGTAGGGCACCACCATGCCATGCGGCTGCCGGGCGAGCAGGCCGGAGTACAGCATGTAGCCGACCGCCCCGAGCGGCGGAGCGACCGCCAGCGCGATCAGCGCCGCGTACCAAAGGCGGCGCAGCCACGGACGCCGGTTCTGCGTGAATGGCATGAGACGACTGCGGCGCGGCCTAGCGCAACGCTTCCATCGCGTGCGTCGCGCGTTCGGAGGCGACCACGATGAGCTTCATCGTCGCCCGCGTCGCGCCGACGAACACTTTGCGCGCAGCCTGATCGTCGAGCGTGTCGAAGTCGACTTCGGTCAGGATCACGCACGGCGCGGATTGCCCCTTGAAGCGATAGATCGACTCCAGCAGCACGTCGCCCTCGCGATATTCAGGATTGCCGAAGAGATCGTATGTTCCGGTGAACGCGCGCAGCCGGTGCGGCCCGAGATGATCGACGGCCGTGAGCGCCGAACCCTCGCGCCCGCGAAACGACAGCACCGCGATGTCCTGCTTGCGAAAGCCGAGCGACAGCGCATGCGTGATCGCGCGCTTCGTGGCTTCGATGACTTCGTCCGGATGGCCGTCCTCATAGGTCGAGACGGTAACGTCCGAGCCGTCGAACGGACTGCCCGCATCGAGCCGCACATTCGGCCCGACGATCTTGCGGATAAAGCCGAGCAAGTCGCGCGGACTGCGATAGTTGGTGGTTTCGCGCAGAATGGTCCAGCCGGGCAGCGGCACCGGCTCGCGCAGATAGAGGTTCTGCATCGGATCTTCGAGCCACCACCACGCCGCATCGGGCTTGAGCAGCCGTTCGAGCGCCTCGACCCATGCGGCCTGAAAATCCTGGCCTTCGTCGACGATCAGCACGTCCGTCTTCCAGTGCTCCGGCACGGGCACGGCGGCGAACCGTTCCTCCAGCGTCGCGAAGACGTTGGGCTGGCTGAAATCCGGCGGGCTGCCGGCATCGCGCGCAACCGCTGCGCTCAGTTGATGATAATTCGCGATCTTCGCGTCTTTCGGCGCGATGGCGCGAATATGGTCCGCGAGCGGCCGGTTGAAGCAGACATACAGCACGCTCTTGCCGGCGGCCAGCGCGTCTCGCATCACGCGCACGGCGAGCTGCGTCTTGCCCGCGCCCGCCGTCGCGATCACGCGCAGGCGGAACGGCTCGAATTCGAGGCGCCGCGCCCACGTCGCGAGTCCGCCCGACAGCCGCGTGACGAGCGTGTTCGCCGCGCCGACGAGCGCGTTCGTGTCCGGCGTGAGCGAGAGTTCATCGGCCAGAAAATGGTGGATGCGCGCGGCGGCTTCGAAGCGCGGCTCGTCGGGCGGCAGGATCTCCAGCACGACGCGCGCAAGCTGCGCCTTGCGGCTTGCGTCGACGATACGGCCCGGCGGCACACCTGCGATCGCCGCGTCTTTCACCGTGTAGTCGGGGCAATACAGCAGTTCCTCGATGCGATACGTCCCCGCGCCGAACGCCGCCGTGAAGCGCCGGTGCAGGTTTTCCAGCGTCCGGGCAAGCTGGATGGCAACGTTGCGCTCCTTTTGCAGATAGACTTTGACGAGCCCGGCGCCGGTTTCGCGCAGGAAGCCGGCCTTCATCTCGATCATCAGCACGCGACCCGACGGCGCGACCACGACGAAATCCGCCTCGCCGAAAACCGAGAAGCCTTCGTTGATGCGCGTCCAGTGGACGCCGTGATAGACCGTGTAGTCGTCGGGCAGCTTTTCGAGTTGCGCGAGCGTCTCCAGTTCGCGCGCCGCGGCGCCGGTCGCTTCGAGGTTCTTCCAGTCGTCGGGAACGATTCGGGCCATGCGTTGCCTTTGAGCGTGAGGGACTTGCGAAGAAACGCGCGGCTGGGGAGCGGCGCTTTGTGCGCCTCATTGTACGCAACGCGCGGGGCTTTTCTGCGCGGGCGCCTAGCCCGCGTAGTCGTACCGCCCGCCACGCTCCAATGCGCGCCGATAAGCCGGCCGCGCGTGAATGCGTTCGAGAAACGCGCGGATATGCGGCCAATCCTTCGCGCCCGCGCGCTGGCTGCCCGCTTCGAGCGGGAAGCTCATCTGAACGTCGGCGGCGCTGAAGGTATCGCCCGCGAACCACGGCGACTTCGCGAGTTCGCTCTCGATATAGCCGAAATGCAGCTTCAGTTGCGGGTCGATGAAACCGCGCTGCAACGTCTCGCCGATGCGCCGTGCAACGGGCCTCGCGAAGAACGGCATCTTCGCCTTGCCAATTCGCGACGCCACGAGCTTGAGCAAGAGCGGCGGCATGGCCGAGCCTTCCGCGTAATGCATCCAGTAGTTGTAGCGCACGCGCTCAGGCGCCGCCCCGTGCGGCGGCGCGAATCGCCTTTCGCCGTAGCGGTCCACCAGATATTCGATGATCGCGCCCGACTCCGCGACGACGAGCGCGCCGTCTGTGACGACGGGCGACTTGCCGAGCGGATGCACGGCGCGCAGTTCGGGCGGCGCGAGCATGGTATGCGGATCGCGCTCGTAACGCCTGATCTCGTAGGGGACGCCGAGTTCTTCGAGCATCCACAGCACCCGTTGCGACCGGGAGTTGTTCAGGTGATGGACGGTGAGCATGTCTTCTTGTTGTGCTGCACGGTACGCGTCTTGCAGGCGACGAATGGCGCGCAGCAGCGCTGACTATTCCGACAAGTAAAAGGAGAACCCGATGACCCTGATCATCTATCTCGTGGGCTGGCTCATTCTGATCGGCGGCGTGTCGTGGGCGCTCGTCGCCATGCACGTGGCGCAACATACCATCGCCATCGTGGCCGTCATTCTGCTGGGAATCGCCGTCATCACGGGCGCCACGCGGGCGCGCAACCGCGACCGTTCGTAGCGTCCTGCAAGGCGAGCGCCGCGCCGTATCGCGCGCGGCGCTTCCTGTCTCAGGTCACGACACGCGCGTTGAGCGCGTCCTGAATCAGCGTAACGAGTTCGTCCGGGTGCGCGGGCTTGGTCATGAAGTGCTGAAAGCCCTCGCCGATGCTGCGTAATCGGTACTCGTCGCCGTCGTGCCCAGTGAGCGCGATGGCGACCGAAGGCGGCAGATTCCCGCGTATTTCGTGGTCGCGCAAACGTTGGATAAGATAGAAACCGTCCATTCCAGGAAGGTCGAGATCGCAGATCACCGCATCGGGAAGCACACGGGTCGCGGTTTCCGCGCCGTCTTCGGCGTCGGCCACGGCGACGACTTGCGCCCCCTCTTCTTCCAGCAGCATCTGCAGTGATTCCCTGCTTTCGGGATCGTCTTCGATGAGTACGATCCGCGCATGCCCCAGTCTTGCCACTTCGTTCATCATGTTCTTTTCAACTGCCTAAAACGGAATTCTCGCGCACGGTCTCCACGGCTCGCCGCTTCACTATCCTCTGCCGACCGTCGCGCGCTTGCGTGGCGATTGACAGAGAATCGCAGCGGGAATTCCGGACGCACCGTATTTTTCGCCGCGCGTGCGCCGGTGCTGAACGTCTCGCGGTGTCCGGGCACCCGCCGGCGTGAAGCTGCCCGGCCGCCGTGTCCCGGCATTTCTCATCGAGCAAAAAACGGACCGACGTACGTTTTAGCCCCGTGGGACGGCGCATTGCGCGCATTTCGGAAGAATCGGCGTGCACCGTTACGGCACATCCGCTGGTAATTCCGTCACGCGCCGCGCCGGTTCTACCGTCAGACATTCGCATACTGCTCGACGCGCGGCGCGTTTGCCTGCACCAAAGCGCGGTATTCCGTCGGCGTGATGCCCACTGTCGCCTTGAACTGGCGCGTAAAGGCGCTGTGGTCCGTGTAGCCGCAGAGCGCGGCGACATCCGTCACTTTGTCGTGCGTCATCAAGAGCGCCGTGGCGGCATCGAGCCGTGTCTTGAGCAGCACTTGCCGTGGCGTCAGATGGAAGACCTTGTGGAAGTACCGTTCGAGTTGCGCGATGGACATGTCGGCCATTTTCGCGAGGTCCCGCATATTGAGCGGGTGCACGTAATTTTCCTGAATGTGCTGCACGACGGCCGCGAGCCGGCTATACGCGGGGTGCGTGCTTTCGGCCGCCTGCAAGTCGCGCGAAATACCGGCCAGCCCGACGATACGGCCTTCTGCATCGTGCAGCGGCTGCTTGCAGGTCATGCACCAGCCGGGCTCGCGTCCGGGATAAAGATGCAGCTCCAGTTGATCGATCAGTTGCACGCCCTGCGCGATGATCGCCTGATCCTGCGCCGTGTAGATCCGCCCGAAGCGGCGCGGAAACACGTCTTCGGCCGTCTTGCCGATGAGCGCGGTCTTGTCGTCCTTGTGACCGCAGCGCCGCGCGAGCGTGCTGTTGACCATGGCGTAACGCGCTTCGCGGTCTTTCACGAAGAACACGATGTCGGGCATCGCGTCGAACACCGGCGCGAGCAGCGCGAAGTGCGCGAGCATGTCCTGCAACGCGGAGGCTCGGGGCGACGCGATGTCCTCGAACGCGCGAGGCGAGGCGCTGCCGGCAAGGGGTGCGGTCGTGCTCATCGGTGCGTTCGGGCGCGCAAGTCGGAATGGCGCCGATTATAGAGGCGCGAAAACGACGCCAATATTGGCGCTCTCCCCACTATGTTTTCGGTGACGCGGCTCGAAAGATGCGCTAGAGCGAGCGCCTTTGTTCCCCTCTTGCGGTCTCCCGCGCCTGCTCCCGCGCCTGCTCCCGTGCCTCGGCCACCGCATGCCGCGACGGCATCCCTCGTCGCCTTGGTGAAGTGCTAACGGACTGAGCGCACTGAAAATTTTCACGCGCGCCAGCGTCAAGCGCGACCTCAGGCCCACGCTTTGCGGAAAGTCAAGTGTTTCGGTGACTATGTGCGCTAGCAGGCGGTCTCGATCGCCGCGATCCGGCCTAATGACGAAAGCAGCAGGCGCACGGACGGGTCACCGTTCGGCCAGCCTGCCCTACGGGGAAGGTCCCAAGGTCCGTTGAGAACCAAGCAAAAAGGGATTGCCATGACCAAGCACATCAACAAACATTCCGTACCGCGCCGCGAGGCCTTTCGTTGCAGCGGCCAGCAACTCGACGCCATCATGCGGTTCGCCGAAGAGCGCAAGCTCGACGAACGCCCGCTGCAATGGGTCGTCGCGCAATACTGCCGGGCTCGCGCAAAAGCCGCCTGACGGCCCTGCCTACTACTGCCCCGATAGCACGCGCTGCTTGAGCACCCAGATTGCCGTTGGCACCGCGTAATACGCGCTCACGTTGCCCGTGACCAGCTTGCCCGTGAGTTGAACGCGCGCATTTTCGCCGGGCTCGGCGTCGATGATCTGCACTGCCGACACAGTCGACTGCTGCCGTCCGCCCTGCCGGCCGCCCGCATTGACGACGCAGACCGGACTCGCCAGCGACAGCACCCACGCCGGCTTTGCTGCCGCGTCGGTCTGATGCGTGGCCTGGCGCGTCACCGTGCCTTCCAGGGTGACGATGTCGCCGTCGGCGTAACACTGCGCCGCCCACGCCGGTCCCGCTCCCGCTGCCCACAGCACGATGATCCACGCGCACGCTTTCGCCGTCATTCGGGCCTCGCGAAGGGCGCGCCGCTGGCGGCACGCGGATTCTGGAAAGAGGTAGACACTTTAGGCGATCCGCGTTGGGGTCGCAACCCGCCGAAATGCGCGCGAGAGCTTCCGCGGCCGTGCACCCGTGCGGGAATACACGTTGCTCCTTTCATATTACGATCAACACACGCGCATGTGTCGCCAAGGCGCCGTCGTTCGATCCCGGTCAGCGACGCCCGCCCGCGACAACCGCGCGAACAGGCGGCCTGCGCGTGCGCGGGCCGACGGAGGGCGACGATGCATCAGACGGCAAACCAGACGAATCAGGTAATCGTAGGCGTGTTCGACTCGTATCGCGACGGACACGAGGCGCTGCGCGCGCTCCAGACGGCGGGACTTTCGCGCGACGACGCGCATTTGTATCGCGCGGGCCACGGCGACACGCAACTCGAGGCTCTCGCGATGCCGTCGCACGAAGAAGACGAAGCCGAGTACGTCGCGCATGGCGAACATCAGGGCGTGGTCGGCGCCCACAACCGCTTCGCGCCGCGCGAGCCGTTGGCGCCGCGGCCGCCCGCGCCCGTCGTAGCCAGCGACGATTGCCGCGAGCGCACGCTCCTGATCATCAGACTGACCGACGATATCAAACCGGGCGCGATCGGCGACATGCTGCACGAGCACGGCGCGGTTGCCGTCAAGGACCCGGCCGGCCACTGGCGTTTTTCTCCCTACAGAAACCACGCCCGCGCCTGAAGCGCGGCGTTCGTGGCTCTAATGCATGCGCCGGTGCGCGGTCTCGACGCCGGGCGCGCCGGCTTCGCCGGATGACGTCGAATCGCGCTCGGCCTCATCGGCCTCATCGGCCTCTTCCCCTTCCGCTTCCTGCTTTGCGAGCCGCACCGCCTCCTGTGCCGACGCCGCGCGCAGCGCACGGCATTGCGCCGAACGCCGCAGGGTTGCGAGCAGACGTACCATTTCCCTTGGTCTGGCTCTCATCGTGGTCTCCCCGCCGCAGCGTTGAGAAATTACTTTAAGTGTAGGCGGCAATCCGTGGACGGCAAAGCATTCCGCGCAAAATAATCGCGTGCGGCGTTCAGCTTTTCTCAAGGCGCAGGCGATCGCAAAATCAATCCGGGTGAACCGTCCAGTACATTTTTTAGTGCCGTGACCTCTGCACAACAACCGCTCGCGGAACCTGACTGTCGCCTTGCCAGCTTCTGTCGACGTACGCAGAATGGAAGCAACGGCTTAAAAGCGCCGTCTAATTCTCGGATGACCAACCGGCGAACACTCGATGGCGACCTTAGAGGGCAAAGCACGGTACGCGGTGGCTGCGGACAACGCCGGTGCCGGCATCGCGGTCATGATACTGACCACGGCCGCCTTCGCCGCAAGCGATTCCACGGTCAAGCTGATCGGCGCTGCGGTCCCGGTCATCGCGCTGCTGTGGGTGCGCTATCTGTTTCAGATGATCGTGCTCGGCGTCTGGCAGGCGCGACGCGGCGCGCTCGGCATCTTTCGCACCTTCCAGACCGGCAATCTCAAGCTGCAAATCGTCCGCGCGCTGCTGTTGCTGACGAACTCGGCATGCACGTTCGCCGCCCTTCGCTACTTGCCGCTTCCCGTCACGACTTCCCTTGCGATGCTCGCGCCGCTGATTTCGACGCTGCTCGCCGCGCTCGTCCTGAAGGACCACGTCTCGCGCGGCAAGTGGGCGATGGTCGTGCTCGGTTTCGTCGGCATGTTGTTGATCGTGCGACCGGGCGGCAGCGATTTCACCTGGTCGGTGATCTTGCCGATCGGTTCGGCCACGAGCTTTGCGTGCTTTCAGGTGGTATCGAGCCATCTCTCGCGCGTGGACGACGCGATCACGACCAACTTTCTGACCGCGCTCGTCGCAACGGTCGTGCTGTGCGCGCTCGTTTGGGCCGATCAGGCGCAGCTGCTGCCTGAGCTTGCGCGCGTCGGCGCCGGCAGCTGGCTGCTCGTCGCGTTCATGGCGACGATGGCGACCGGCGGTCAATTGCTGATGCTTCAGGCGTTACGCCGCGCGCCGCTCGCCGTGCTCATGCCCTTCTCGTACGCGCAGCTCGCGTTCGCATCGTGCTTTAGCTGGCTGCTGTTCGGACAGGTGCCGGACGCGTGGATGACGGCCGGCATGTGCGTGATCGCCGCGAGCGGAATCGGCACGGTGCTGATGCACGGCCGCAAATAAGCGGCGAGCCGACGTGCGCCGAGTTATATAAAACGCTTCAGGCCGCGTGCGTCTGGCCGGTGCAAAGCCAATGCACGTCGACATCGAGCGCATGCGCGATGCGGTTGAACGCGCGAAGCGGCGGCACGGTAATGCCGCGCCGCCAGAACTGCACCTCGTGTTCGCTCGCATCGACCCATTTGGCCGCTTTGGCGGAGCTTACGTTGGCGCGTTGCATCGCGCGGTCCAGGCGTGCGGCCATTGCGCGCCGCAGGGTGTTGTCTTCGTGACTACGTTCAAGGTGTCCGATGGTTTGGGTATGTCGGCCCATGTCGCTTAAACTCTCTCGATTTATATTTTCGCCGTTCAGCGCCGGCTGATATTCGCGCACGTCGGAATCATACGAAGTCACGGTGACGGCTCAATGACAAGCGGTTCCTCGCTACGTGCGTACTGCAAAACGCAAGGCCGAATTCTTTCAAGCGGCAAGGGGAAGCGTCAAGTGGGGAAACAACGCATCGGCACGCAAGCGCGTTGGTGTTTACCCTTTGCCGATACAAAGGCGCTTTCACCCGCTTTCACCATTAATACGGACGATCGTGCAATTCACCGCACGGGGAATTACGTCACTGTTTAATACCGATTAATGCCGCACGCAAAATCGCCGATTATGTCGATGCCTGAAGATGGCAATTGACAGCCATTATCTTTTCTCTAGAATGAGTCGTTCGCTGCGCTGCACAATCACGCGTAACTGAAGCAACTTCTAATGGAGTCCAGCATGAGCAGTCTTGCGCCAGAAACCTTTATCGCGACCCAGCGGGCCGGCTTGGATGCCACCTTCGGATTCGCCACTCAGGCGGTTCAGGGCTTCGAAAAACTGATCGACCTGAACGTACGCACATTGCGGACCGCTCTGTCGGAGCAACAGGAATTCATCGGCAAGAGCTTCTCCGTCCGCGATATCCAGGAGTTCTTCGCCGTTCAGAACGCCCGCATGCAAGCGAACGCGCAGCGCGCGCAAGCCTATTGGCAGGACGTCAACGAAATCGCTACCGGCGTGCGTGGCGCCTACGTGCAAGCGGCACAAGACCAGTTGGAGAAGTCGCAGCGCAACGCGCAGGCGTTCGTCGAGAGCTTCGTTACCAGCGCGCCGCTCGGCAGCGAGGCGGTCGTGTCGGCGTGGAAATCAGTCATCGACTCCGCGACGCAGTCGGCGAACTCGGCGTACGAAGCGGCGCGCACCTCGACGCGCCAGGTCGTGGAAGCCGCGCAGACCGAGGCGAGCGCAACCGCGACCGCCAGCTTGCCGACGCCGCCCGCCGTGCGCGTCGTCTCCAACAAGCCCGCCGGCACGAAAAAGTAAGTATCACGCTCCGCTTCGCGCGCTAGCGGGAAAAGGCCGTGAGCACGAGTTCGTGCGAACGGCCGATCCAGACCGCCGAATCGCGATGGTCCCGCAAATCGTCGCCCGTATTCGGATGCATGAACACATCCAGTTCGCCGTGGTTCAGCGCGAGCCATTCGAGCATCGCCGTCAGTCGCTCGCTGCCGAAACCGAGCTGAAACGACCATAGCGGATGAGGTCCCACGGGACGTTCGTGAAAGCGGCCGAGCGTCAGCGCGCCGCTTTCGATATCGCCAGCGAACCGCTCCGCGATCACCTGCCGCAGCTGCCATGCGGCGTCGCGGCCAGCGGCGTCGAAATAAACATGCGCATGCCAGCTTGAGACCGTGGGCGCGTTGTCGTGTCCCATCGTTCGATTTATCCGTGGCGAGTCGAGAGACGTCCGATTCTAATACGCGCCGCCGCCGCTGCTGCTTCCACTCGACGAGCGGTTGTACGACGCGCCGCCGCCGTCCGTCTGACAACCGGCGAGTGCGGCCGTAACCAGCGCCAAAGCGACCACGACGATTCTTGCCAGCTTCATGAGATGCCTCCGTTCGTTGGACGGCGGCCACGATCGACGCCGCATCCACTAAACGCGCCGCCGGAGCCGGTTATTCCGCGTGCTAGACTACTGTACATGCGTACAGTTTCCGAGCCCGCCTACACCGTCGCCGTGCGCGCGCTCTGCGAGTTCACCGCAAAGCAAGGCGACCTCGACCTGCGTTTCACCCCGACGCCCACGGCGCAAGAAGGCGTAGCGGGCCACGTCACCGTCACGAGCCGCCGCCCGGCGGGCTATCTGAAGGAAATCGCGCTGTCCGAAGACTACGGCCCGCTGCGCGTGCGCGGCCGGGCGGATGGCTACGATCCCGCGCTGAACCGGCTAGAAGAAATCAAGACGCATCGCGGCAAGCTGGATTCCATGCCGCAGAATCATCGGCATCTGCATTGGGCGCAGGCGCGCGTCTACGGGCATCTCATGTGTCGCAAGCTCGGGCTCGACAGCATCGAAATCGCGCTCGTGTATTTCGATATCGTCGATCAGACGGAGACCGCGCTCACGGAGACGCAAACCGCCGAAGCGCTCAAAGACCATTTCGACGCCCAATGCCAGCGTTTCATCGCGTGGGCGGAGCAGGAAGTGCAGCATCGCGCGGCGCGGGATGCGGCGCTTTCCGAGCTCGTCTTTCCGCACGGCGCGTTCCGCCCCGGACAGCGGGCGCTCGCCGAAGCGGTGTATCGCGCGGCGGTCTCCGGCCGATGCGTCGTCGCCGAAGCGCCGACGGGCATCGGCAAGACGATCGGCACGCTCTTTCCGCTGCTCAAGGCGTGGCCCGCGCAGCAACTCGACAAGATTTACTTCCTGACCGCGAAAAGCGCGGGCCGCCAACTAGCGCTCGACGGGCTCTCGACGCTTGCTGCGTCCGCGCCGAAGTCGCTGCGCGTCGTCGAACTTGTCGCACGCGACAAGGCGTGCGAGCATCCGGACCGCTCGTGTCACGGCGAGTCGTGCCCGCTGGCGCGCGGCTTCTACGATCGCCTGCCGGCTGCCCGCGCCGCCGCGCTGCAACGGGCGCATCTGGATCGCGCGACCGCGGCGGATGCTGCGCGCGAGCACGCTGTCTGTCCGTACTACTTGAGCCAGGAATTGACGCGCTGGGCGGATGTCGTCGTCGGCGACTACAACTATTACTTCGATACGAGCGCCATGCTCTTCGCGCTCGCGGAGGCGAATCGCTGGCGCGTGGCCGTCCTCGTCGACGAAGCGCACAATCTCGTCGAACGGGCGCGCGGCATGTATTCGGCGTCGCTCGATCAGGCCGCCTTCAACGCCGTGCGCCGCAGCGCGCCGCCCTTTTTCAAGCGGATGCTGGCGCGCGTCGGCCGCAGTCTCAGCGACGCGAGCCGCGATCAGCTGGCGGCGGGCATCGACTACGCGGCGCACGACGAGCCGCCCGCGGCGCTCCTGAGCGCGCTCGGACAGGCGATCTCGGCGCTCACGGAAACGATGGCCGAGCAGCCGGACGCGTTCACGCCGGACCTGCTGCGCTTCTATTTCGACGCGCTGCACTTCGCGCGCATCGCCGAGCGTTTCGGCGCGCATTCGATCTTCGACATCACGCTGTCCGGCAAGGGCCGCGCGGTGTTCTGCCTGCGCAACGTGATTCCCGGCCCGCATCTCGCGCCGCGCTTTGCCCGCGCCCATAGCGTCGCGCTCTTTTCGGCGACGCTCACGCCCGCGCATTACTACGCCGACACGCTCGGCCTGCCCGCGACGACCGTGCGCATCGACGTCGAGTCGCCGTTCACGGCCGATCAGCTCGACGTGCGCGCCGTCGCCGACGTATCGACGCGCTTTCGCGACCGCGAACGCTCCATCGACCGCATCGCGGACCTGATCGCCGCCCAATACGGCCGCGCGCCGGGCAACTATCTGAGCTTCTTCAGCAGCTTCGACTATCTCGCGCAAGTGGCGTCCGCGTTGAGTCGACGTCATCCGTCGATTGCGTGCTGGCAGCAGTCGCGCGGAATGAGCGAGGCCGACCAGCACGCGTTCCTCGCCCGCTTCGAACCGGACGGGCGCGGCATCGGCTTCGCGGTGCTCGGCGGCGCGTTCGGCGAGGCGATCGATCTGCCGGGAACGCGGCTCATCGGCGCATTTGTCGCGACGCTAGGGCTGCCGCAACTGAACGTGGTCAACGAGCAACTGAAGGCGCGCATGCACGCCGCATTCGGCGACGGCTACGCCTACGCCTATCTTTTTCCCGGCTTGCAGAAGGTCGTGCAGGCGGCCGGGCGCGTGATTCGCGGCCCGCAAGACCGCGGCGTGCTGTATCTGATCGACGACCGCTTCGCCCGCGCCGACGTGCGGCGCCTTTTGCCGGCGTGGTGGGACGTCAAGCTGCTGCGCGAGCGGGACGAGAGCGGACCGAGAGTGGGCATCGCTCTTGCTGGTTGACGGCACCCCATGAGCCTGCGGCTGTCCGAAGCCCGGGCCACACATAAGGAGAAGCCGATGTCCACCGCACAAGAACCGCTCGACGCGCTCAAGATTCTCGAAGAAGACCATCGCGCTGTCGAACAGTTGTTCGAAGCTTTCGACCGCGCGCCGAAAGACGATCTCGAACGCAAGTCGACGCTGGTTCAGCGCGCCTGCGAGCTGCTGACGATTCACGCGATCGTCGAGGAAGAACTGCTCTATCCGGCCGCACGCGAGGCGTTCGGCAGCGACGACGAGAAGATCGACGTCGAGGAAGCCTACGTCGAGCACTATCTCGTCAAGACGCTGATCGAGAAGTTCACGCAATTGAAGGCCGGCGACGAAGGCTTCGACGCGACCTTCCGCGTGCTGAAGGAAAACGTGATGCATCACGTCGAGGAAGAGGAGTCGGAGCTCTTCAAGGAAATCCGCAAGACGAAGCTGGACGTCGCGGCGCTGGGCCAGAAGATCGAGGCGCGCAAGACGGAGCTGCAGAACCGCATCACCGAAGTCGCGACGCCGCGCTGAATGGCGCAGCAAGACCCGGAGTGTGCGGGCGGCGCGCGAGGCGCACAGTGGGACGTGGCACACGCACATCCGGAGTAACTGCATGAAGGCGATGGACAGCGCGCTCGCGACCGATGCGAGCGCGGACATTCCCGGGCGCATCGACGCGTTCGACTGGAACGATCTCGGCACGCAACTCGACTGCCAAGGCTCGGCCGTTGCGCCGGGCCTTTTTTCGCGCGACGAATGCGCGGCGCTCGCCGCGCTCTACGACGACGAAGCGCGCTTTCGCAGCCGAGTGGTGATGGAACGGCACAGCTTCGGGCGCGGCGAATACAAGTACTTCGCGTATCCGTTGCCCGACGTGCTCCATGCCGTGCGCGGCGCGGCCTACCGGCATCTGGCGCCGATCGCGAATCGCTGGAACGAGGTCATGCGCATCGAGACGTGCTACCCGGACGAACACGCGGCGTTCATCGAGCGATGCCATCGCGCGGGCCAGACGCGTCCGACGCCGCTTCTGCTTCGATACGTGCCCGGCGACTACAACTGCCTGCATCAGGATCTATACGGCGAGCATGTCTTCCCGATCCAGATGGCGATTCTGCTGTCCGCGCCCGGACGCGACTTCACCGGCGGCGAGTTCGTGATGACGGAACAGCGGCCGCGCATGCAGTCGCGTGTGGAAGTGGTGCCGCTCGCGCAAGGCGATGCGGTGTTCTTCGCCGTGCATCAGCGGCCGGTGAACGGCACGCGCGGTGCGTATCGCGTGAACATGCGGCATGGCGTGAGCCGCCTGCGGTCAGGCAAGCGCCACATGCTGGGCGTGATCTTTCACGACGCGCGTTGAGGCGCGAGCGCCCTATTCGTTCTCGTCGAAGTAATGGCCGAAGCGCGCCTGCTTCGTCTTGATGTAGCGCTCGTTCTCTTCGCGCATCGGAATGGCCAGCGCCACGCGCTCGCTCACGGGGATGTCGTGGCGCAGAAGCGTGTCGAACTTCGACGGGTTATTGCTCATCAGCCGCACCGACTTCACGTTCATCGCGCGCAGGATGGCGGCGGCGGAGTCGTACTCGCGGGCGTCGTCGGGGAGGCCGAGGTGCAGGTTGGCATCGACCGTATCCAGCCCCTGCTCCTGCAACGCATACGCGCGAATCTTGTTCGCGAGGCCGATGCCGCGCCCTTCGTGGCCGCGCAGATACAGCAGAATGCCGCGGTTTTCCGCGGCGATATAGCGCAGCGCGAGGTCGAGCTGTTCGCCGCAGTCGCAGCGATACGAGCCGAATACGTCGCCCGTCACGCATTCGGAATGCAGCCGCGTGAGCACGGATTCGCCGTTGCTCACGTCGCCCATGACGAACGCGATATGCTCGACATCCGTCTCCTTCACGCGATAAACGTACGAACCGAAGGTGCCGTAGCGCGTCGGAATGGTGGCGGTCGCGGCCAGTTCGACGTCCGCGCATTCGGCGCATTCGCCGAAGCGGTGATGAGAGTTCTGTACGTCCAGCGAGGGAGAAGCGGTTTTCATAGTCAATCAGCGAGTCCATGATGCCGGGAAAGGCGGCGGTATGCGCCGCGCCGGCCCGGCATGTCATGGTAAGGCCCATCGGGAAAGTTTGCAGATTGTCGCACGGCGCGCGCCGGCTTTACTCCTTTCCCCTATCCCGAGCTCACGCCGGATTCTCGAACGTGCCGGGACTGCGGTCGGTCGCGCGCCATTCCGGCTTGCGCACCGGATCGGCCTTCTTCAGCGCCTCGCGCACGCCCGCTGCGTCGAAGTCCGCCGTGTAGACCGGCGTCGCGGGCTGCTGACGCCACGAGTCGTCGATTTCGCCGTTGTCCACCGCATCGAAGCCGATTTCGTCGATCAGCTTCATCACGATGGTCTTCGCGCGATGGTCGTCGCCCGACACCGGCAGCGCGATACGTCCCGGCGTGCCCGCAGGCTTCCCGCCCTTGCGCAGATGCGCCGCGTAGATGTTGTTGAACGCCTTCACCACCGGCCGGCCGATCTGCTGCTCGACCCAGCGGCTTTCCGGCATGCCCTTTTCGATCTCTTCGATGCGCCCGTCGCGCTGCTGCGGATAGTAGTTGCCGGTGTCGACCACGACCACGTTGGCCGGCACGCCCGCGAACAGGTCTTTCGGCAGATCCGGCACTTTCGCCTGCGGAATCGTCACGACGATGAGTTCCGCGCCCTTCACCGCGTCGCGCGCCTCGACGGCGGTCGCGCCGGTCGTGCGCTCGACATCGCGCAGCGAATCCGGCCCGCGCGAGTTGGCGATGTTCACGTCATGGCCGCACTTCGTGAAATGCTCGGCCAGAACCTGTCCGATGTTTCCCGCTCCAATGATTCCGATCTTCATGAACACCTCTTGTTGGACGATTGAGACAGACCCCTTCGCAAGCCGAATGCCGCCGGATGCCGCAGGGTGGCAACGCGTGGATCGACACAATAGCCCAGATCAATTAGAATGATAAAATCAATCCACTTCCATGGATTGATAGTTTTAGTTCATAATCCATTCACTCCTTCAACAACACAGCTAGAGGAATCTGCTAAATGCCGATCATCAACAGCCAAGTCAAGCCGTTCAAGGCCACCGCTTATCACAACGGCGATTTCGTGACCATCACCGATGAAAACCTGAAGGGCAAGTGGTCCGTGTTCGTGTTCTATCCGGCCGACTTCACGTTCGTCTGCCCGACGGAACTCGGCGATCTGGCTGATCGTTACGAAGAATTCAAGAAGCTGGGCGTCGAAATCTACGGCGTTTCGACCGATACGCACTTCACGCACAAGGCATGGCACGACACGTCGGAAACGATCGCCAAGATCCAGTATCCGATGATCGGCGACCCGACGCTCGCGATCTCGCGCAACTTCGACGTGCTGATCGAAGAAGAAGGCATGGCGCTGCGTGGCACGTTCGTGATCAACCCGGAAGGCGAGATCAAGCTGTGCGAAATCCACGACAACGGCATCGGCCGCGACGCAGGCGAACTGCTGCGCAAGGTGCAGGCTGCGCAATACGTCGCATCGCACCCGGGCGAAGTCTGCCCCGCCAAGTGGACGCCGGGCGCTGAAACGCTGACGCCGTCGCTGGACCTCATCGGCAAGATCTAAGCCTCGTCATTCGACGAGCGCATCACAGACCTTGCCGCTGAATCGGCGGCAAGGTCAAAGCTCCAACACGCTTTCGATGCGGCGCTTCGCGCGCCGTGCCGGAGCGTGTCCGCAACATCCCAAGAACAACGCCACGGAACGGACAACGCCATGCTGGACGCCAACCTCAAGAATCAGTTGAAAGCCTATCTGGAAAAGGTCACCCGGCCGATCGAGCTCGTCGCCTTCCTCGACGACAGCGACAAGTCGCGTGAGCTGAAGGGCCTGCTCGACGAAATCGCTTCGCTGTCGACGCAGATCAGCGTCGTCGAGAAAGAGGACGCCTCCGCGCGTCGTCCGTCGTTCACCATCGGCGAGCCGGGCAAGGGCGCGGGCATCCAGTTCGCGGGCATTCCGATGGGCCACGAATTCACGTCGCTCGTGCTGGCGCTGCTGCAAACCGGCGGCCATCCGATCAAGCTGGATGACGCGACCATCGAACAGATTCGCAATCTCGACGGCGACTATCGCTTCGAGACGTATTTCTCGCTGTCGTGCCAGAACTGCCCGGAAGTCGTGCAGGCGCTGAACGTGATGGCGATCATCAATCCGCGCATCAAGCACGTTGCAATCGACGGCGCGCTCTTCCAGAGCGAAGTCGAAGAGCGTCAGGTCATGGCCGTGCCGACGATGTTCCTGAACGGCGAGAGCTTCGGCCAGGGCCGCAGCGGCGTGAAGGAAATTCTCGCGAAGCTGGATAGCGGCTCGGCCGCCCGCGCCGCGAAGGAACTGGAGAATAAGCCCGTGTTCGACGTGCTGATCGTCGGCGGCGGGCCGGCTGGCGCGGCAGCGGCGATCTACGCGGCGCGCAAGGGCATCGCGACGGGCGTCGTCGCCGAACGCTTCGGCGGTCAGGTGCTCGACACCATGGCGATCGAAAACTTCGTCTCCGTGCAGGAAACGGAAGGACCGAAGTTCGCCACGGCGCTCGAACAGCACGTGAAGAGCTACGAAGTCGACGTGATGGACGTGCAGCGCGCCGAAAAGCTGGTGCCGGGCCGCATCCACGAAGTGCAGCTGGCAAGCGGCGCGGTGCTGAAGGCGAAGACGATCGTGCTGGCGACCGGCGCGCGCTGGCGCGAAATCAACGTGCCGGGCGAGCGCGAGTATCGCGGTCGCGGCGTGGCGTACTGCCCGCACTGCGACGGCCCGCTCTTCAAGGGCAAGCGCGTCGCGGTGATCGGCGGCGGCAATTCGGGCGTCGAGGCGGCGATCGACTTGGCGGGCGTGGTTGCGGCGGTGACGTTGATCGAATTCGGCGCGGAACTGCGCGCTGACGCAGTGCTGCAAAAGAAGCTGCGCAGCCTGCCGAACGTGACCATCGTCACGAGCGCACAGACCACGGAAATCACCGGCGACGGCAAGAAGGTCAACGGCCTGAACTACACGGACCGCGCGACGGGCGTGAGCCATCGCGTGGAGCTGGAAGGCGTGTTCGTGCAGATCGGTCTCGTGCCGAACACCGAGTGGCTCAAGGGCACGGTGGAGCTGTCGAAGCATGGCGAGATCGTCGTCGACGCGAAGGGCGCGACCTCGGTTCCGGGCGTGTTCGCCGCCGGCGACGTGACGACGGTGCCGTTCAAGCAGATCGTGATCGCAGTGGGCGAAGGCGCGAAGGCATCGCTCGGCGCGTTCGATCACCTGATCCGCGCGTCGGTGGAAGACGAAGCGCGGGCCGAGGAAGCAGTCGCGGCGTAAGACAGCGGTAATGGTGGACGAAGGCGAACGGAGCGATCTGTTCGCCTTTTTTCATTGGCGCGCGCGAGTCACTCCGCGTCTGCCGACTTGGGCTTCAGAACGAGCGGAAACGTGACTTCGAACACGCTTCCGTGCCCTTTCGACGAATGAAAGCGCAATTCGCCCTCCAGCGTGCGCGTGAGTTCCTTGACGATGGCAAGGCCGAGCCCCGTGCCGGGAATATCGTCCCCGGCGGCGCGCTGGAATTCCTCGAACACGCGCTCCTGATCCGCTTCGCTGATGCCGACGCCGGTATCGGCCACGCGCAGCCGCCAGCGGTCCTCGGGCGCGGCGGTGATCGACAACACGATCTCGCCCGACGACGTGTACTTGACCGCATTGGACAGCAGATTCAGCGCGACCTGTTTGACCTTCAGCCGGTTCGACACTACGGTACTCAGCGTGGCATCGACATGTCCGGTCAGCTTGAGCCCTTTCGCTTCGGTGGCGACGCGGCTCGACTGCATGAGTTCGTCGAACAGGCTGACGATATCAAAGCTGTCGACCGTCAGCATGGAATCGTCGCTCAACAGCTTCGAGTATTCGACCATTTCGTCGACGAGCGTCGCCATGTCCACCACCTGCCTGTTGGCGAGCCCGAGCGCCGTGTCGCGCTTGGCGGGCGAGCGCCCGGCCAGTTGCAGCGCGGTGGAGAACACGTTCAGGAAGTTGCGCAGGTCATGCGCGACGCGCCGCGTGACCTGCATGCGCGACTCGTAAAGATCGCCGATAAGCTGCTGGCGCAGCGTCAGTTCCTGGTTCGCGCGCTCCAGCATGCCGGTGTATTCGTCGATCTTGCGGTCGCGCTCGGTCACCGCTTCGCGAACGGATGCCAGCGTGACGAGACTCACCACTTCGTCGGTCATGAGGCGCGCGTATTCTTCGTCCGCGCGGCTGAAGTCTTCATGCGACGCCGCGTATTCGCCGATCGCGGACAACAAAACTTGTCTGAAGAGATCGAGCTCGCGCACCAGTTCGTCGATGCGATAGCCCTGCTGCCAGCGCCATTGGCCGTGCTGGCGGGCGTCGTGCTCAAGCGCCCCTTCCTGCCCGCTCAGGCTGCGCGTTTCGAGCACATTGCAGATTTCTTCGAGGATGCTCGGCAGATGATCCGCAAGCTGGCGATACGTGAGCTGGTCGGAATGCTCGACTTCCTGATCGCCGAAGACGAGTTTCATCCATCTCTCGGTCAGCGCGGTCTGCTGGGTGCGCAGCGCGGCCACGAGTCCGTTCATGCCGTCGGCGCGAATGTCGCGCATGTGCAATTCTCCGATTTTGGTGCGCCGGAGACGGCGCTAAAGGAACGCTCGTTGGACCGGAAGTGCGACAGTGCGACAGGGCGGCACATACCTCGGCAGTATAGGCCGACAGATCCGTGTCTAGTGCAAATCCGACCGGTCTGTTCAACCACTTGCGTCAAGCTTTACCTGCTGTGCTCGCCTTCATGCTCGCGCGCGGCTCCCAAATCGTGCAAGATTGCGCCGATACCCGTGACACGGCAATTGCAGGAGAGAAAATGACCTCGTCGGGCGGCTGGGAAGCGAAGCAGTACAGCGTGTTTGAAGCGGAGCGCACGCGGCCGGTCCGCGATCTCCTTCACGCGGCGCAGGGTGCGCCGGTTCGCGTGGCGGTGGACCTCGGCTGCGGGCCGGGCAACTCGACTGAAACGCTGCTCGACTATGCGCCGCAGGCAAGCATCGTGGGCATCGACAGTTCCGCCGACATGATCGAGGCCGCCCGCAAGCGGCTGCCGCAGGTGCGCTTTGAGCTGGCGGATATTTCGGCCTGGAACGAAGCCGGCCCGTACGACCTGATTCTGGCGAACGCGTCCCTGCAGTGGGTTCCCGATCACGAGACGCTGCTGCCGCGACTCGTCGGCCTGCTCGCGCCCGGCGGACGGCTCGCAGTGCAGATGCCGGACAATCTCGACGAGCCTTCTCACAGGCTCATGCGCGACGTGGCGGCGAACGGGCCGTGGCGCGAGCGGCTCGCAGGCACCGAGCGCACGCTCCGCCACGATGCGCAGTGGTACTACGCGCGACTCAAGCCGCAGTGCGAGCGCGTCGATGTATGGCGCACTATCTACCATCATCCGCTCGCAGGCGGCATCGACGCCGTGATCGAATGGTTCAAGGGCAGCGCGCTGCGGCCCATGCTCGGCAAGCTCGAAGCGGACGAACAGACCGCCTTTCTGGACCAGTACCGCGAAGCGCTGAAATCGGCGTATGCGGTGCTCGCCGACGGCACCGTGCTGCTGCCGTTCCCGCGCCTCTTCTTCGTCGCGACGCGCTGATGCAGCGTTACTGCGCCCGCCCGTTGTCCCGCAGCATCTGCACGAACTGACGCGCCGCCGGCGAAAGCGCGCCGCCCTTTCGGGTCACGACGCCATACGTCTGCGATTTGAGCTTCATGCGTATCGGCAGCACGCGCAGCATGCCGTGGCGCTCGAACACGCGGGCGACGCTCGCCGGCAGAATCGACACCAGTTCCGGGCTTTCCTGCAGCAGCGTCACCGTGACGAACGGCGACGCCGTCGAAATGGGATTGGCGGGCATCGGCAGGCCCGCGAGATCGAGTTCGCGCTCGAGCAGCGCGCTCATCGGCAGATAGCTCGGATACGTGACCCAGCGGCGGTTCGCCAGGTCCGCCAGCGCGACTTCGCGCGTCTGCCCGTCGCCGCGCGCCCGTCCCGCCACGATGCACAGCGGCTCGTCCGTCAGCGGCTGATAGTGGTACTTCGAAGGCTGCTCCGACACGCTCGCGCGGCCGATGACGAGATCGACGCGGCCGTCGTCGAGCATCGCGAGCATGTTGGCGCTCGTGTCCTCGACGATCTCCACGGCAAGATCCGGATGCTTCGCGTGCATTTGGTTGACCATCGGCGCGACGACGCCCGGCACCGCGCCCATGATCGTGCCGACGGTCAGCCGCCCGCCCGTGCCCGCGCGAATCTGCGCGACTTCCTGACAGAGCGCAGACAAATCGGCGGCCAGCACGCGCGCATAGCGCACCACGCAGCGGCCGAACGGATTCGGGATCAGTCCACTTTTCGCGCGCTCGAAAAGCGGCGCTTCGAGCATCGACTCCAGTTCGGCGAGCGCCTTGCTCGCGGCGGATTGCGTCATCGCCATTGCGCTCGACGCCTTGTGCAGCGACTTGTGATCGTCGAGCGCGATCAAGAGTTGCAGCTGCTTCATGCGCAGCCGCGACATCAGGACATCGAGAGTGGTCTTCATCGTAAGAAAAGAAGCGCGGGTGATTCCGCGGGCGATTCCAAAAAGCGATCAAGCGATGGAAAGCTTTCACTATACAGGCGCGTTCGCCGGGTCGTATAGTCGGCGCAGCACGACGCTCGCCAAGGAAGCGTCGCGACCCTCTATCACGGAAGGACGAGACACCATGGAACTCACAGGCAACCTGCTCATCGGCCAGCAATCGGTGCGCGGCACGAACGGCACGATCAAGGCCGTCAACGCATCGACGGGCGCAGCCATCGAACCGGGATTCGGCGGCGCAACGCTCGACGATCTCGACCGCGCGTGCGCGCTCGCGTGGGCCGCGTTCGACGTCTATCGCGAAACCGCGCCCGAAGCCCGCGCGAAGTTTCTCGAAGCGATCGCGCAAAACATCCTCGATATCGGCGACGACCTGATCGAACGCTGCATGATCGAAAGCGGCCTGCCGCGCGGGCGTCTGGAAGGCGAGCGCGGCCGCACGGTCGGCCAGCTGCGCATGTTCGCGGATGTGGTGCGCAACGGCGACTACCTCGGCGTGCGCATCGACCCGCCGCAGCCCGATCGCAAGCCGATGCCGCGCGTGGATCTGCGTCTGCGTCATATCGGCGTCGGTCCCGTCGCCGTGTTCGGCGCAAGCAACTTCCCGCTGGCGTTCTCCGTCGCGGGCGGCGATACGGCGTCCGCGCTGGCCGCGGGTTGCCCGGTGATCGCGAAGGCGCACTCGGCGCATCCGGGCACGGCGGAACTCGTCGGCCGCGCGGTGCAAAAAGCCGTGAAGGACTGCGGCATGCCCGAAGGCACGTTCTCGCTGCTTTTCGACAGCGGCCGCGACATCGGTCAGGGTCTGGTGAAGGACAATCGCGTGAAGGCGGCCGGTTTCACGGGTTCGCGTGGCGGCGGCACGGCGCTGATGAAGCTCGCGGCCGAACGCGCCGAGCCGATCCCGGTTTACGCGGAAATGAGCAGCATCAACCCGGTTCTGCTGTTCCCGGCGGCGCTCGCCAACCGCACCGAAGCCATCGCGCGCGGTTTCGTGCAGTCGCTCGTGCTGGGCGCGGGCCAGTTCTGCACGAACCCCGGCCTGGTTCTCGCAGTCGACGGCCCGGACCTCGACAAGTTCATCGAAGCGGCATCCGCCGCGCTCAAGGAAACCGCCGCGCAGACGATGCTCACGCCGGGCATCCACAAGGCGTACGAAGGCGCGGTCGAGAAGATCGCTTCGCACGACGGCGTGAAGACCGCCGCTCGCGGCTTGCCGGCAGAGGGCGGCAATCAGGGGCAGTCGGCGCTCTTCGTCACGACCGCCGACGCGTTCCGTGAGAACCACGCCCTGCAGGACGAGATTTTCGGCGCGTCGTCGCTCGTCGTGCGCTGCCCGGACCTCGCCACGATGCGCGAGCTGATCGAATCGCTCGAAGGTCAGCTCACGGCCGCGTTGCAGATCGACGAAGCCGATTACGCCGATGCCCGCAGCTTCGTGGCTCCGCTCGAACGCCGCACGGGCCGTATTCTGGTCAACGGCTTCGGCACGGGCGTCGAAGTGGGCCACGCGATGGTCCACGGCGGCCCGTATCCCTCGACCGCCGATGGCCGCTCGACCTCGGTCGGCAGCCTCGCGATCAACCGCTTCCTGCGGCCCGTCAGCTATCAGGATCTGCCGGAAGCGCTGCTGCCCGATCCGGTCAAGTCGGATAATCCGCTCGGCCTGAACCGCCGTATCGACGGCAAGCTGCAACTGGCCAGCTGATCGTTGCCATGGAGCGCCCTTCGGGGCGCTCCGTTTCTCGCCTCACGATAGTTCGGAATCCTTCGCATTGCCCGTGCCTAGCATAGGCCGCGCCCGAGGCGGTGGAAAAACAACACCGCGCGCGCAACGGAACGCCCTTTCGCATCAGCGGCTTAGCGAGCGGCCGCCGGCCATTGTCGGTTATCGGCTAAAGAATGGCGTCTCACCACCGCCGCCCCGCGCCCAGAATATCCTGATGAGAGTAGCGAAGCGTGGCGCTGCGCGCACCGGAACGGTGTCGCGGCTGCATCCATTGCGCATTCGCATCCGACGAGGGCCATGCGCCGCCGTTTCACCGGCAGGCGCGAGACGACACGCAGCACGGAGCCACCGCGCAGCCGCCGCCGTCGGGCGGCCCGAAGTAGTAGGTGCGAAACGCAATTGACGTGCGTCGAGGGTTGACGCCATATTCGAATTTCGTCTTCCGCCGGCTAGCCCGACCGGAAGAGGAAACAATACGAAGGATTGCTGCCGCCCGGACGCCCCGGCGTTCATACGAGCCGGGCGCACGGCGGCCACGTTATCGCACATGTCCTTCGAGGGCTTCAGCATGACCACGCGTTTGACGTTTCCCGCATCCATGTTCTCCGTCGTCTGCCAACGCTGCGGCAGCACCGTGCGCAAAAACGCCGACAGCTGCCCGAACTGCGGCGCCGATCGCAGCGCGGCTTTCGGCCGCAAACGCGGCGGCGCGGCACGCCCGCGCACCAACATGTTCGAGCAACAGATCTCGAATCCGCCGTTCGTATCGGCGTCGGCTTCGACGCCCGTCGACGATGGCGAGCCCGGCATGCATTCCGCCTGGCCCGGCGGCTGGGACCCGAAGCGCGCGAGCGAACGCATCGCGCAGAAGGCCGCCGAGCACCGGGCAAAGCGCGTCGAGCAATCGGCGCGCAACGCTTACGCCGATCCGAGCAACGATCCGGACGCCCTGCCCGGCACCGGCAGATGGAACGGGAGCAAGACGCTCATCGCCGGCGCGTGCGCGCTGGCGCTCGTGGCGGCCGGCGTCGCCTATATGCGATACGGCGCGGACGACCGCGCGGCGTCAGGGGAACTGAGCGCGTCGGGTGCCATCGACGCGAAACTCGGCCCGTTCGGGCGCGGCGCAACCGATGCATCCGATTCGACCGACGCCAGCCCTTCCGCCGACGCGCCCGCGCAGCAGTCTCCCGGCGCCGCGAGAACAGGCGCGCTCACGCTCGCTCCCGGCGATCCGCTGCAAGGCACGCGCGCGGCGCTGAACCAGCACGATCTGACGCTGGCGCGCGCCCGGATGAAGGCGCTGGCGGCTCGCGAGCAGGCGCGGCCCGAGTTCGACGCGCTGAACGACGAACTCGTCAAACGCGAGCAGCAACGCGACGCGGCGCTGCAACTCGCGCGCGCCTGCGAACGCACGTCCGCGTGGGCGTGCGTGCAGCAGAATGCCGCCGAGGCGCTCGCGCTCGATGGCGGCAACGCCGAGTCGCAAGCCATGCTGGAGCGCGTGATCACGCATGCCGGCTGGCTCGTCGCGACGCCGCAGGGCGCAAAGAAAGGCAGTTCGGCCGGCAGTGCGGTCGGCGACCCGAATAGCGGCACCGCCGTTGCGGGCAGTGTCACGCCGGCGCCCGCCGCGGCCGCGACGCCGCCCGCAGCCGTTGCTGCACAGGCAAACGTTGCATCGGCTCCGCAGGCGGACAAGACCGACGTGCTGGCCGCGAAGCCCGCGCCCGAGAAGCGCAACGGACAACGCAGCGCGAACGCGAACGCGGCGGCGGCTGCCGCTGCTGCCGCCGCCCGGCAGGCCGCGCTCGACGACGCCCGCGCCGCCGAATACACGTCGCGCGCCGAAAAGATCGCCCGTGCCCAAGCCGCGACGAACGCGATGGTCGCGGCCACGATTCTCCCGCCGTCGGCCAGTGTCGCGGCGCAAGCCAAGCCTGCGACGCCCGCAGCCACCGAGCCTGTCGCCGCCGCGCCTGCTGCTCCGCCTGCGGCTGCGGCCAAGCCGTCGACGGCCGCGCCGACGCAGGCTCAGGATTCCGGTAACGGCATGTACGTCGCGACGAGCCCGCCGAACAGCAACGGCATGTATGTCGCGCCGAGCAGCGTGCAGGGCGACATGTATGTCGCCCCCGCCGCGCCGAACGGCATGTATGTCGCGCCGGCAGCGCGGCCCGCGCCCGCGCCGTCGCCATCGCCCGCGCCGGCTGCCGCGCCGACCCAGCGCGCGACGCCTTCGGGCGGGCAGTCGTCAGTGCCGCCGCTTCTGCCGCAGGCTGCCGCGATCCAGCCACAAGCCGCGCACATATTGCCGTCCGGCTCGCAGGCCGTCCGGCCCGCCAGCATCGAGCGTCCGGCTGTCGCCACCGCGACCGCCGCGACCGCCACCGCGAGCACGCTGCCGACGACAACCGTCAGCAGCCCCGCACGCGCGGGAACATCCTTCGGGGCATCGAGCGTGACGGCGCGCATGGACGCCGACAAGACCGACGACGTCGAGCGCGCCATCAAACAGTACGGCTGGAGCAGCGGCAACGGACGGCCCGCGCCCGCGCGCTGACCGGTTTCCCGCATCGCCTCCGCGCTATTGCATCACCGGCATTACCGCATCACCCGTATCACGCGACGCCCGCGCGTCGCGTGACTTTCAAAGAACCCGTCCAACTCGACTCAAGGGTCAATCATGGTCTCCAGCCAATTCATGCGGAATGCCGCGCGGAGGGCGTTCGCCCTCTGCGCTTTCGTCGGACTCGCCTGCGCCGCGCAAGCCGGCTACGCGGCCGATCCCGTGCCATACAAGATCACGACCGGGCAGGAACGCGGCACGTATATTCAGATCGGGCAGGATTTGTCGAAGTATGTGGCCGAGCCCGCCGGCATGGACCTCGAAGTGCTGCCGTCGAAAGGATCGGCGGAAAACGTCCAGCGCATGCGCTACGAGCCCGGCGTGAAGTTCGCGCTGGTGCAGTCGGACGTGTATCAGGCTTACCTGGACATGGCGAATTCCGGCAACGCCGAGGCCGGCCGCATCATCCAGCCGCTGCGGCTCATCATGCCGCTGTACGACGAGGAAATTTATTTCGTCGTGCGTTCGGATTCGCCGCTCAAGAACATCAACGAGATCAAGGGCAAGAACATCAGCGTCGGGCCGATCGGCAGCGGCACGGCGCAGTCGGCGGAAACGCTGTACCGGCTGATGTTCGGCGAGCCGATCCCCGACGCCAACGAGCAGCACTACAACAACGAAGACGCGCTCGCCAAGCTCATCGTGCGCAAGATCGACGTCGCGGTGATCGTCGCCGGCCAGCCCGCCAAGCTCTTTCAGGACATGAACCCCGAGTTGCTCCAGCAGATCAAGCTGCTGCGCCTCGACCCGTCCGCGCCTGAAACGGCTCGCGCGAAGCAGACGTATTTCCCGGCGACCATCCGCACGACGAGCTACCCGAACTGGATTCAGGAAGACACGCCGACGTTGACCGTGAAGGCGTTCCTCGTCACGTATGACTACGGTCTGCGCGGCACGGTCGGCGCGCTGTCGAAGTTCGCAGATTCGCTCTGCGCCAATTTCGATACGCTGCAGGAGAGCGGGCATCCGAAGTGGAAGCAGGTCCACCTCGAATTGCCGCCGCTCACGCGCGGCTGGAAATACTATCCGCCGATGGAGAAACACTTGCGCGCGTGCATCGCCAAGCGCGCGGCCCTCGCGCAGTCGCAGGGCTCGGCGCAGACCGTGTCGGCGCGCGGCACGGACGCCGCCGCGCAAAAGAAGAAGTCCTCCTGCACCGCTCAGGAAAAGCTGCTGCTGCTCTGCGACCAGTAACGGGCGGCGCTAGCCTCTAAGCGACGGCATGAAAGCGGACTGAAGCGGCGGATATCTGCGATAAGCCGAGAGCGAAGTCCAATCCCGTGTCGTCGCGTCGAAGCGGTAGCGGGGCTGCGCCGCGAGGCCGCCTTTGCACGCCGATTTGTGAAGCGCGCGATGACGCGCCCGCGAACGCGCTTCCAAGCGGCGTTCCAGCGCCGCCGCGCCCGCGAACCAGTGGTCGACGGCGCCGCCGAGCGCCGCGAGGATGCCGACGCCCGCTATCCAGCCGGCCGCCATGCTGTCGAACGCGCACGTCACACATACGCCGCCGCACATCGCCGCGAAGAAGACCAGCATGACCCACGCGAACGGCGGACTTTCCTCGTGCTCCGTGCGGCAAACGAGCCGCGGGGCGCGTCCGGCCGCAGCCTGTCTCGTGTCGTAAGCAATTGCTGATCGGTTCATCTTCGTTCTCCATGCACCGCGGATTCGCGTCCGTAAAAGTTACGCAGATGCAGAGAACAGCGATATAAGACTTCTCCGAACAGCGCCGCCACGGCATTGCGCACGGAAAACTGTCTGCTAACTGGCTACTTTGCGCCGGCGAATTCCTGCACGTCGGCATCGGCTTCGCCCGCGAGCGGAACCACGCCCGATGGACCCAATGCGCGCGGCTGCAACAGCAACGCGACGAGCCCCGTCCAGCCCGTCTGATGCGACGCGCCGACGCCGCGCCCGTTGTCGCCGTGAAAGTACTCGTGAAAGAGCACGAGATCGCGCGAGCGCGGATCGGCTTGCAACAGCGGATACGCCGCCATCACGGGTCGCTCGCCGTTCTTGTCGAGCAGGAACAGCCTGGTCACGCGGCGCGCGAGTTCGTCGGCGATTTCGGCGAGCGAGAACGTCTGTCCCGAGCCTGTCGGATACTCCACGCGAAAATCGTCGCCGTAATAGCGGTGGAATTCGAGAATGGATTCGATCAGCAGATAGTTCACCGGCATCCACACGGGCCCGCGCCAGTTCGAGTTGCCGCCGAACACGCGCGAGGTCGATTCCGCCGGCTGATACTGCACGCAGAAGCTCTCGCCGTTGTGATAGAAGACGAACGGATTGTCGCGATGCACGCGCGACAGCGCCCGCACGCCGTGGTCGGACAGAAACTCGGACTCGTCCAGCATGCGCTTCAAAAGCGCCTTCATGCGATGCCCGCGCAAGAGCGACAGCAGCACGCTATTGCCCTGACCCGCGATATTCCAGCGCGAGACGAGCCGCGACAAATCCAGCCGATGTTCGAGGAACCAGTGCAGGCGCTCGCGCAACTCCGGCAACGCGCGATACACGCTCGGCTCCAGCACATGCACGGCGAAAAGCGGAATCAGCCCGACGATCGACCGCACGCGCATCGGCACGCTCGAGCCGTCCGGCAGGCGCAGCTTGTCGTAGAAGAACTCGTCCTCGCTGTCCCACAGGCCCGTGTCGCAGCCGTCCTCGCAACTGACGGCTTCGGCGATATACAGGAAGTGCTCGAAGAACTTCACCGCGATATCCACGAACACCGGATTCGCATACGCGAGTTCCAGCGCGATGCGCATGAGGTCGAGCGCATACGCGGCCATCCACGCGGTGCCGTCGGCCTGATCGATATGACCGCCCGTCGGCAGCGGCGCGGAACGATCGAAGATGCCGACGTTATCCAGCCCGAGAAACCCGCCCTGAAAGATGTTGCGGCCGTCCGCGTCCTTGCGGTTCACCCACCACGAGAAGTTGAGCAGCAGCTTGTGGAACACGAGCTCCAGGAAATCGCGATCGCCCTTGCCGGTAATCGCGCGGTCGATCTCGTACACGCGCCACGTCGCCCACGCATGCACGGGCGGATTGGCGTCGCTGAACGCCCATTCGTAGGCCGGCAACTGGCCGTTCGGATGCTGATAGCGGTCCTTCACGAGCAACAGCAACTGCCGCTTCGCGAACGCCGGGTCGATGAGCGCGAACGCCGCCGCATGAAACGCGAGGTCCCACGACGCGTACCACGGGTATTCCCACTTGTCCGGCATCGACACGATGTCCGCGTTGCACAGATGCCGCCAGTCCGCGTTGCGCCCCGTGCGCCGCTGTTTCGGCGGCTTCGGCTGAAGCGGATCGCCGTCGAGCCAGCGCGTGACGTCGAACTGGTAGTACTGCTTCGACCACAGCATGCCCGCGAGCGCCTGCCGCTGCACGAGCCGCTGATCCGCGCCCGGAATGTCATGCTGCAACGCGCCGTAGAACTCGTCGGCCTCCGCGATACGGCGCGCGAAGAGCGCATCGGCATCGAGCGGGACCGTGTCGGGCGCGGATTCGGGACGCCAGCGCAGAAACACCGTGGCCGTCGCGTGCGCGTCGAGCGTGAGATGCGCCCGGGCGGCGGCGCGCGTGCCGGCATCGCGGCGAACGGCGTCTTCATCGCCCGCGACGACATAGTCGTTGAAGCCGTCCTTGAACGGGCCCGCGCCTTCCATGCCGAACAGACGCCGCACGTTGGTCTCGTTCTCGCAGAAAAGCCACTCGATGCCGTCCGTGTCCGGCGACCACGCCGTGACGATCATCGGCTCGTGACCGTGATGGTCGGCTGCGACCTGCGCGACGCCGCGCTCCGTTCGCAACTTCAGCGACGGTTTCGCGGGCGTCGGCTTCCACGACCACGTGTTGCGCGCCCAGATCTGCGGCAGCACGTCGAGCGTGGCGGGATAGGCCGCGCGGTTTTCGACGGTCACGCGCATCACGATATCGTCGGGCGTGTGCTTCGCGTATTCCACCTGCACGTCGAAGTAACGCTCGTCGTCGAACACGCCGGTATCGAGCACTTCGTACTCGGGCACGTCCGCGCCGCGCCGCCCGTTTTCATCGACGAGATCGGCATACGGAAACGCCGCATGCGGATACTTGTACAGCATGCGCATATAGGAATGCGTCGGCGTGCCGTCGAGATAGAAGTACAGCTCCTTCACGTCCTCGCCGTGATTGCCTTGCTGATTCGTGAGGCCGAAGAGGCGCTCCTTCAGAATCGGATCGCGTCCGTTCCAGAGCGCGAGCGAGACGCACCAGTTGAGCTTGTCGTCGCCGAAGCCCGCGATGCCGTCCTCACCCCAGCGATACGCCCGGCTGCGCGCGTGATCGTGCGGAAAGTACTCCCACGCGGTCCCGAACTCGCTGTAGTCCTCGCGCACGGTGCCCCACTGGCGCTCGCTCAGATAAGGCCCCCAACGCTGCCAGCGCGGGCAGTCGCTCGAATGCAGCCGCGAGCCTTCCACGGTGTCGATCTGATTGACGGTGCGCGTCTTCGCCATGGGCGTCTCCTGTTGCGGCCTTCGGTGCAGCTTGCGGGAAACGGCTAATTTAGCGCGTTTTCACGACAGGACGCACATTCGACGGCCTTCACGCCCCGCCGAGCAGCGTCTCGATGCGCAGCAGTTCCGCGAGCGACCACGCCTGAAACGGCGCGCCGCCCGGCGCGTGCGGCGCGTCGCCGTCAGCGACCTCGCTCACGTGATCCAGCCCGTAATGGTCCAGATGCGCGTAGAGCGGCGCGAGGAAGCGCTCGCGCACGCCCGCCGCGCCGCGCACGCGCAGCCACGCCTCGACGAACGGCCCCATGAGCCACGGCCAGACGGTGCCCTGATGATAGGCGCCGTCGCGCTCCAGCACGCCGCCTGCGTAATGCGGACGATACGCCGGGTCGGACGGCGCGAGCGTTCGCAGGCCGAGCGGCGTCAGCAGATGCGCTTCGACCTGATCGACCACCGCGCGGGCGATATCGCCCTCGACGAGCGGAAACGGCAGGCCGCCGACCGCGAATATCTGATTCGGGCGAATGGAGCCGTCGATCTTGCCCGGCTCGTGGTCGGCATCGACGACATCGTAGAGCGCGTGGGTGTCCGGATCGACGAAGCGCGCCGCGAAACTTTGCCGGGCGCGCGCGCACAGCGTCTGCCAGCGCGAGTTCCATGCCGACGCGATAGCGAGCGCATTGATCCAGAGCGCCTGAACCTCGACCGGCTTGCCGATGCGCGGCGTCACCACCCAGTCGCCGGCTTTCGCATCCATCCACGTGAGTTGCACGCCCGGCACGCCCGCGCGCAAGAGGCCGTCCTCGTCGGCGCCGATTCGATAGCGCGTGCCGCCCGCATAGCCTTCGAGGATCGTTTCGACCGCGCGTTGCAGCCGACTCGCCGTGGCCGCGAGCGCATGGCCGGTCGCCAGATAGTCGTGGACGGCGACCACGAACCACAACGACGCATCCACCGAGTTGTACTCCGGCTGGCCGCCGCTGTCGGGGAAGCGGTTCGGCAGCATGCCTTCGGAGAGCGCGTCGGTCCATTCGAGCAGGATCGATTCGGCGTCCGCGTGACGGCCGCTCGCGATCAGCAAGCCGCGCATCGAGATGAAGGTATCGCGGCCCCAGTCGGTGAACCACGGAAACCCCGCGATGATGGTTCGCCCCTGCTTCCGGTTGACGACATACGCATCGGCGGAACGGGCGAGGCGCGATGTGAACGCCGCGCGGCGCTCGGACTCGCGCGCCGCGAGCCGCGACGCGTGCGCGAGCGCATCCGCTTCGCGCGGCACGTTGCCGCCAGTATCGGCGTGCAGGACCATCACGGCTTCGCGGGCGTTCAGATCGAACGTGAAGACGCCGGGCGTCGCCAGATCTTCGATGAAATCGAGCCCGCGCTCGCGCTCTCGGGCATAGCAGAAATTGCGATACCAGTCGGGCGCGTGCCGATACGCGCCGTTCGCCGTCGCGCCGATGGCCGGCAGATCGGCATACGGCCGCCAATGGACGCGCTCGCCGTCCGTCGTGGCGTCGAAACAAAACGCCGGGTTCTCGCGATGCAGCGCGTGATAGTCGCGCCCCGACAGTAGCGGGCGTACATACAGCGTCGCGGACGGCGGGGGCGCATCGGCGTCGAGGCGCCAGCGCAGCACGGTCTCGCCGCTCTCCTTCGCGACGAACAACTCGGCCACGACCGTTTCCGCATTGCCGACGCGATAGCGCCAGGTCGGCCACGGCGATGTATCGAAGGAAACGAGGCTCGCCGAGGCGTCCGGGTACAGCACATCGGGCGCGTAGTGCTGCATGGTCAACGGGAAGGCGTCGCCGCCGATCTCGACCCACGCCTCGATGCCGTTCACGAGCACCATGCGCCCCGCAGGCGGCTGCGTCGCGGCAAGCAACAGCGCCTGATAACGGCGAGTTCGCATGGTTCCCACCGTGCCGGACGCGAAGCCGCCGTGCGCGTCCGCTTCGAGCCATTCGTCTTCCAGCCGCGTCGAGTCGATCGCCGTCATGCCGCCGCCCGTTTGCGGTAGTCGGTGAGCGCGCGTCGCGCCTTCGTGCGGATGGCGCTCTGCATGCGCGGCGTCCAGCCGAACAGCCAGCCTGAGACGCCCAGCGCCTGACGGCTCCAGCGCCAGAGGTCGAAGGCATCGGTCTGCTCGGCGATCAGGCCGTCGCGGATGGCGGACTTCGTCGCAATCTCGTTGACCACGGCGCGGCCTGTCGCGGAGTACGTGTAGCGCGCGACGGCGTTCGCGCTCGCGGTCTGTCCGAGCGTGCTAATGCCGTTGAAACTCAGCGTGAAGTCGGCGGCGCGGCCGAGCAGCATGCGCCACATGTCGCCGACTTCGCGGCCATGCAGCAGCCCGAACGCCGGATCTTCGAAGCGGATGTCGGACGCATAGCAGGCCGCCATGGCGTCGGCGTCGGCGCGCTGAAACGCGCGGTAAAAGCGTTCGATGAGTTCGACGTTCGTGTTCGGCATGTGGCTCCTGGCAGAGAATCGCCGCGCGGAAGTTGGCATTCTCGCGCGACTGCGGCCGGATTGCAGCGTGCCGCCCGATTTGCGCGTTATCGCCGCGTTTCGCACGCGTTTCATCTGTTTAGATAATCGGCCGGAGAACGACACACGTTTATTAAACAGACGACGTTTCGATTAACCGGAAACCGGTTTCAGCGCATTATTTTAAGACGGTCTTAATGCGGATTAGAAAACTCTTAATGAGTTCGCTTCTAAAAAAACCAGATATTAATTGACGTCGACTTTTTCTTAACTTAGATTTCTAGAACGGTCATTCTAATCCCGATAGTTAGGCCGTCACTTAACTCTGCGGCGGCTTTCGTGCTCGCACGATCCGCCATTGCCATCACTTTCAATAGCCCGCGCCCGCCTAAAGGTCGCACGCCGCGCACCATGAGAATAAGGCCTCGAGTCAACACGCTTTCATTGGCGTCCGCAGATTATTTTCTGACGGACTTACGCACCGGCATTATCAGCCGCGCAATACATCCGCACTCGCCGGATATCATCATTTACGTTCTAAAGACCGAAGACGGATCGCAGTATTGCGCGCAACTCGATTATCGGGAGCATCCGCTTCGAAATGCGATACTCATGGCCGCGCTCGAATTAGGGCTTACGGTCACGGTTCGCGCGGATGCCACGCACCATATCACCGACCTCGCCGCGACGGTGCCGAACGTCGTCCCGCTTCCCGGGCTCGGCTACACCTGGCGCCTGCTGGAGGACGTGCGCACCGGCGCGGTTGTACAGGTCGAAGACGCCAATCTGCTCGGCAGCATGGCGTACATCATCCGGAGCCCGGACGGATCGCACCATTGCGTGCAGATGTGCCCGCACGAGCACGGCTACCGCAGCGCCCTGCTGATGGCCGCGTTCAGGGCCAAGCTGCCCGTGACCGTCGCCGGCGACGCCGACTACTATCTCACTGCGGTTTCCGTGGGATCGAGGGCTTTCGGGCCGAACTTCAACTGCGCGCCGGGCTTCATTTCGACGACGCCGCGTTCCGGCATCATCGACGAGATCATCGACAAGGAAGCGGACGAGACGCTGAGCGTCATCGTCAAGACGCCGGAGGCCACGCGCTATCACGCCCGAATCGACCGGCAGGAGCACGCGAACCGGCACCACCTCGCCGTGCTGGCATTGCGCGCGGGCTTGCCCGTGACGGTCAGCGGCAACGAGGAGCACGCCATCACGGGCATCGCGGTAGGCGCGCTGTCGTCCGAGCCCGCGCCTTCCATGGTCCTGTTCGGCCAGAAGCTGACGGGCATGCAGACCGGGACGCTCGCGCGCATCATCGACTCGGACACGCTCGGCCCCATCCGCTACGTGTTGCGCGCATCGGACGGCGCGCACTACTGCGCGCAGATGAACACGGCCAAGCATGGGAGCCGCCATCAAATGCTGATGACGGCGCTGGCGCTGCACCTGCCGGTGAGCGTCACGGCCGACGCGAATTCGAACATCACGGGCGCGTCGGTCGGACTGCCGCATCGGGGCAGCCCGACGTTTCATTGTCAGACCACGCGCTTTCCGAAGACCCAGACCGGCAGCATCGTCCGCATGATCGATTCCGACGCGCTCGGTCCGGACACGCGCTACGTGCTAGAGACGCCGGACGGCGACGAATGGGCCGTGCCCTCGTTCGCGCGAGGCCAGCCGGGACGCGGCCCGCTGCTCGCGCTCGCGCTGACGGGCGGGCTCACCGTGACGGTGAGCGGCACCGAGGGCAGCGAAACCGTTGAGTCGCTGTTGAACGCGGGAAGCCTGACCGTCGCGCGCAGCTAGCGTCAGAGAGCGAACGCCGTGACCGCGTGAATGAGCAGCCCGACCGCGCCGCCCACGAGCGTGCCGTTCACGCGAATGAACTGGAGGTCGCGTCCGATGTTCAGCTCGACGTCGCGCACCAGCGTGGCGTCGTCCCATTGCTTGACGGTCGCGGCGATGTGCTTCGCAATGCCTTCCCGCAGCTCCGGCGCGAGGGCCTTGAGCGCATCGCGCATATGCTCGTTGATCGAATCGCGCAGAAGCGGATCGCCGCCGAGCGCCTGCGCGAAACTCGCGGCGACGGCCACGACCTTCGCGTGCAGCGCGGAATCGGGCCGCTTCAGGTCCGCAGCGAGCCATGCGGTGAACTCGTCCCACAGGCCGTCCACGTAGCCGCGCAATTCCGGACGATCGAGCCATTCGCGCTTGTGTTCGTCGATGCGCGCCTTGAACGCGGGATCGGACTTGAGGCGCTCGACGAAGCGCTCCACTGCGGCATCGAAGGCTTTCCGGCGTTCGTGCTCCGGGTCGCTCGTCACGTCGTGCAGCCACTGGTTCGCGCCGCGCACGAGGCCCGCCGCGAACTTGTTGCCGAGGTCGCCGGCGTCCAGCCCGACAAAACCCAGCATGCCGATGAGCTTCGGATACTCCTCGCCCGCCACCGCGACGATGCGCGTCGCGAGCATCTCCTGCACCTCGGGCTTGTCGAGCCACGCCGCCATTTGCTTGAGGCCCTCGTCGAGCAGCAGTTGATGGCGCCGGTCGGCGGTGAGCGTCGAAAGCAGGTTGCCCGCGGCGGCGGACAAATCGAAGGCCTCGGCGCGGCGGCGAATCGCGTCGTGGAGCATGGACTTGATGCGCGTGTCGTCGATGAAGGCCAGCAACTGACCGACCGCTCCGACCGCGCGATTGCCGAGCAGCTCCGCGTTCTTCGGCTCCGCGAGCCACACCGACAGCCGGCTTGCCGGATCGAACGCATCGACGCGGGCAACGAGCGCATCCGTGCCGAGAAAGCGGTCGCGCACGAACACGGCGAGGTTGTCGGCCACGCGCGCCTTGTTCGCGGGCAGGATGGCCGTGTGCGGCACCGGCACGCCGAGCGGATGGCGAAACAGCGCGACGACGGCGAACCAGTCCGCGAGCGCGCCCACCATCGCGGCTTCCGCGAACGCGGACACCCACGCCCAGGCGCCCGCATCGTGCTGGCTCTTCGCGATGGCGAACAGCAAGCCCGCGCCGACGAGCAACGCGGCGGCGAACCACTTCATCCTTTTCAGTGCTACGGCTTTATCCTGCGTTTCCATCTGCTTGTCGGTATAGAAGTGTGGAAGCGCGCAAGCATATCAACGCCCTTGCTGCAACTTCAAGAGCGCGTCCATGGCGCGGCCGGCTGCTTCCAACGGCACGAAAATGTGATCGTGATATGCGGCCGCCATCACATTGCAGCTGATGCCTGCGTCACCGAGCGCGCGAGCGAACGCGGCGGTCAGCCCAACCGCGTTCAGATCCGAGTGCACATTCAGCGTGATCCAGGCCGCGCGAAAGAGCGGCGTGATGCCAGCGGCCATAGCCGCGCCTTCTTCCATGACGACCGTCATGCCTTCGCGCTCTCGAAACGTCGCGACGATGCCCGCGCCGCCCGGCGCGGCGTCATGTGGCAGCGACGCGAACACATAGACGCCGGGCTGAAGCTCGGGCTGCATGGACGCCAGGAGCGTCCGCAGATCGGAGACCGGCGCCGGCGTCATCAGGCGGCATCCTCGGCGGGCCGCGTTCTGCCGAGCACCGGCCGCAGCGCCGTGCCGGTGTGGCTGCGCGGATGACTCGCGAGCGTGTCCGGGTCCGCCGCCGCGACGATGGTCCCGCCGTTCACGCCGCCTTCCGGCCCGAGATCGAGCACCCAGTCGGCTTCCGCGATCACGTCGAGATCGTGCTCGATCACGATCACGCTATGCCCGCCGTCCACGAGCCGGTGCAGCACGCGAATTAGCTTCGCGACGTCCGCCATGTGCAGGCCGACGGTCGGTTCGTCCAGCACATACAGCGTATGCGGCGGCTTCTGGCCGCGCCGCGTGATGTCGTCGCGCACCTTCGACAGCTCGGTGACGAGCTTGATGCGCTGCGCCTCGCCGCCCGATAGCGTTGGCGACGGCTGGCCCAGCGTCAGATAACCGAGCCCCACGTCCTTCATCAGTTGCAGCGGATGTGCGATGCTCGGCATCGACGAGAAGAACTCGACGGCCTCGTCGATCTCCATGGTCAGCACTTCGCCGATGTTCTTGCCGCGCCACGTCACCGCGAGCGTCTCGGGATTGAAGCGCTGGCCGTGGCAGACGTCGCACGGAACCTTGACGTCCGGCAGGAAGTTCATCGCGATGGTGCGCACGCCTTGCCCTTCGCACGCGGGGCAGCGCCCGTTGCCCGTGTTGAACGAGAAGCGCGACGGCGTATAGCCGCGCGCCCGCGCTTCGAGCGTGTCCGCAAAGAGCTTGCGGATGGTGTCCCACATGCCGATGTAGGTCGCCGGGCACGAACGCGGTGTCTTGCCGATGGGCGTCTGATCGACTTCGAGCACGCGGTCGATCGCTTCGAAACCGGTGACGCCCGAGCAGCCCTGCCATGCGTGGACCACATCGAACTTCGGGCGCGGCGTTTCGCGGGCGAGCACGCTGGCGCGCGATTTCGCGGCCGAGGCGTCGGCCTGCGCCGCCTTGCGCGCGCGCCGCACCGCCGGCGACGACAGCACCGAGCGGCCGACGGCATCGAGCAGGTTCGTCATGAGCACGTCGCGGGCAAGCGTCGATTTGCCCGAGCCGGATACGCCCGTGATCGCGACGAGCCGGTTCAGCGGCACGCTCGCGGTCACGTTGCGCAGGTTGTGCAGCGTCGCGTTTTGGACCGTGAGCCAAAGCTCCGGCACGGCCGGCCGCTTGCCGACGGCCGCGCGCACTTCGCGGCGCGGCTGCAGCGGATGGACGATCGGGTTTGCCAGCATCTGTCCGGTCAGCGAAGCCTTGTGCGCCGCGAGATCCGTCACGCTGCCCTGCGCGACCACCGTGCCGCCGCGCTTGCCCGCGCCCGGCCCGATATCGATGATGTGATCGGCACGCCTAATCGTGTCTTCGTCGTGCTCCACGACGACGAGCGTGTTGCCCTTGTCGTTCAGCTTCTTGAGCGCGCTCAGCAGAATCAGGTTGTCGCGCGGATGCAGGCCGATGGTCGGTTCATCCAGCACATAGCACACGCCTTGCAGGTTGCTGCCGAGTTGCGCCGCGAGACGAATGCGCTGCGCTTCGCCGCCCGAAAGCGTCGGCGCGGCGCGGTCGAGACTCAGATAACCCAGCCCGACTTCCTCCAGAAACTGAAGGCGTCCTTCGATTTCGCTGACCACGTCGCGGGCGATGTCCGCGTCGCGGCCCGTCAGCTTCAGCGTCGCGATCCACTCGCGCGTGTCCGTCACGGTCCAGCGCCCGACTTCGGTGATCGGATAATTGCCGAACGTCACCGCACGCGCGACCTCGTTCAGGCGCGTGCCTTCGCAGTCCGCGCACGGCTGATCGACGATATCGTCCGGTTCCTGGTCCACCGAGCCGATGCTCTGCTCGCGGCCGCGATCATCCTGCGCGAACACGGTATCGTCGAACGCGGCGCGCTGCTCGCGCGTCAGCTTGACGCCCGTGCCGACGCACGTATTGCACCAGCCATGCTTGCTGTTGTACGAGAACATGCGCGGGTCGAGTTCCGGGTAGCTCGTGCCGCAGACCGGACACGCGCGCTTGGTCGAAAACACGATGCTTTCTTCCTTGCCGCGCCGCTTGCCGCTGGAGAGCGCGCCGTGCAGTTCGTCGAGCGGCGCGCACAGATGCATGACGCCCTTGCCGATTTCCAGCGTCTCGTCGAGCAGACGCCGCAGGTCCGCTTCGTTTTCCGCCGATACGACGAGATCCGCGACCGGCAGTTCGATGGTGTGTTCGCGGAAGCGGTCGAGCTTCGGCCACGGATCGACCGGAAGGAAGTCGCCGTCCACCCGCAGATGCGTATTGCCGCGCGCTTTCGCCCACTTCGCAAGATCGGTATAGACGCCCTTGCGGTTCACGACGAGCGGCGCGAGCAGGCCCACATGCTGGCCCTTGAAGTCGCGCAAAATCTGCGCGGCGATCTGCTCGGAGCTTTGCGCCTGAACCGGCGTGCCGTCGTGAATGCAATGTTGAATGCCGAGCTTCACGTACAGAAGGCGCAGGAAGTGCCAGACTTCCGAAGTCGTCGCGACCGTGCTCTTGCGCCCGCCGCGCGACAGCCGCTGCTCGATGGCAACCGTCGGCGGAATGCCATAGACCGCATCGACTTCCGGGCGGCCCGCCGGCTGCACGATGGAGCGCGCATACGCGTTCAGCGATTCGAGATAACGCCGCTGTCCTTCGTGGAACAGAATATCGAACGCGAGCGTGGACTTGCCCGAGCCGGACACGCCCGTCACCACGTTGAACTTGTTGTGCGGGATATCGACATCGAGCGACTTCAGGTTGTGCTCGCGCGCATTGACGATGCGCACGACATCCTCGCCCTGCAATGCGCGCCGCGCGCTCGCCACTTCCGCCGCGAGTTGCAGCGGCACGCCCGCGCGCTTTTCCGCCGCGCCGGGCGTCATGGCTTCTTCGTAGTCGAGGAGCGCGCGGCCCGTGTGCGACTGCTCGCACGCCGCGACGTCATCCGGCGTGCCGACGCACACCACTTGCCCGCCGCCGTCGCCGCCTTCCGGACCGAGATCGATAATCCAGTCCGCCGCGCGAATCACGTCGAGATTGTGCTCGATGACGATCAGCGAATGGCCGCGCTCAAGCAGGCGGCGCAATGCCTGCATCAGTTTGGCGATGTCGTCGAAGTGCAGGCCCGTGGTCGGCTCGTCGAACATGAAAAGCCGCGCTTTCTGATTCGGCGACGCGGTTTCCGCGAGAAAGCCGGCGAGCTTCAGGCGCTGCGCTTCGCCGCCCGAGAGCGTCGGCACCGGCTGACCGAGCTTCACGTATTCGAGGCCGACATCGACGATAGGCTGTAGCACGCGCAGCACGTCCGCGTCGTTCGCGAAGCACTCGACGGCTTCGCTCACGGTCAGTTCGAGCACGTCCGCGACGCTGAGTTCGCGCCCGCCGCGCTCGATCTTCACGTCCAGAATTTCCGCGCGATAACGCCGGCCGTCGCAATCGGGACAGCGCAGGTAGACGTCGGAGAGGAACTGCATCTCGACGTGCTCGAAGCCCGAGCCGCCGCACGTCGGGCAGCGGCCGTCGCCCGAGTTGAAGCTGAACATGCTCGCGCCGTAGCCGCGCTGCGCCGCGAGCGGCGCTTTCGCGAACAGCTTGCGGATTTCGTCGAACGCGCCGACATAACTCGCCGGATTCGAGCGCGCCGTGCGGCCGATCGGCGATTGATCCACGAACACCACGTCGCTCAGTTGATCCGCGCCCTTCAGCGCGCGAAACGCGCCGGGCGCTTCGGTCGCCTTGCCGAAGTGACGCATGAGCGCGGGCGCGAGCACATCCTGAATCAGCGTCGATTTGCCCGAGCCGGAGACGCCCGTCACGCAGACGAGGCGCTCCAGCGGAATCTCGACCGTCACGTCCCGCAAGTTGTGATCGCTCGCACCTTCGAGGACGAGACGCGGCGAGTTCGCATCCACCGCGCGGCGCGTCCAGTTCGACGCGTGCGCGACGTGCTTGCGGCCGCCGAGATACGCGCCGGTGAGCGTGTCGCTCGATTGGATATCGTCGGGCGTGCCGTCATAGACGATCTGCCCGCCGCGCTCGCCCGGCCCCGGTCCCATGTCGATCAGGCGATCCGCCGCGAGCATCACCGAAGGATCATGTTCGACGACGACGAGCGTATTGCCCGCATCGCGCAGACGGTGCATGGCCTCGACGATTCGGTTTAGATCGCGTGGATGCAGTCCGATGCTCGGCTCGTCCAGCACGAACAGCGTGTTCACGAGCGACGTGCCGAGCGCGGTCGTCAGGTTGATGCGCTGCACTTCGCCGCCCGAGAGCGTGCGGCTTTGCCGGTCCAGCGTCAGATAGCCGAGGCCGACGTCGCATAGATACTTGAGGCGCGTGCGCACTTCGGCGTGCAGCAGCTTGAGCGCTTCGTCCAGCAGCGTGGACGGCAGCGTGAGCGAATCGAAGAAGCGGCGGATGCGCTCGATCGGCATCAGCATGAGGTCGTGCACGGTCAGGCCCGGCAACGCTTCGAGTTGATCGCGCGTCCAGTCGACGCCGTTCGGCAAGAAGCGGTCCGCGGGGGCGAGCACCGCGTCGGCCTGTTCCTTGGTGCCGAGGCGCCACAAGAGCGATTCGGTCTTGAGCCGCGCGCCCGCGCAGGCGGGGCACGTCGTATAGCTGCGGTACTTGGACAGCAGCACGCGAATGTGCATCTTGTACGCCTTCGACTCCAGATAGTCGAAGAAACGCTGCACGCCGTACCACTGGCTGCCCCACTTGCCGGTCCAGTCCGGCGATCCGTGGATGACCCAGTCGCGCTCTTTCTGCGTCAGATCGCTCCACGGCACGCCGAGCCGGATGCCCGCCTTCGCGCCGTAGCGCACGAGGTCGTCCTGATTCTCTTTCCACGCGGGCGTTTGCAGCGTCTTGATCGCGCCTTCGCGCAGCGTCTTTTTCTCGTCCGGAATGACGAGGCCGTAATCCACGCCGATCACGCGGCCGAAACCGCGACACGTCTCGCACGCGCCATACGCCGAGTTGAACGAGAAGAGCGCCGGCTGCGGATCGGCATAACGCAAGTCGCTTTCCGGGCTATGCAGGCCGGTCGAGAAGCGCCAGATATCGGGTTCGGCTTCGTCCTTCAGCACATACACGTTCACGCGACCGCTGCCGCGCAAGAGCGCGCCTTCGATGGCCTCCAGCGCCCGCGAGCGCTCCGTGCCTTGCAGGCGAAACCGGTCCGCGACCACATCGAGCACTTGCCGCGCGCCCGCTTCCGTCTCAACGTGGCGCTTCGCCTGCACGCGCGTGTAGCCGCTCGCGGAAAGCCACTGCGCGACTTCGTCGTCGCTCGTCGTGTCGGGCAGTTCGACGGGAAATGTCACCGCGAGCCGCGGATCGGCGTCGCGCGTGCGCTCCAGCAGTTCCGCGTAGATGGTCTCGGGCGTGTCGTGCCGCACGCGATGCGCGGTCTTCCTGTCGAAGAGCTCGGCGGCGCGCGCGTAGAAGAGCTTCAGGTGATCGTTGAGCTCGGTCATCGTGCCGACGGTCGAGCGCGAACTGCGCACCGGGTTCGTCTGGTCGATGGCGATGGCGGGCGGCACGCCGTCCACGCGATCGACCTGCGGGCGGTCCATGCGGTCGAGGAACTGGCGTGCGTACGCGCTGAACGTTTCGACGTACCGGCGCTGGCCTTCGGCGTAGAGCGTGTCGAAGACGAGGCTCGACTTGCCCGAACCAGACGGGCCGGTCACCACCGTCATCTGGCCGGTGTGCAAGTCGATATCGAGATTCTTGAGGTTATGTTGACGGGCGCCGCGAATGCGGATTGCGTTGTTCGATGCCAATTTTTCAACCGGTTCAATGTGATGGACGGCCTGTGAGGCCGTGGGCGGCGCCGCGCGATTGTCCGGGGGGGGGCGGCGGCCGCCCCCCCCCCGCCCTTAAAAACAAAAAAAAAACCACCCCAAAAACCCCCAACACTAAAACACCCACAATCAACATAAAAAAAACAACCCCCCAAACACAACACACAAATC